>NZ_JAAGLN010000210.1 GCF_010548145.1 Streptomyces sp. SID10853
CCGGGAGCAGAACCGCGGCCGCGTCGGCCGGCCAGGCCACAAGCTGCCGGGCGGCCACGCAGTCGGACGGCCGAACGGCCAGGAGGATCCGACGGTCAGGCGGCCACGGCGGCCAGGGCGGTCACGCAGCTAGGCAGTCAGGCAGCCGGATGGCCAGGCAGCCACGCAGCCAGGCAGCCAGGCAGTCAGGCCACGAAGGTGCGCGGGGCGTCCGTGCCGGTGCTCGCGCCGGTCTCCACCAGCCGTGCGGCGGCCGCCAGCCGCTGCGCGGCCTCGTCGGCCACCCGGCCGCCGACCGTGAACGGCAGCCGCACATACCCCTCGAAGGCACCGTCGACCCCGAACCGGGGCCCGGAGGGGACCCGGACCCCGACCCGCTCACCGACCTCGGCGAGCCGCGAGCCGGAGAGCCCGCCCGTCCGCACCCAGAGCGTCAGCCCACCGTGCGGCACGTCGAACTCCCAGTCGGGCAGCTCCCTGCGGACCGCGCCGACCAGCGCGTCCCGGTTCTCCCTGGCCTGCGCGCGGCGGATGCCGACGGCCTCCTCCCAGCCTCCGGTGCTCATCAGCCAGTTGACGGCCAGCTGTTCGAGGACAGGGGTGCCGAGGTCGGCGTAGGCCCGTGCCGAGACCAGGCTGCGGATCACATCGGGTGCGGCGCGCACCCAGCCGATCCGCATCCCCGCCCAGAACGCCTTGCTCGCCGAGCCCACCGTCAGCACCGTGCTGCCCGCCGGGTCGAAGGCACAGACCGGGCGTGGCATCTCGGTCTCCTCGTCGAGGAGCAGCTCGGACATGGTCTCGTCGACGACCAGGACCGTGCCGGCCGAGCGCGCCGCGTCCACCAGACCGCGCCGCTGGTCCTCGTCGGCGAGCGCGCCGGTCGGATTGTGGAAGTCCGCCACCACATAGGCGATACGCGGAGCGGCGTCGCGCAGCACCTGCCGCCACCTGGGCAGGTCCCAGCCGCTGAGCCCGTCGGCCATCGCGACCGGCACCAGCCGGGCGCCGGCCTCGCGCATCAGCTGGAGGATGTTGGCGTACGAGGGCGACTCGACGGCGATGCGCTCGCCGCGCCCGGCGAAGAGGTGGCAGATGGCGTCCATGGCGCCCATCGCCCCGGTGGTCACCATGATCTGCTCGGGCATGGTCGGGATGCCCTGCTCGGTGTAGCGGTCGGCGAGCCTCTGGCGCAGCGCAGGGAGCCCGGCCGGGTAGTCGCCGTGGGTGTGCGCGTACGGCGCCAACTCCTCGAGCGCCCCCTGGACGGAGCGGGTGAGCCAGGGTTCCGGGGCGGGCAGGGCCGCGGTGCCGAGGTCGATCATCGAGCCGAGGGTCTCGGGCGGCAGTGGTTCGAGGCCGCGGGCGGGCAGCGGATTGCCGGCCGGGACCGCGGTCCAGCTGCCCGCGCCGCGGCGGGATTCCAGGAACCCTTCGGTGCGCAGCGCCTCGTAGGCGGCGGCCACCGTGGTGCGGCTCACCGCGAGCGCGACCGCCAGTTCCCGCTCGGCGGGCAGCCTGGCCGCCACCGGGACGCGGCCTTCGAGGACGAGCACCCTGATGCCGTCGGCGAGCGCCCGGTAGGCGGGCGGCTTGCGGGTGCCGGGCCCGGCCGGCCGTGACTGCTGGCTGCTGAGCTGCCGGGCCAGCTGGGCCGCGCCGACCGCCGAAGTCCACTGCGTCATGGAATTCAGTCCACCTTCCCGGAATTGGCCATGGTTGGCCTCGGATCCCAAGCCACAGAGTGGCACGTACCAGTCCACTACGGCTACCCACCACGACGGAGGGCCATATTGTCCAGGAATGTCATACGAAGGCTTGTGCAGCTCTACGTCGGTCTGACGCTGTACGGCGTCAGCTCCGCCCTGCTCGTCGACGCGGGCCTCGGTCTTGAGCCCTGGGGCGTGCTGCACCAGGGCCTTGCCCGGCTCACCGGCCTGATGATCGGCACCGTCTCGATCATCGTCGGAGCCGCCGTGCTGCTGCTCTGGATCCCCCTCAGGCAGCGGCCGGGACTCGGCACGGTCTCCAACGTCTTCGTCATCGGCATCGCCATGGACGCGGCCCTCGATCTCATTCCCGCCGTCCACGGGCTGGCCGGCCGGATCCCGCTGATGGCAGCGGGCATCCTGCTCAACGGCGCGGCCACGGGCCTGTACATCTCCGCCCGCTTCGGCCCTGGCCCGCGGGACGGCCTGATGACCGGCCTGCACCGGCTCACCGGTCTGTCGATCCGGCTGTCGCGCACCGCCATCGAGATCGCCGTGGTGGCGACCGGCTTCGCCCTGGGCGGGACCGTCGGGGTGGGCACTGTCGTGTACGCGCTCTCCATCGGGCCGCTCGCCCAGATCTTCCTGCGGATCTTCGCGCTGCCCGAGCCGGCTGCCGAGCGGGCGCCGCTGGTCCCCGCCACCGCGCAGGCGATACTGCCGGAGTGACGAGGACGCGACACCCCTATCTGGACCACCCGGGCCCGATCCCGTTCGCCCACCGGGGCGGCTCCGCGGACGGCCTGGAGAACACGGCGGCCGCCTTCCGGCGCGCGGACCGGGCCGGCTACCGGTATTTCGAGACCGATGTGCACGCCACGGCCGACGGCCGCCTCGTCGCCTTCCACGACGCGACCCTGGACCGGGTGACCGACGCGCGGGGTGCCATCGCCTCCCTGCCGTGGAGCGAGGTCAGGCGCGCGCGGGTGGCGGGAACCGAACCGCTGCCGCTGTTCGCGGACCTCCTGGAGGAGTTCCCCGACGCCC
Organism: Streptomyces sp. SID10853; assembly: GCF_010548145.1. Taxonomy (GTDB): domain Bacteria; phylum Actinomycetota; class Actinomycetes; order Streptomycetales; family Streptomycetaceae; genus Streptomyces. The sequence continues at coordinate 2,757 of NZ_JAAGLN010000210.1, forward strand.
GCTGGAACATCGACATCAAGGCCGGGCCCGCGCTGGCCCCGCTCGTCGCCCTGATCCGCCGCACCGGCGCCTGGGACCGGGTGTGCGTCGGCTCGTTCTCGGAGCGGCGCGTGGCAGCGGCGGCCCGTCTGGCGGGCCCGCGGCTGGCCACCTCGTACGGCATGAGCGGTGTCGCGGCGCTGCGGCTGCGCTCCCTCGGCCTCCCGGCCGCCCCGCGCACGGGCGGTGTCTGCGCCCAGGTCCCGGAGTTCCACGGCCGGATCCGGGTGGTCGACCGGCGCTTCGTACGGTCCGCGCACGCCCGCGGGCTCCAGGTGCACGTCTGGACGGTCAACGACCCCGGGCGGATGGCCGCCCTTCTCGACCTGGGCGTGGATGGCATCATGACCGATCATCTGGAGTCGCTGCGCACGGTTCTCACCGCGCGGGGGGCGTGGAACTGACGATCAGGGGGCGCGGTTTGAGCACTGGCACCGCGAACGGCGACGCCGGGGCGGCCGCTGCCGACCCGGCCGCAGCGGCCGCCGCGGCCGGGCGGAGACGCGAGCAGCACGGCTGGTACTTCTACGACTTCGCGTCCTCGGTCTACTCGACCAGCGTGCTCACGGTGTTCCTCGGCCCGTATCTGACCTCGGTCGCCAAGGCCGCGGCGGACACCGGGGGCTATGTCCATCCGCTCGGCATCCCCCTGCGGGCCGGGTCGGGGTTCGCGTACACCGTCTCGGTCTCGGTGGTCGTCGCGGTGCTGCTCATGCCGCTCGCCGGGGCCGTCGCCGACCGGACCGGGCGGAAGAAGCCGCTGCTGGCGGGGGCCGCGTACCTGGGTGCGGGCGCCACGGCGGGGATGTTCTTCCTGGACGGCGACCGCTATCTGCTGGGTTCGCTGCTGCTGATCGTGGCCAACTCCGCGCTGGCCGTCTCGATGGTGCTCTACAACGCCTATCTCCCGCAGATCGCGGAGCCCGAGGAACGCGACACGGTCTCATCGCGCGGCTGGGCCTTCGGGTACACGTCGGGCGCCTTCGTCCTCGTACTCGACCTGGTGCTCTACTCGGGCCACGGGAGTTTCGGGGTGTCGCAGTCCACCGCCGTACGGATCTGCCTGGCGACGGCCGGTGTGTGGTGGGGCGCGTTCACACTGATACCGCTGCGCAGGCTGCGCGACCGGCGGGCGGGTCCGGCCGGCGGTCGCGGCACGGTCGGCGCGGGGTGGCGCCAGCTCATCGGGACGCTGCGGGACATGCGCCGCTATCCGCTGACGCTCTCGTTCCTGCTCGCGTACCTCGTCTACAACGACGGCATCCAGACGGTGATCTCGCAGGCGTCCGTGTACGGGTCCGAGGAGCTGGGTCTCGGCCAGACCACTCTGATCACCGCGATTCTGCTGGTGCAGGTGCTGGCGGTGGCGGGTGCGCTCGGCATGGGCCGGCTTGCACGGACGTACGGCGCCAAGCACACCGTTCTCGGCTCGCTCGCCGTGTGGACCCTGATCCTCTGCGCCGGGTACTTCCTGCCCGCCGGGGCGCCGGTCTGGTTCTTCGTGCTGGCGGCCGCGATCGGCGCGGTGCTCGGCGGCAGCCAGGCGCTCTCGCGTTCGCTCTTCTCCCATCTGGTGCCGGCGGGCAAGGAGGCCGAGTACTTCTCGGCGTACGAGATGAGCGACCGCGGGCTGAGCTGGCTCGGCCCGCTGGTGTTCGGGCTCGCTTACCAGCTCACCGGCAGTTATCGTGCCGCCATCATCTCTTTGGTGATCTTCTTCGTACTGGGTTTCTTCCTGCTGGCACGGGTACCTGTGAGGGAGGCCGTGGCAGCGGCGGGAAACGCGGCACCGCAGCGGGTTTAGGCATTGAAGTGAAAGGCCGGTAGTGTACGCCTTTGGCTCACCAGGCGGACCGTTACTGCGGGATCATCAGCCGAAATCGCAGGGTGACATCTCTGAGCAGATGTGACAAAGAGGGCACTGGTGGGTACAACAAGGGGCGGCACGACGGGCGACGTATGACCCGCAACGGGAATCTTTACCGCCGACCGGACGTTGACCGGATGACGACGACAGCGACACCTGTCCTGTGGGCGACAAGCCCGGGAGGCACGATTCATGAGTGAGCGAGCTCTTCGCGGCACGCGCCTCGTGGTGACCAGCTACGAGACCGACCGCGGCATCGACCTGGCCCCGCGCCAGGCGGTGGAGTACGCATGCGAGAACGGACATCGCTTTGAGATGCCGTTCTCTGTAGAGGCGGACATTCCGCCGGAGTGGGAGTGCAAGGCGTGCGGCGCCCAAGCACTCCTGGTAGACGGGGACGGCCCTGAGGAGAAGAAGGGCAAGCCCGCGCGCACGCACTGGGACATGCTCATGGAGCGGCGCACCCGCGAGGAGCTGGAGGAGGTGCTGGCCGAGAGGCTGGCCGTCCTTCGTTCCGGCGCCATGAACATTGCCGTGCATCCGCGGGACAGCCGCAAGTCCGCGTAACGCCCAGGCGTTCACGGACCGCACGACATCAGGGGCTGAGGGCCCCGGCACACTTCAGGGTGTGCCGGGGCCCTCAGCTCTTTCCTTTTCCGGAACTGCTTTCCGGCGGGGTGCCGGAGGCAGGTCAGGGCGTCAGCGGCGGGCGCGGGCCCCCGTCGTCCTTCCGGGGCCCGGGCCGTTCGTCGTCCTTGATGACCTCGCCCTGGACGACCTTGCCGTCCGGACGGTGCATCCGCGCCTGCTGGAAGGCATCGCCGACGGTGCCGGGAGCGGACTTGCTCATCCGGCGCTCCAGGGTCCGCTCGGTGTACCGGCTCAGCGCCGACCGCAGCGGCGGCACCAGCAGGACGAGCCCCACCACATCGGTGATCAGCCCGGGCAGCATGATCAGCAGCCCCGAGAGCATCAGGAAGCCGTTCCCGCCCTCGCGCTCCTGCGCCGGCTCCGCTCCCGACTGCTGGCGCTGGACCGTCTCCGTCAGATTGCGGAAGGCCCGCCGCCCGGCCCGCTTGACGACGGCGGCACCCAGCACGAGACCGCCGACGAGCAGGAAGAGAACGGTGAGCCCGCCCGCCACGTCGGCCACCAGGATCAGCAGCCAGATCTCCAGGATCACCCAGACGGCGATGCCCAGCGGTACGAAGGTGCGCGCCCTGGAGCGTCTGGGAGCGGTCGGGGGCTGTGTGCCGGTCGTCATGCTCCCAGTGTGCCTGCAGGCGCGCACGGATGACGTGCTGGGGAGGTCAGGAGGGCTCCCTGCCCAGCAGCCGGCCGGCCCGCGAGCCGACCCCCCAGGCCGTCACCCGCCACAGCGCCTCGACCACGATGTCCTTGCTCATCTTGGAGTCGCCGATCTCGCGCTCGACGAAGGTGATCGGGACCTCCACGACATGGCAGCCCGCCTCGACGGCCCGCCGGGCGAGGTCCACCTGGAAGCAGTAGCCCTGCGACGACACCTCGTCGAGGCCGAGTTCCTCCAGGGTCTCCCTGCGGAACGCCCGGAAACCACCGGTGACATCGCGGATCGGTACGCCGAGGAGCAGCCGCGAGTACGTGGAGCCGCCCCGCGAGAGCAGCTCCCGGGACTTGGGCCAGTTGACGACCCGTCCGCCCGGCATCCACCGCGAGCCGAGCACCAGGTCGGCGCCCTTCAACGCGGTGAGCAGCCGGGGCAGTTCCTCGGGCTGGTGCGAGCCGTCGGCGTCCATCTCCACCAGGACGCCGTACCCGTGCTCGATGCCCCAGTGGAAGCCCGCGATGTATGCGGCGCCGAGTCCTTCCTTGCCCTTCCGGTGCAGTACCTGGACCTGCGGGTCGTCCCCCGCCATCTCGTCGACGATCTTCCCGGTACCGTCCGGGCTGTTGTCGTCGGCGACCAGAATGTCCGCCTCCGGCACCGCGGCGCGCACCCGGGCAACGATCGGCTTGATGTTCTCGGCCTCGTTATAGGTCGGAATGATGACCAAGACCTTGCCGAGCGGACCGAATCGCCGCTCACCGCCGTCGTTCACTACTGCCCCTCACTGTGTCCCTACGCCGAGCCAACACCTTATCCAGCGCCGGAGTGGCGGAACGCAGCCGCGTCGGTGGGACCGGCTCCCGGGAGGGGAGGGGAACTTCGGATCGGGGCCCGGCGTCCTTCGGGCCGACCTGGGGCCCGCTGGCTGCGGGTCGACCGAGAGCCGTTGTCTACTGAACGTCCGGGCCCCACCCGGGTCGCACCTGCCCGCGAACTCCTGAGGAGCAGGGCGGACCCCCTTCCGGCTGAAACCTCCCTCGCCCCCGAGGCGCGGGCGCTGAACCTGGCTCCCAGTGGTGGCACACCTTCCGGCGTGCCGCCCCATGACCCAGCGGCGTTCGACGACTGCGTGGAGGTTTGCCGGTCGGACGTCCTGTGGTGGACTCGGCCGAACCTACCCGCCGGTGGCCGCTTCCTGTCAACACTCGGCCGACCTGCGGTGTTCTGATGAATGGCCAGGTCAGTGCGGAAGAGCCGCAGGTGACGGGAGAGACTTTCCGGCATCGATCGGCCGCACGAAATACCACGATGTCACTCGTTCGGCCTCACGAAGACTGTCTGTCCGAAGACCACCGTCCGCAGGCAGACCGGGAGTTCGGCGCCAGGGGTGAGATCCGGCAGGCCCGGGGTGCCGGAGCGCGGGTCGGTCGACCAGCGGGCCACCCGGTCGTCGGGGGCCTGCACCACCAGGTCGTCGGTGCGCCAGACGGCGTAGTCGGCGGGGGCGCCGGGCACCAGGACCCCGGCGTCGTCCCGGCCGATGGACCGCCAGCCGCCCCTGGTGTGGGCGGTGAACGCGGCGCGTACCGAGATCCGGTGCTCGGGGGTCCGGTGGAAGGCAGCGGCCCGTACGGTCCCCCAGGGGTCGAGCGGGGTGACCGGGCTGTCGGAGCCGAAGGCGAGCGGTACACCGGCCCGCAGCATGGCCGCGTACGGGTTGAGGGTGGCGGCCCGCCCGGCGCCGAGCCGCTGGGCGTACATCCCGTGCTCGCCGCCCCACGCGGCGTCGAAGGCGGGCTGCACGGAAGCGGTGAGCCCCAGTTCGGCGAAGGCGGCGACGGTCTCCGGGGTGAGCATCTCGGCGTGCTCGACGCGGTGGCGGGCGGCGCGGATCCTGGCCCGGCCGAGCTTCTCCGCGGCGGCCCGCACCCCATCGACGACCGCGGTGAGGGCCGCGTCCCCGATGGCGTGGAAGCCGGCCTGGAGCCCGGCCTCGGTGCAGGCGGCGACATGGGCGGCGATACCGGCGGAGTCCAGGTGCGCGGCGCCGGTGTGCGCCTCGTCCGCGTACGGCTCGTGCAGGCAGGCGGTGTGCGAGCCGAGCGAGCCGTCGACGAAGAGGTCACCGGCCGCGCCGATCGCGCCCAGCTCCCGGATGCGCCGGGCGTCCCTGCCGTCGGCGACCCGCTCGGCCCAGTAGCCGAAGACCCGCGGCCCCTGCTCCTGCGCGGCGAGCCGGAGCAGACCGGTGAAGTCGTCCTCGTCGGAGATGTCAGGACCGGCGCACTCGTGGAGCGAGCCGATCCCGAGCGACGCGGCGTGCGCACGGGCCGCACGCTGCGCCTCGGTGCGCTGCCCGGGCGTGATCCGGGCATGGGCGGCGGCGCGTACGGCGTGGTGTGCCGCGCCGGTCAGGGGGGCGTCCGCCCGGTAACCGGACAGCGAGGTGACCCCCGGGACCAGGTCGAGGAGGGCGGTGGAGGCGACCGCCGAGTGGACGTCGACCCGGGGCAGATAGACCGGCCGGCCGGCGGCCGCCTCGTCGAGCGCGGTGCGGGACAGCGGCGGTCCGTCCGGCCGGGCGGAGGGGTCCCAGCCGTGGCCGAGCAGTACCCGGTCGTCGGGGCGGGCCGCCGCGTGCTCCCGTACGAGCCGGAGGGCCTCCTGCGCGGTCCGTGCGGCCGAGAGGTCGAGGCCGGTGAGGGCGAGCCCGGTGGAGGTCATGTGGACGTGCGCGTCGGTGAACGCCGGGGTCACCAGGGCACCTTCGAGGTCGACGGTCTCGTCGACGCCCTTGGCGAAGGCGTCGGCGGCCCCCTCGGAGCCCACCCAGGCGACGTGCCCGCGTTCCACGACCATGGCGGTGGCGAAGGGGTCGGCGGGGCTGTGGATGTCCCCACCGCGCAGCAGTACGGTGCGGTGGTCTGCCTGGGGGGCGGTGCTCTCGGTCATGGGGAACAGTCTCCCGCCTGCGGGGCACCGGTCGGCGCAGGGGGCCCCGCGCCAGGCGGCAGCCGCTCAGATCTCCGGGGGCCGCGCCTCGTACGGGGTGGAGAGCACGACGGTGGTACGGGTGGAGACCCCGGCCAGCGAGCGGATCCTGGTCAGCAGGTTCTCCAGGGCCAGCGGTGTCGGGACGCGCACCTTGAGGATGTAGTTCTCGTCGCCCGCCACACTGTGGCACGCCTCGATCTCGGGGACCCCGGCGAGGCGCTCGGCGATGTCGTCCGGCGCGCTCGGGTCGAAGGGTTTCACCGAGATGAACGCGGTGAGCGGCAGCCCGACGGCCTCCGGGTCGACCACGGCGGCGTATCCGCGGATGACTCCACGCTGTTCGAGACGGCGTACGCGCTGATGCACCGCCGATGTGGACAGGCCGGTGGCCTTGCCCAGGTCGGTGTAGCTCATCCGCCCGTCCTTGACGAGCAACTCCACGATGCGGCGATCCAGCTCCTCCATACGGATCAACCTATGGCCCCGATCCCCTCCGGCACAGCTGGGGAGGGCCGGTAAGGGTCCCCTGACGCATTCATGTGACGAAGGCCACAGGGCTGGAGCCGTGTCCGCGGGGAACGCGCGATTACCGCGGACACCGGGCGGGAAGTGCTTGCTGTGGTCGAGACCACAGTTACTGGTCGGCCCACCCGAGGGGGAGAATCTCCATGCACAAGCTGAAGAGCGTCGATTCCATCGAGCCCGCGGAACTCGCGGCCATCGAGAACGATCCGGGTCTCGCGGCCTACGACACCTTTGAGATGTACCGGGTGATCTGCCCGGACTGCGCGCAGCCGATCGCCCTCCTCACCGGTGAGGTCGTGCTGCCGGAGCACGCGCTCTGCGCCAGCCCGTGGAATCCGTTCGGGCTGACGGCGTGCGCGGGCACCGGACGTGCGGCGTCCGACGCCAGGCCCGCCGACGCGTCCCTGGAGGCCCAGGCGCAGGACACCGCACTCCTGCTGACGCTCCCTCAGGGTCTTGACTGGCGCAAGCAGCCGTTCTCGCACGTCGGCGGGCCCGGCTCACGCCCCGTCAAGGCCGCCGGGCCGGGCCGCAAAGCCGCCTGACCAGTCGTACGTACCCCGCACCAGGGCCTCCAGCGAAGCCCGGTGCAGGATCATGGCATCCGGGTCCGCGGGGACCCGGACCTCACCGAAGTGCACCTGCCGGTAGGCGATGCGGAGCATGACGATCGCGTGCCTCAGGGCCGCGTAGAGCAGATGGAAGTCCATGTCGCGCGGTGTGTGGCCGGTGAGTTCGGCGTACCGCCGCTCGGCGTTCTCGCGGCGCAGCAGGCCGGGCAGGCCCGGCAGCCCGGATCCCTCGGTGAGGTCCTGGAAGAAGCGGTGCAGATAGACGGTCCAGCCGAGGTCCAGTTCGCACGGACCGTAGGCCGCCATCTCCCAGTCGAGTACGGCGGCGGGCTCGAAACCGTCGTACACGATGTTGCCGATCCGGGCGTCTCCCCAGCAGAGCACGGCGGGCCCCTCGTCCGCGGGCCAGAGCGCCTCGAGCCGCTCGAAGGCGCTCTCGATCAGCGGGGAGCGCGGCAGTCCGTCCACCACCCAGGCGTAGTAGGCCCGTTGGTCGTCCACATGGCGGCGCAGCGGGCTGCCTTCACCGGCGGGCAGCAGGAACTCGGCCTGGGCTGCGGGGAACTGACGGTGCAGTCCGGCCACGACGCGCAGGGTCGCCTCCTCCAGTGCGGCGCGTTCGGCGTCGGTCGCGGAGTGGAGCCAATTCCCCTCGTACGTATAGGGCATGACGTCGGGTGGGACTCTGCCGTGCGCCTGTTCCATCACGAAGAACGGCGCGCCCAGCGGCCCCGGATCCGTTTCGAGCCACAGGACGCGTGGCACCGGGATGCCGGTGTGGGCGGCGACCAGGCTCATCACCCGGTACTGCCGCTCCATGTCGTAGGCGGGGAAGACGGTGTACGCGGCGGGGTCGGCGGCGAGCCGCAGTGCGCAGGAGGCCACGGGGGCGGCTGAGCCGTCGGGTTGGGAGGTGTCGGCCGTACCGGCGGTGTCCGGTGCATCCGTGACGATGTCGAAGAGCAGGGTCTCGCTTGACATGCCGTTCGACGCCGGGGTGGTGAGGCCGCCTATGCGGGCGCCGGGCAGCCGGGTGCCGAGCCAGGCGGAGAGCCTGCGGCCCAGCTCCTGCGGGTCCCGGGTGGTGGTGCGGGGGCGTGGTGCCGTGGCCATGGCGGTGCTCCTTGATCAGTCGGGCCTGGGTCAGGGCGCCACCGATGTGTATCCGGTGAATCCGCTGGGGTCGTGGCGGCCGAAGCTGCCGTGCTCGAAGATGCCGTGGCCGACCTGGCCGTCGAGGGTGAAACGGGCGGCGTGGTCGGTGACGCCGTAGGCGGCGGCCGGGTGGGCCGCCGGGTCGCTCATGTCGTAGCTGCGGCGGTCGGTCCAGCCCCGCCCCTGCCAGGTGCCGTGCTGCCAGTCGGTGGCCGGCGGATAGCCAGCGCCGAGCGCCAGCGGTGACGAGCAGAGCGTCTCGGCGGTCAGCTCCATGGGGCGGCCGTCGGGGGCCGTGAGGCGGACGACGGCCCGCTCCGGGTGGCGGGTGCCCGGCCGGTATTCGATCTCCGTGCGCGGCCAGCCGAGTTGGACGTCCGGACCGCCGTCGCGTACCAGCAGCGCCTCGTTGAGCGTCCGGTAGCCGTCGGCGTCCTCCTGGGCGATCACCATGACGAAGCGGTCGTCGAAACGGACCGGGATCCAGAGCCAGTGGAACCCCTCGGGCCGGTACTCCGCCTCGGCACGCCCGCCCTCCTCGCCGGGGATGGGCCGCACGCCCCAGCTCCGGTCCCGGGTGCCGGTCCACTCCCCCGCCACCACCGGTATCTCGTCGCCGCCCGCGCGTATGACCCCGGAGCAGTTGCCCGCCTGCACGAAGCGGCGGCCCTCCAGCATCAGCCGCTCTCCGCGCCGCTGCACATGGTGCGGCTCCCAGACGGCCGGAAAGGCCGCGGTCCACTCGATGTCGTACGAGAGGGAGTCCGGGTCGGCGGGGTCGGCCGCGCAGTGCAGCGACAGCCGTTGGAGCGGGACGTCGACGGTGATGCGCAGCGGGCCCACGGAGAGGTTCATCCGGTCGTCGGTGAGGGCGTCCGACGCACGTACGGCGTGCAGCCGGTCACCGGTGCGCAGGGTCGCGTAGGCGTCGATCACCCCCACGTTCGGATAGACGCCGAGTCCCACGATGAGCAGCGCCCTGCCCCGGTGGTCGAAGACGTGGAAGATGCAGCGGTCATAGGCGTTGCGGTCGCCCGTCGCGACGTGCTTCATCGACAGCGGCACCTGGTGGACGGGGTATTCGTCGAGTGCGATGGGTCGGTCGTCGGCCACGGAATCCTCCTGCTGGCAGGGAAGGTGACGGTACGTCAGAAATGCTGTGCACCGCCAGACCTGGATCGCGCCAGACCCCGACCGGCCAGACCCGGACCGCGCCAGACCCGGCCCACGCCAGACCCGGACGCGCCGGCCGCCACCCGGCCCCGACCGACCGACCCGGGCCGGCC
>NZ_JAAGLN010000211.1 GCF_010548145.1 Streptomyces sp. SID10853
CCGCGGGGAGGGTGCCGTCGGCGGACGGGGTCCGGCGGGACGGCGGCGGTGCGGGGGCGGGGAGTTCACCCGCGCGACGGCGGATGCGGCGGCGTGCTGCCGCGTACGTTCTCTGGGCCCGCACCGCACGGCGGGGGCGGCAGCCAGGGGGTGCGTGTGGGTGCCGGGGTGTGCGGGCGTGTGGGTGCGTGGTGGTGTGTGTACGTGTGCGTGTACGTGGTGGTGTGCGTGTACGGAGGTGCAGGTGGCCGGTGTGCGGGTGCGGGTGAGAGGTGGTGGCGGGGCGCGAGCGGTGGTGGGTGTGCTGGTGAGAGGTCGCTGGTGGGGTCAGCCGGCCAGTGCCTCGGCGGCGGCCACCCCCGATGCGGTGGTGGCTCCGTAGGTCGCGATGTGCACCGCCCCCTGCGTGCCGGAGGTCGGCAGGCCCATCTCGATCACGACGGAGTCGGGCCGGGCGCCCAGCAGGTGCTTGAGGGAGTCCGTCATCCAGGTGTGCCGGTAGGCGTCCCGGACCACGACGACCAGCGGCCGTCCCGCGGCGGGCTTCAGTCCGTACTGGTCGAGCACGGCAGGCCCGGCCGCCACGTCCTCCTCGTGGATCCCCACCGATGTCGTACCGGCCAGCCGCTCGCGCAGCGGGGTGGCGACACCCCAGGGTGTCTCCTTGGCGATGGCGAGGTTCATCGTCGGGATGAGCTCCACGACGTGCGGGGCCGCGTCGAGCGGGAGGGCCCCGCCGTCCGTCACGGTCAGACGCAGCGCGCGCCGGGCGGCCACGAAGCCGATGTCCGACTTGATCCGGTGGGGCGGTGTGGCATGGAAGATGCCGTTCGACCAGGCGGAGAACGCCTCGACCCGGGCGACGGCGTCCCTGAGCCGCTCCTCGGGCAGCTCACCGCCCCGTACGGCGGACACCAGAGCCGCGCTCAGCAGGCCGACCACCTCGGGGTCGGCGCTCTCGCCGCCGACGCACACCGCGTCCGCGCCGCCGGCCACGGCCCGTACGGTGGCGCCGTCGATGCCGTAGAGACCGCTGACGGCCCCCATCTCGATGGCGTCCGTGATGACCAGCCCGTCGAAGCCCATCTCCTTGCGCAGCAGGTCGACGAGGAGGCGCGGGCTCAGGGTGGCGGGGAGGTCGGCGTCGTAGGCCGGGACGAGCAGATGGCCGCTCATCACGGCCCGTACACCGCTCTCCATGGCCGCACGGAACGGCGGCAGGGCCTGCTCCCTGATGTCGTCGGCGGTCGCGTTGTAACGGGGCAGCCCGAGGTGGGAGTCCACGGCGGTGTCGCCGTGCCCGGGGAAGTGCTTGGCGCAGGCCGCCACTCCGGCGGACTGCAGACCGCGGATCCAGGCACCGGTGTGCCGGGCCACCAGGTCCGGGGTCGAGCCGAAGGACCTGACGCCGATGACCGGGTTGTTGGGGTTCGAGTTGACGTCCGCGCTGGGTGCGTAGGTCAGGCTGATGCCGGCCGAGCGCAGCTCGTGGCCGATGTCCCGGCCGACCGCTTCGGTCAGGTCCGTGTCGTCGATCGCGCCCAGCGCCAGATTCCCCGGGCGGGTGCTGCCGGTCAGCGACTCGATCCTGGTGACGTCGCCGGCCTCTTCGTCGATGGCGATGATGAGGTCGGGGTTCTCGGCGCGCAGTTGCCGGGTGAGCCGGATCAGCTGACCCGGGTTGGCGATGTTGCGGGAGAAGAGAACCACACTGGACAGTCCCTCACCGATCCGGCGGAGCAGCCAGTCCGGTGCCTCGGTGCCCTTGAAGCCAGGCTGGAGGATCTTGTAGGCGAGGTGCGTCAGTTCACTGCTTGGTGTGCTGGGCAAGGTCAGCCGGGCCTTCCTGGCGTGCCGATAGGGGACCGAGCCACCACGTGCTTGGTCCAGACCAATTGGATATTGGCCTGGACCAAGCGTCACGTCAAGTGCCGTGATGGTTGGGGCTCGCCCCTGTTCGCCCGAAATGACTCTCCGTCAAGAGTGGTCACCCCGCTGCCCGTAGGTCCGGCCGGGGATCCGGTTACTCGCCGTGCCCCCGGATGATCTCCTTCACCTTGGCGACCGCGAAGCCCCAGCCCTGTTCGACGGTCGGCTTGGCCGGTACGGCGATCTCGTCCGGGTTCGTCAGCACGTCCAGCAGGACGGGGCCCGGTGTGTTCAGGGCGCGCTGGACGGCGTCCTCCAGGCCGGCCGGGTCGGTCACCCGGATCCCGGTGATGCCCATCGCGGTGGCGACAGCGGCGAAGTCCGGGTTGTCGAGCACCGTGCCGAACTCCGGCAGGCCCGCCTGTTCCTGCTCCAGTTTGACCATGCCGAGCCGGCGGTTGTCGAACACCACAAGTTTTACCGGGAGTTCATGTGTCCTGAGCGTCATCAGATCGCCCAGCAGCATGCTCAGCCCGCCGTCACCGCAGAACGCGACCACCTGCCGCTCCCGGTCCAGGCACTGGGCGCCGAGCGCGTGGGGCATGGCGTTGGCCATGGAGCCCAGGTTGTACGAGCCGAGCAGCCGCCGCGCCCCGCGCATCTCGACGAAGCGTGAGAGCCACACGGTGGCCATCCCGGTGTCGGAGGTGAAGACCGCGTCGTCCGCGGCGAGCCGGTCCACCGCGGCCGCCAGCGCCTCGGGCCTGATCCCGTGCTCCGGATTGTCCAGGGCCGAACGGGCCTGCCCGGCCGCCTTCTTGTCGTGCTCCGGGTCGGCGAGCGCGGCCTGCCCCTCGCGCCAGGACTCGAACTGCTTGCGGGCGTGGTCCAGATGGCCGCGGTCGCGGCCGCTCCCGGCGCCGAGATGCTTGAGCAGGTCCCGCACGGTGGCGCCCACATCCCCGACCAGGCCGGCCTCGACGGGAACGCGCCGTCCTATGTGCGTGGGCTCGGTGTCCACCTGGATCACGGTCTTTCCCTCCGGATACCACTCCCGGTACGGGAAGTCGGTGCCGAGCAGCAGCAGGGTGTCGGCGTCGTGCAGGGCCGAGGCGGCGGCGGGATTGCCGATCAGCCCGGTCTGCCCGACCTGGTACGGGTTGTCCGCGTCCTCGAAGCCCTCCTTCGCCTTGAGCGTGAGCACCATCGGCGCGGCGAGCCGGTCCGCCAGGGCCAGCACGTCCGTACGGGACGCGCGGGCACCCCGGCCGACGAGCAGGCTGACGCGCCCGGCCCGGTCGAGCAGCTCCGCCGCCGCACGGGTGGCCTGCTCCTCGGGCCGGGTCACCGCCCGGCCGATGGGGAAGCGCGCCTTGCGGTCGGCGCCCAGTTTCCGGTCCCCGATGTCGGCGGGCACGGTGAGCACGGCGACACCCTGGTGCCCGAAGGCGTTCCGTACGGCCGTCTCCAGCAGCTGCGGCAGCTGGTCGGGCGAGGAGACGGTCGCCCGGAAGACCGCCACATCGTTGAAGAGGGCGTCGTTGTCGACCTCCTGGAAGGCGTCGCTGCCGATGTCGGCCAGCGCCACCTGGCCCGCGATCACCAGGACCGGTGTGCGGCTCTTGGCCGCGTCGTACAGCCCGTTGAGCAGATGGACGGAGCCGGGGCCGACGGTGCCCATGCAGACACCGAGGCGCCCGGAGAGCTGGGACTGGGCGCTCGCGGCGAAGGCGGCGGCCTCCTCGTGGCGGCAGCCCACCCACTCGACGCCCTCGGTGGTACGGATGGCCTCGGTGACGGGATTGAGCGCGTCCCCGACGACGCCGAACACCTGGCGGACGTCGAGTTCGCTCAGGGCGTCCACGATGACACGGGCAACAGTACGGCTCACAGAAGCCTCCGGTTCGAACGGACTTGGGTACGGGAAACGGGCTCGGAGACGAGCCCGGAACGTTCAGACGGTGAAGCGGTCGGGGTCGGCGGCCCGCCAGTCGGCGGCCCAGGACTCGGGCGCCTCCGCGAGCAGCTGCCCGGGGGCCAGCCACTCGTACATCTCCTCGTACGAGCGCACGGTGAACGGGTCGATGCGGCGCCGCAGCATGTGCGGGCGCAGATCCGCCGGGTCCGCCACGCCCATGCTCGCCATGATCTGCTGGGCGCTCGCCACGGTGGCCTGCTGGAGCCGCTGGACCCGGAGCGTCTTGTCCCCGACGTGCAGCGCGCGGGCGCGCCGTGGGTCCTGGGTGGTGACACCGGTGGGGCAGGTGTTGGTGTGGCAGCGCTGGGCCTGGATGCAGCCGACGGCGAACATCATCGCGCGCGCCGCGTTGCCGTAGTCCGCGCCCTGCAGCAGCCGCTTGACCAGATCGGCGCCGGTGGCGATCTTGCCGCTCGCGCCGATCCTGACGCGGTCGCGCAGCCCGGTGCCGACGAGGGCGTTGTGCACGTCGAGCAGGCCGTCGGTGAGCGGGGTGCCGAGCTGGTCGGCGTACTCCAGCGGGGCCGCGCCTGTGCCGCCCTCGGCGCCGTCCACGATGATGAAGTCCGGTGCGGTGCCCTCCTCCAGCATGGCCTTGCACACCGCGAGGAACTGGCGCCGGGACCCGGGGCAGAGCTTGAACCCGGTGGGCTTGCCGCCGGACAGCTCCCGCATCCGCACGATGAAGCGCACCAGCTCGCGCGGGGTGGAGAACTCCCGGTGGTACGGGGGCGAGATGACGGTCTCACCCTGCGGCACGCCACGGGCCCGGGCGATCTCCGCGTTCACCTTGGCGCCGGGCAGCACCCCGCCGATCCCCGGCTTGGCGCCCTGCGACAGCTTGAGCGACACGCACTTCACCTGGTCGTGCGCCGCGGTGTCGGTGAACTGCGCCGGGTCGAACCCGCCCTCGTGGGTGCGGCAGCCGAAGTATCCGGTGCCGATCTCCCAGACGAGGTGGCCACCCGGCCGCAGATGGTATTCGGACAAGCCGCCCTCGCCCGTGTCATGGGCGAAACCGCCTGCCGCCGCACCGCCGTTGAGCGCCAGGACCGCGTTGGCCGACAGGGAGCCGAAGCTCATCGCCGACACGTTCAGCAGCGCCATGTCGTACGGGCGGGTGCAGTCGGGCCCGCCGATCCGCACCCGGGGCGTGGTCTGCGGCACCGGGCAGGGCGCCATCGACGGCACCAGGGACTCGTAGCCCGTCTCGTAGACGTCGCGCTCGGTACCGAAGGGCTCCTCGGCCGCGGTGCCCTTCGCGCGTTCGTAGACGATGCTGCGGGTGTCGCGGTCGAACGGCCGCCCGTCGTAGTTCCGTTCCACGAAGTACTGCTGCAACTCGGGGCGCACGCGCTCCAGGAGGTAGCGGGCGTGCCCGATGACCGGGTAGTTGCGCAGCACCGTGTGGGTGCGCTGGGTCAGGTCCCACACGCCGAGCAGCCCGAGCAGGGCGAGCGGCACGGCGGCGAACAGCCACCACCACGAGATCCACCCGGCGGCTCCCCATGCGGCGAGAGCTGCCAGGACCGTCAGACCGACACAACCGATTCGTTTCACTTGGGACAGCTTGCCCGGTTCGGTTCTTCCACACCTGTGAAGAGCAGGAGCTCCGCGCTGTTCACCGTTCAATTGAAGCCTTGAGGACCGGGATTCCTGGCTCCCTTTGCGTGGGCCCCGGTCGTGGGTTTGACTGGAATCGCAAGGAACGAATCCCCCCATAAGGATGGGAAGCGTCATGAACTCCACTGAACCGGTGACCGACCGCCTGGCGACGGACCTGGACGAGGATGTCGAGGCCGCTCTCAACCCGGGCGAGGCCGAAGGCGTCTTCCGCGACTCGCGGGAGTGCGCAAGCCTCGCACTGATCGGCGGATCGGGCGCGTTGCTGCTCTCGCCGCCCACCCCGCGCCCGAAGAAGGCGTAAGCGGTCGCACATGGACCAGTCAAGTGCGTCCTCCCGCATCGCGGGAGCTGTGCGTGACCTGGCGTCCGAGGTGGTCTTCGCTCTGCAGAGCGAAGACCACCTCTCCACGGTGTGCGGCGCCGCCGGCATCGGCGAGGACGACAGCACCGGGATCGCCGCGGTCAGGGTGATCGGGGCCGACCTCCTGCTGCCGAGCCTGCTGTACGGACGTGACCCGCACCCCGGCGACGTGGCGGCGCTCCAGCGTGCCGTGATCGACTTCCCGCCGCGCGCGGGAGCGCCGGCGTCGACCGCCTGGAGCCACTGGGCGATGGAGTTGGCCCTCGGCGCCCCCGCCACCGGCGAGGCGCCGGTGGAACCCGCGGCGGCGTGGCTGGAACAGGCGCCCTGGCAGGCGTTCACCCACCAGCTCTCCGTACTCGCCCCGCTCGCCCGCCCCAGCTCCGCGTCGGCGGTCAACCGGGTCGCGGCCCGCAGGCCGGTCGATGTGGCCCGCGGATTCGTCCGTGCCGTACGGCGCCGCGACTGGCTCCAGGCTGCCGGGGCCGGCCGCTGGCTGGCCACACTCGACGGAGTGCCCGACACCCTCGGCCTGGCGGCCGGCCTGGACTTCGTCCAGCTCATGGGCGGCCAGGACCCCCGGGTGGCCCTGCACCTGCGCGCCGCGGGGCTGATCAGGGCGGGACAGGCGCGGTGACGGCCGCCCCCGAAGCACGAACGCGAGCCCCGGGCAACGGACTTGTGCACGGAGTCGCGGGCGCCGCCCTGGACTGGGTGCGGGACAACCGCGCCGGATTCGTGCTCCCCGACGACGTCCTGGAGCCCCACACCGACGTCAACCGCACCATGAAGCCCCTCGGTGAGCTGGCGCAGCTGTGCACCACGGTCAGCCGCCGCACCCGCCCCGGCGACCCGCACCACACCATCGCCGCCTCGCTCGTACGGTTCGCCTGGCAGCAGGTGCGCGAGGGGGAGCTGCTCGTCGACCTGGCGCGCAATGAGCCGTTCGCCACCTACCCCTTCGAGATCTACGCGGCCTTCGCGGGCGACGGACTGCGCCACGAGGGCTTCGAGCGGCTCGCCTCCGTCGTCGCCACCACCCGGGGCTGGGCGCTCACCGAACAGCACGCCAACCGCGAGCTGGGGCTGCTCAACTCCGAGCGCCGGATCGGCGTGCCCCCGCACGCGGAGGCGGAGCAGGTCCTGCGCCGCACCTGGCTCGGCGGGCTGCCCGAGCCGTGGACCTTCGAGCGCGCCTCCGGCTACGCCCTGACGCATGTGGTGTTCCACGTCACCGACTGGGGCAACGCACCGCACCGTATGCCGGACGACATCGCCGGATATCTCAGCACCTGGCTTCCGGCCTGGATCGACGGGTGCTTCGAGAACGGCCGGTGGGACCTGGGCGGCGAACTGCTCGCCGTCGCCGCCTGTCTGCCAGGGCCGCCGCCGGCGGCCCTGGTGGAGACCTGCTGGCCGGTGCTCGCCGCCGTACAGGACGGCACGGGCGCCGTCCCGGAGACGGGGCCGCCGCTCGTACGGGGTGAGGCGGCTGCACCGGATGGGCCGGGTGCACGGGACGGCGGGGCGCCGCGGGGCGGGGCAGGAGAGCGTGAGGCGCCGCGTGAGTTCCTGAACTGCTACCACTCGACGCTGGTCACGGCCTTCGCGGCTGCCCTGACCCTGGCCCGGCACAGCCCGGCGGACCCGGACTCCGACCCAGGAGGCTCCGTATGAACGACACCCCGCGGACGCGGAACAGCGGCGATGCCGAGGACGGCCCCGACGGCAGCAGCACCGGCACAGGTGGCAGCACCGGCACCGGCACGGGCACGGGTGGCAGCACCGGCAGCAGCACCGGTCCCGGCACGGGCATCCGGCAGATCCACGACGTGGGATCACGCGCCCTGGAGTGGCTGTACCGCCACCGGGACGGCTTCCGGCTGGAGGACGACCCGGCCCCCGAGACCGGCATGCTGGACCGCTTCAAACCGCTCGGCGAGCTGGCCCTCATCGGGAAGGTCATCTTCCGTGAGGGCGTCGCCGGCTCGCAGCAGGCCGCGACCGCGCACAAGCTGCTGGACCACGCCTGGCACGAACTGCTGGGCTCCGGGGCCAGGCTCGCCGAGGGCCAGTCCCATGAACCGCTGTCGCCGGTGCCCTTCGAGGTCTACGTACCGTTCAAGGAGCTGGGCTACAGCAGCCCGCAGGTCGAGGCGGCGGCCCGGCTCAACCACCGGCTCGTCAGCGGGCGGGCCCTGGAAGTGCTGCCGGTCCGCCGCCTGGGGCTCTCCGCGATGGAACGCCGTTTCGGCCTGCGGCCGGGCATGCCCGAGGACGAGGCGGCCGCCCGCACCTGGCTCGCGCACCGCCCGGAGCCGTGGACGGTGGAGGGCCACATCGGCTACGACATCACGCACACGGTCTTCCATCTGACCGACTGGGGCGAGAACCCGGCAGGGCTGCCCCCGGAGACCGCCGGCTATCTGGCCACCTGGCTGCCGGTCTGGCTGGACGACTGGCTGGACCTCGGCCGGTGGGACCTGCTCGGCGAGCTGCTCGTGGTGGACGCGTGCCTGCCGCAGCCGACGCTGGACCCGGCGGCCTGGCGCGGCTTCGCCGCCGCCCAGCAGCCCGACGGCGCGATGCCGGTCCTGGGCGGGATGCCCGAGGGCGACGAGGGATACGTCTTCGATCTCGTCTACCACCCGACCCTGGTGGCCGCGTTCGCCTCCGCGCTGGCGGTCTCCCGCGCCATGGCGGATCTGGCCGCACCGGCTGCCTCATGACGGGCCCGGAATGACGGGCCCGGACACGGGACCGCAGCCGGAGACGGGCGCCGGGCCGGAGGCGGGGGAGGAGACTGTGGCCGGAGCCGGAGCCGGAGCCGGAGCCGGAGCCGGAGCCGGAGCCGGAGCCGGAGCAGAGGCCAGGACGACCCCGACCCCGACGCGCAAGCGGCCTCGCACCCGGCCCCGCCCCCGGACCGGAACGGCGGCCCGCCTGGCCGATGCGGCCGATGCGGTCGACGCCCCCGGCATCGTCATCGCGGTCAGCCACCGGGGCCGCCGCACGGTCCACTGCGGGGGCAGCGCACCGCCGCCCGCCGTCCCGCTCGACCAGCAGCGGTACGAGATCGGCTCGGCGTCGAAGACGTTCACCGGTCTCCTCCTCGCGCAGCTCGTGGGCACCGGCCGCCTCTCCTACGACGATGTGGCCGCCCACCATCTGTCACCCGGCCCGGCGCCGGACTCCGCCCCCAGGAACCCGGCGACCCTGCGGCACCTGATCACGCACACCGCAGGGCTGCCCGCCCTGCCGGCCGACTTCTACCCGCAGGCGCTCAGGCGCTGGTCGACCGACCCGTACGGGGGCTACCCGGCCGAACGCGTCGTGGCCGCCTACCTCCGTCACCGGCCGCGCCACCGCCCCGGCACCCGCTGGCACTACTCCAACTTCGGCGCCTCGGTGCTGGGCCACACCCTCGCGGCCGCCACGGCCACCCCGTGGGAGGAGCTGATCGCCCGCCATGTCCTGGCCCCACTGGCCCTGACCGGCATCCGCCTGCACCCGGAGGCCCCGGACGCGCCGGGGCCCCGCGCACCGGGTGCGGCCGGGCCCGGCACCGACGCCACGGGGCACCGTCCGAACGGCCTGACGCCCGTACCGGGCCTGGTCATGGGCGGCTTCCAGCCCGCGGGCGCCGTACGCGCGACCCCCGGCGACCTCCTGACCTACCTGGAAGCACACCTGCACCCCGCCGGCACCCCGCTGGAGTCCGCACTCCACACGGTCCGCCGCCCGCTGCTCCGGCGCGGAGCCGGCCACCGCCACACCCACACCCTCACCTGGTTCCAGCACCCCTCGCCACAGGGCCCGTTGTACTTCCACGCCGGTGCCACCACAGGACAGCAGGCTTTCATCGGCTTCCGCCCGGCCACCGGCACGGCGGTGGCGGCCGTGACCACCCGCCGTATCCGCCTCCGCGACACCTTCGTCGCGACCGCCTACGCCCTGCTCAGCGAGGAGCCGGGCTGACGGCCGCACCTGTGCCGAGGGTTCTGTTTGTCCGAGCGTACTGACGCGGTAAAGGACGGCTGAAAACGAGCCCATAAAGGAGTTGGTCAACTGCCCTGGAATACAGGCTGGTTGGCGCACATCCCCACAAGATCCGGATCATTGCGCCGCAGCGGGGGATTGTCCGATACCGGGCGCTCGGCCCCCGGGGCCGCCCGCCTTTTACCGGGAAAGCCCCGGCAGTACGGATCACGGGGGATCGCGAGGGATCGGAAGGGATCAGGAAGGGATCACGGGCTTATTTCACTGGATACACAGGCGGGTGCCCCTCGGATACCTCGCACCGCATTTCGGGACCCGAGCCCCGTAAACCTCCACCATGCGGAGGTTACTTTCCGAACTTAAGTCCTCACGTGTAGTGTTTGCCGGGCCCGCTGTCGACGCGGTCGTATTCCGTGAACGTCTGCTCTGCACGCCCCGATGGGAATGAGTAGCCAATGTCCACAGGCTCTTTCACAGCACACGGTCCCGCCAGGACCGGTTGGCACACTGTGTCGGGTCGCCCGCCGGCCGGACCGGCGGTGACCGTCGAACCGATTTCCCGCGGGCGGTGGATGCTCGCGGCCCAGGGCTATGTCCCCGTCTCGGTGCGCCAGACGTCATCGGAGGTCCACCTCGTGTTCGCGCCCTCTCCGGAACAGGGCGCCATTCCTGAGCGCATCGCCGCAATGGCCGCCGCGGCGGCACCGTCCGGCCCGCCCGCCGACCCGGTCCAAGTCGATCTCGACGCCCGCACCGTTCATGTCGCCGGCCGCCAACTCGAACTGCCTAAACTGGAGTTCGACCTGCTGGCCTACTTCGTTTCCCGGCCGCTGTACGTCCATGCGCGCCCGCAACTGATCGCGGCGCTCTGGCCCGGTTCAACAGGCAGTGAGCGCACGGTGGATGTGCATGTCGCCCGGCTGCGCCGACGGCTCGGCCCGCAGTACCGAAAGGTCATCGCGACCGTCGTAGGGGTGGGCTACAAGTACGTTCCCGCGCTCGCCGGCTGAGAGGAACGCAATTGCACGGGCAGCGGCCGGCTGCCGCCCCCGGATTACCTTCCCTGCCCGCGCCGCCTCGCGGACACGGCGGCCTTCGTGAGGAAAGGCGGCAGGACGTTCGCCGCGAACCGGTGCAGCGGCGGGTGACTGCGGGGTGCGGCGGCCGTCCCTGGCGTACGGGACGGCGCGGCCCGCGGCGGAGCGGGATGGCGGGACACGGGCTGCGGCGGAAGCTGGGCCTTCTTGCCGCTGATACGGATGAGCGGTTCGCCCGCGACGGACTCCTCGCCGTGCCAGAGATCCGTACGGGTCCTGAGCCACGCCGCCAGTCCGGCGCGCAGCGCGGCCGGGTCGCCCCAGGTCCCGTAGAGCTTGGTGCCGGTGATGCAGAGGACATGCAGCCCCCCGCTGGTCACGGCCTGCCAGGCCGCTGCGGCGACGCCGGGGCAGTGCTCGGCACGGAAGTCGTCCAGGACGACGACACCGTACGGCTTCAGGACCGCGCGGGCCGTCGCGATGTCCGCGTGGACATGCTCGTACAGATGCGAGGCGTCGACATGGACGAAGCGGCAGCTGTCCTCGGCGACCCGGCCGGGCACCATCGAGGACAGGCCCTGCAGAACGGTCGGCAACTCAGCATGGAAGGACAGGTAGTTGGCCTCGAATGCCCGCCGGGTGAGCGTCGAGTACGACTTGGCCATCTCGGCGCCGTTCGCGGAGTCGTCGGCGGGGCCGTCGAACAGATCGCAGACGGTGAAGCGCTCACCGGGCCGCAGATAGGAACCGGTGAAGATCGCGCTCTTGCCCAGATACGCGCCCACCTCCAGCAGATCGCCGGCCTCGGCGAGATCCTTCTGCCGGGTCAGGAACCAGTCGAAGAGCAACTGGTCCGCCGCGAAGAACCACCCCTTCACATCATCGAGCCCGGCCGGTGCCGGAAGCTGCTCGGTGCCGTCCGGAGGCGTTGCCCCGGGTGTGCTGCTGGTCATGAGGGATCCGTTCGGAGATCGCTGAACCCGCCGGTATGTGTGCGCCGGGAACGGGATACCCCGCCGGTGTGCTCGGCGGGCCGCGCCGGTTGCCGTGAAGCCTGCCTGCCGCCGGTGTCCTCGCGGTGAGATCCACCGGTCCGCCCCGTGAATGAGCCGTGCGCGGGACGGTCACGGGTGACGTCACGCCCCCTGCCCCGCAACCGCCGTACGACCGCCGCCCCCACCAGTACCGCGAGGGCCAGGCCCCCTGCCGCCGACCCGAGCCGCAGCCCCGGTGGGTGGAAGGCGCAGCTCACTGTTGTCGCGCCGTCGGTGAGCGGCACCGCCACCAGGCCCAGATAGGAGCGGGCCGGGCGGTCGGCGGCGCTGCCCGGGTGGCACTGCCAGCCGGAGATGCGGGGCATCGCGAATACCGCCGTTCCCGTGGAGCCCCGGGGGAGCCTGGCCCGTACGGTGTCGCCGGTGACCTGGACCGACCGTGCGCCCGTCGCCGTCAGACGGGCCACCGCCGCGGCCAGCTTCGGGCGGGACAGGCAGCCCGTCCTGCCGTGCGGGTCCGGGGTCACCGCGGCGTTGCCCGGGGCCCGGCC
>NZ_JAAGLN010000212.1 GCF_010548145.1 Streptomyces sp. SID10853
GTCGGCCTCGACAAGGGCGGGAGCGGTCAGGCGCCCGAGCCGGAGTGGGCGCGCGAGGAGCCGTCCGGCAATCCGGCCCGCGACCTGGACCGGCTGCTCGACCGCTTCCGCGACGACATCAGGGACGCGGCACGCGACCACGGAGTAACGGACAGCCAGCTCAGGGACGCCAGGCGGCATCTGTCGGCTGCGGCGGCGCACATCGGCGCCGCCCTGCGCGGGCCTCAGTCCTGACGCCCCCTCAAAGGGAGAATCGCGCCCGCCCCCACCGGCACCCGGGGGCGGGCGCGGCCACGGCCGCCGCCGAGCGGCTGCTGGGGCCGTCCCCCGGGATCAGCCCGCGGTCAGCACGATCTTGCCGAAGAGTTCGCCCGACGCCATCTTCTCGAAGCCCTCTCGGGCCCGGTCGAGCGGCAGCACCTCGTCGATGACGGGCCGCACCCCGGTGGCCGCGCAGAACGCCAGCAGGTCCTCCAGCTCGTCCTTGGACCCCATGGTCGAGCCGACGACCTTCAGCTCCAGGAAGAAGATCCGGGTCAGCTCGGCCGACACCGGGTCGGAGCCACTGGTGGCGCCCGAGATGACCAGAGTGCCGCCCGGCTTGAGCGACTTGACGGAGTGTGACCAGGTGGCGGCCCCGACCGTCTCGATGACGGCGTCCACCCGCTCGGGCAGCCGCGTACCCGGCTCGAAGGCGTCCACGGCGCCGAGCTCGACGGCCCGCTTCCGCTTGGCCTCGTCCCGGCTGGTGGCGTACACGCGCAGGCCCGCGGCCTTCCCGAGCACGACCGCGGCCGTCGCCACACCGCCGCCCGCACCCTGGACGAGTACGGAGTCGCCGGGCCGCACACCGGCGTTGGTGAAGAGCATGCGGTAGGCCGTGAGCCAGGCGGTCGGCAGACAGGCGGCCTGCTCGAAGCTCAGCTCCTTCGGCTTGCGGAGCACGTTCCACTCGGGGACGGTGACCCGCTCGGCGAACGTCCCCTGGTACTTCTCGGTCAGGATGGACCGCCCCTCCTTCGGCCCGACCCCGTAACCGGTCTGCCCGATGACCGAGTGCAGGACGACCTCGTTGCCGTCCTGGTCGACCCCGGCGGCGTCACAGCCGAGGATCATCGGCAGCTTGTCGGCGGCGAGCCCCACACCACGGAGCGACCAGAGGTCATGGTGGTTGAGGGAGGCTGCTCTGACGTCGACCGTCGTCCAGCCGGGCCTGGCCTCGGGGGCCGGACGCTCCCCCAGCTCAAGGCCGTTGAGCGGTTGGTCGCGGTCGATGCGGGCTGCGTAGGCGGCGAACATGCCCCGACGATAGGCGTGGCCGGTTCCGCAAGGGAACCGGCCACGAGTGTGACGCTGCCTGCATTTGGCCGGACCGGGAGCCGGCCCGCGAGGGGCCGGCGCGCGAGGCACGGGCCGGGCAAGGCACCAGGAGAGCGAGACGCCGGACGGGCATGCGCCGGAGAGGGAGGCGCGAGGCTCCGGGGAGAGAGGCGCAAGGCTCCGGAGACGGAGGCGCGAGGCTCCGGAGACGGAGGCGCGAGGCTCCGGAGACGGAGGCGCGAGGCTCCGGAGACGGAGGCGCGAGGCTCCGGAGACGGAGGCGCGAGGCTCCGGAGACGGAGGCGCGAGGCTCCGGCGGCCCGCGCATCGCACGGGCCGCCCGTCCTCACTCTCGCTCCCCCGGGGGAGACCTCAGCGCCGGGCCACGCCCTCCGCGCGGGCCGCGGCCGCCACCGCCGCGGTGACCGCCGGGGCGACCCGCTCGTCGAACGGCGACGGAATCACACAGTCCGCGCTCAGCTCATCGGCCACCACGGCCGCCAGCGCCTCCGCGGCGGCGAGCTTCATGCCCTCCGTGATCCGCGAGGCCCGCACCTGGAGCGCCCCGGCGAAGATCCCCGGGAACGCCAGCACGTTGTTGATCTGGTTCGGGAAGTCGCTGCGCCCGGTGGCGACGACCGCCGCGTACTTGGCGGCGACCGTGGGGTGGATCTCCGGGTTCGGGTTGGCCATCGCGAAGATGAACGCACCCTCGGCCATCGAGGCGACGGCCGGCTCGGGGACCGTACCGCCCGAAACCCCGATGAAGACGTCCGCACCGGACATCGCGGTCTCCAGCGAACCGGTCAGACCCGCCTTGTTGGTGAAGCCCGCGACCTCCTGCTTGATCTCGGTCAGGTCGTCGCGGTCGGCCGAGACGATGCCCTTGCGGTCGCACACCGCGACATCGCCGATCCCGGCCTCGATGAGGATCTTCGCGATGGCGACACCCGCGGCGCCCGCACCCGAGATCACCGCACGCAGCTGCCCCAGCGAGCGCCCGGTGAGCGTGGCCGCGTTGCGCAGGGCCGCCAGGGTGACCACGGCGGTGCCGTGCTGGTCGTCGTGGAAGACCGGGATGTCCAGCTGCTCCTGGAGCCTGCGCTCGATCTCGAAGCAGCGCGGCGCGGAGATGTCCTCCAGGTTGACGCCGCCGAAGGACGGGGCGAGCCGCACGACGGTGTCGACGATCTCGTCCGTGTCGGTGGTCGCCAGCGCGATCGGCACGGCGTCGACGCCGCCGAACTGCTTGAAGAGGATGGCTTTGCCCTCCATCACCGGAAGGGACGCCTCCGGGCCGATGTCACCCAGCCCCAGCACCGCCGTACCGTCCGTCACGACTGCCACGACCTGCGACTTCCAGGTGTAGTCGTGGACCAGCTCCGGCTTCTCGGCGATGGCGCTGCACACCTTGGCGACACCGGGCGTGTAAGCGAGGGACAGGTCGTCCCTGTCGCGCACCGGCACCGTGGCCTGGACTGCCATCTTGCCGCCGCGATGCAGGGCGAACACCGGGTCGAAGGTCTCCTCGTCCTGCGAGGAAGTACTGAAACTTTCGCTGCGAGGATTGACGATCTCCGCTGCCATTGGTTGTTACCCCTTAAGTCTTCATCAGTTGAGGGTGGCCACTCCTGGTTGAGGAGGGGTGGGCGGGCACCGCCTATGTGCCCCGCGCCGGCCGGTTGGCCCGCCGGGCGGGGGGAGGTACATACGCGCGGGCGCGCCGCACACGCGCCCTGAGCCCCGGATGAGGGGTGTAACCGTCTGTTCTACCGGATGGACCGCACATCGGACGAGTCCATATCGAGTCCGCACCGACGCGGTGAGATGACTCATAGCGGGATATCCGGCCTGGTCGGCCCGGTACCGCGGCATAAGTCCATCCTTCGAGACGCGCCCCGGAACGGCGCGGGGCGCACCGGAGATCCTCCGGCGGAAGGTGCGTTTGCCAGCAGATGGTCCGGTCGTGCCGTACCGGCCAAGTGGAGAACGGGGGTGACCCGTTACCCGATTTTGACATGACCAGCGACCTGATTGGACCAGTGCGGCTGGCAAGATGCCGTCATCCACACATGGTCGTGGCACCGGAACACCGTGTGCCGCGGCTCCAGCATTCAGCTGTCTCTGATCCGCCGGAGGACCACCACCATGACCGCACGCTCCACTCGCCGCACGGCCGCAATGAAGTCCAGGACAGCCGCGGTCGGCGCGATCGCGGTCGCCGGCGCGCTGCTGCTGACCGGCTGCGGCGACCAGACCAAGAACGACGGGCCCAAGGGTGGCGACTCCTCCGCCGCGCCGCTCGCGCATCTGCTGCCGCAGGCCATCCGGGACAAGGGCACCGTCAGGGTCGGCTCGGACATCGCGTACGCGCCCGTCGAGTTCAAGGACAGCTCGGGCAAGGTCGCCGGGATCGACCCCGACCTCGGGGCGGCGCTCGGCAAGCAGCTCGGGGTGACGTTCCAGTTCGAGAACGGCACGTTCGACAGCCTGGTGACCGGTCTGCGCGCCAAGCGCTACGACATCGCGATGTCCGCGATGACCGACACCAAGGACCGGCAGAACGGTGTCGCCGACGGCAAGAAGGTCGGCGAAGGCGTCGACTTCGTCGACTACTACTCCGCCGGTGTCTCGATCTACACCCGCAAGGGCAAGGACGAGGGCATCAAGACCTGGTCCGACCTCTGTGGCAAGACGGTCGTCATGGAGCGCGGCACGGTCTCCCACGACCTCGCCAAGGCGCAGGCCAAGAAGTGTCCGGCCGGCAAGAAGCTGACCATCCAGCCCTTCGACGACGACCAGCAGGCCCAGACCCGGCTGCGCTCGGGCGGCGCCGACGCCGGTTCGGCCGACTCCCCCATCGCCGCGTACGCCGTGAAGACCTCGGGCGGCGGCAAGGACTTCCAGGTCGTCGGCCCGACGGTCCAGGCGGCCCCGTACGGCATCGCCATCGCCAAGGGGAACGACCAGCTCACCAAGGCCATCCAGCAGGCGATGAACGCCATCATCAAGGACGGCACGTACGACAAGGTCCTCGCCAAGTGGGGCGCCGAGCAGGGCGCGGTCACCACGGCCAAGCTCAACGGCGGATCCTGACCGGACGCCGGAGCTGAGAGGTATCACCTATGACTGCTGACATGGAAAAGGCCGGCGCCGTCGACGCGCCGCCCACCGCGCCGCAGGCCATCAAGGCCATCCCCGTCCGGCACTACGGGCGGTACGTCGCCGCGGTCGTCGCCGTCGCCCTGCTCGCGGCGATCATCTACGCCTTCTCCCAGGGCAAGATCAACTGGGGGGCGATCCCGGACTTCTTCTTCGACCACCGGATCATCCACGGCGTCGGCCAGACCCTGCTGCTCACCGTGCTCTCCATGGTGATCGGTGTCGTCGGGGGCGTCATCCTCGCGGTGATGCGGCTGTCCAAGAACCCGGTGACCGCGTCGATCTCGTGGTTCTACATCTGGTTCTTCCGGGGCACTCCGGTCCTCGTCCAGCTGATGGTCTGGTTCAACCTGGGCCTGGTCTTCCAGTACATCAACCTCGGTCCGATCTACAAGGACTACTGGTCGAGCTTTATGACGCCGCTGCTGACGGCGCTGCTCGGGCTCGGCCTGAACGAGGCCGCGTACATGGCGGAGATCTGCCGGGCGGGCCTGCTCGCGGTCGACGAGGGCCAGACGGAGGCGGCGCACGCGCTCGGTATGAGCCAGGCCAAGACGCTGGCGCGGATCGTGGTGCCGCAGGCGATGCGGGTCATCGTGCCGCCGACCGGCAACGAGGTCATCAACATGCTGAAGACCACCTCGCTGGTGGCCGCGGTGCAGTTCTACGAACTGCTCAGGACGGCCCAGGACATCGGGCAGACCTCAGGGGCCGCGGTGGAGATGCTGTTCCTGGCCGCCGCCTGGTATCTGGTGCTCACGACGCTCTTCTCCATCGGCCAGTTCTATCTGGAGCGCCACTACGCGCGCGGCTCCAGCCGCAGCCTGCCGCTGACCCCGTTCCAGCGGGTCAAGGCGAATCTGGCTTCCTTCAGCAACCGTTCGGGGGTGTCCGCATGACGGCGATGGTGAAGGCCGAGGGCGTCCACAAGTCCTTCGGGCCGACTCAGGTGCTCAAGGGGATCGACCTGGAGGTCGCCCCGCGCGAGGTGTTCTGCCTCATCGGCCCGTCGGGCTCCGGCAAGTCGACGTTCCTGCGGTGCATCAACCACCTGG
Organism: Streptomyces sp. SID10853; assembly: GCF_010548145.1. Lineage (GTDB taxonomy): Bacteria > Actinomycetota > Actinomycetes > Streptomycetales > Streptomycetaceae > Streptomyces. The sequence goes on from NZ_JAAGLN010000212.1 coordinate 5,538, forward strand.
AGAAGGTCAACGCGGGACGGCTGTACGTCGACGGTGACCTGGTCGGCTACCGGCAGAAGGGCGAGAAGCTCTACGAGCTCAAGGACAGTGAAGTCGCCCTGAAGCGCAGGGACATCGGCATGGTCTTCCAGCGCTTCAACCTCTTCCCGCACATGACGGCCATCGAGAACGTGATGGAGGCGCCGGTCCAGGTGCGCGGCGAGGCCAAGGCCGTCGCGCGCGCCCGCGCCGAGCGGCTGCTGGACCGGGTCGGGCTCTCCGACAAGGCAGGCAGCTATCCGACGCAGCTCTCGGGGGGCCAGCAGCAGCGGGTGGCGATCGCCCGCGCGCTGGCCATGGAGCCGAAGCTGATGCTCTTCGACGAGCCGACGTCGGCGCTCGACCCGGAGCTGGTGGGCGATGTCCTGGATGTCATGCGCGGCCTCGCGGAGGACGGCATGACGATGATCGTCGTGACCCATGAGATGGGCTTCGCCCGGGAGGTCGGTGATGCGCTGGTCTTCATGGACGACGGTGTGGTGGTCGAGTCGGGCCACCCGCGGGACGTCCTGACCGACCCGCAGCACGAGCGGACGAAGTCGTTCCTGTCGAAGGTGCTGTGAGCCGTCGCAGCGGGCGTACGTGAAGGGGGTACGGGCCGACCCGGCCCGTACCCCCTCTTCGCCCTTTTCATCCTTTTCATCCCGAAGGCCCTTCGTGCGCCACGCCACCACCCCCGCCGCCACGCCGGGGGCTGCTTCACGGCGGGCGCCGGGGTGCCCGACGGTGAGGCGCTCAAGTAATACCCTCGAAGGATGAGCGGCCATTACGGCCGCCCGACCGTCGACACCGGACCGCCTCCGTAAGGACTAAAAGTGGAACTGGCCTATTACTCGGACTACGCCGTGCGCCTGGTGAACACCGAGGAGCCGGCCCGTAACAAGGACTCACTCACCTCGGTCGACGCGGTGCGCGAACTCTTCGGGGCCAACGCGTCGGCGGCCCGGCGCGCCACGGACGCCGACGTCACCCGCTTCCGCTCGGTACGCAGCAGACTGCGCGCTGTCTTCACGGCCGCGGACGAGGGGGACGAGACCCTGGCCGTCGACCTGCTGAACTCACTGCTCCTGGAGTTCCCGGTCTCCCCGCAGATCTCGGGCCACGACCACCGGGACGACGACGGCCGTCCGCTGTGGCACATGCACCTGGCCGACCACCCGTCCAACGCGACATCCGGCTACGCGGCGATCGCGTCGATGGGGCTGGCCTTCCATCTCACCGAGTACGGGGTGGACCGGCTCGGCCTGTGTGAGGCAGCGCCGTGCCGCAACGCCTATCTCGATACATCGACAAACCGATCCCGGCGCTACTGCTCGGACCGCTGCGCGACCCGCGCCAACGTGGCCGCCTACCGCGCGCGCAAGCGCCTGGAGACGGCCCGGTCGGCCAGCACCGGCCGCACCGCCGAAGCCAGCCAGGAGAGCAGCACAGCGGCCGAGCGCTGACGGCCCCGTGTGATGGGCCGGTATCTGGCCCGCACCCTCCCGAGCAGCAGATCCTCGGGCACGGTGCCGAACGCGCGGCTGTCCACGCCTTCGGCGTGCGCGTTGTCCCCCAGCACCCACCAGCCCCCCTCGCGCCGCTCGATCAGGCGCTTCACGATCAGCAGATCCTGCTGCAGTGGATGGCGGAGCACGGCCACATCCCCCGGCCTGAGCTCGGCCCCGTAGTGCACCAGCAGCTGGTCGCCGTGGAGCAGGGTGGGCACCATGGACGGCCCCGTCACCTCCGCCATACCCAACGGAGCCCGCGTCTCCCGCCCCTGATCCGTCATCCGGCACCTCCCGGTCCGATCGTCCACCAGTCCCATACTGACCCTGGACTTTTGTCCTAAGCCCCAGGGGGCACTCGCGAAATCGGGCCTCTCACGGAGTAATGTCCCACCCGAGAAGACGATCACGAGGAAGGACAGCTCCATGCTTTCCCGCCTGTTTGCCCCCAAGGTGAAGGTCAGCGCCCACTGCGACCTCCCCTGCGGCGTGTACGACCCGGCCCAGGCCCGTATCGAGGCCGAGTCCGTCAAGGCCGTCCAGGAGAAGTACCAGGCCAACGAGGACCCGCACTTCCGTGCCCGTGCCACGGTCATCAAGGAAGAGCGCGCGGAGCTCGCCAAGCACCACGTATCGGTGCTGTGGAGCGACTACTTCAAGCCGCCGCACTTCGAGAAGTACCCCGAGCTCCACCAGCTCGTCAATGACGCCCTCAAGGCGCTGTCGGCGGCCAAGGGCTCGACGGACCCGGCCACGGGCCAGAAGGCGCTGGACTACATCGCCCAGATCGACAAGATCTTCTGGGAGACCAAGAAGGCTTGATCCACGGCTGGACGGCCCGGCCCGCGCACGTGGCGGGTCCATGACCGCCCAACTGACCGCACCCGGCCCGCAGGCCGCCGTAACAGGCGGCCATGGCGGGGCGGGTGCGGTCTTTTCGTTTCTGGCACCGGGCTAGCCGGCCCCCGGCCCCGTCAACCGGTCCAGCAGCTCCGTCACTTCGCCTGCGGGCTACGGCAGGCCCGCCTCCTCGTACGCGGTACGGGCCCCCTCCCAGTGCTCGCGGGCCGTGTCCGGGCGGGCCGCCGCCAGGGCGAGGAGGCCGAGGTGGTGCAGGGTGCGTGCCTCGCCGACGGGGTGGCTGGGCGCTCGGTAGGTGGCCGGCGCCCGGTGGTAGTGGTCGTGGGCCGCATCGTGGTCGCCCTGGTGACGGGCGGTGGTGGCGAGGCTGTACAGGGTGTGGCCCACCGCCTGTCCGTCCTCGCCCGCGCGGAAGAGCGGCAGGGCGGCAGGGCGGCAGGGCGGCAGGGCGGCACGGTAGTAGGCCTCCACCTCCGCGTGCCGGCCCCTGCGGCGGGCTGCCGTGCCCATGCTGTGCAGCGTGAGGGCCTCACCCGCGCGACCGCCCAGTCCTGCTGGCGGCGCAGGAACCAGCTCACGTCGTGCGCGAGCGGCAGGCCCGCCGCGTAGCGGCCGTGCGTCCGGGCGAGGTACAGGGCGGTCCTGAGGTTCGTCCGCTCGGTGTCGAGCCAGCGCTCGGACGCGTCGTCACGCAGTCCGTGGCGCGCGGCCTCCACGATCCTCCCGGTGGCGTCCCTGGCGGAGTCCCGGTAGTGCGCCGGCAGCCGGTCGATGGCGGCTGCGACGGCTTCCTCGTCGTCCTGTTCGCGGCGCAGCCCTTCGGCGTGCAGGCGCAGCAGGTCGTGCAGGCGGAACCAGCCCCGTGGCCTGACCGGCTCGATGGCAGGCGGGCCCCGGCAGCAGGGCGCCGATCTGGTCCGTCGACGCGGCGTTGTCGAGCACCACGAGCACCGCGCGCCCCTGGGCTGCGAGGCCGGCCAGCTTGGAGTGGTACAGCGACAGCCGGCCCTGGAGTGTGGGCGGAAAGTGCTCGTCGGGGACGCCGAGTGCGCTGAGGAAGACGGACAGGGCGACATCGGTCCGCAGCCTGCGGTTCTCGTCGTAGCCCTGGAAGTTGATGAAGAGCACCCTGCCCGGGAACCACCCGGCGGCCAGTGCGTCATGAGCGGCGCGCAGCGCCAGCGCGTCTTGCCGACCCCCGCCGTGCCGACCAGCGTGGGCACCACGACCGGGGTGCCACCGTCGGCACCGGACCGCAGCGCATCGGCCACGGCCCGCAGAGCCGTCTCAGGGCCGGTGAACTCCGGAGCGGCCGGAGGCAGACCGGCCAGGGCGGTCAGCGCCGGCGATGCGAGGTGCAACTCCCCTACGTGACCGGCTTGGACGACTGTCCCGGCCACGGTCCCGCTCAGGTCGTTGGACGACTGGTTCATCCTCTCTTTCCAGCGCAACGGGACCTGGCTTCAGGAGGGTTGTAGCCGGCTGCGGGAGGGGTTACCCCTGCCGCCGCTCCTCTCCCCCACCCTGTCCCTCCCCGGCAGCCGGCTCCAGCAGGTTCTTCCGCAGCGCGGCGATCACCGCGTCATCGATGTCCAGCCGTTCATCGATATAGCCGCGCACGGACCCGTACCGCTCGGTCAGGGCCGCCAGGAAGCGGCGCATCACGTCCTCGGGCGCGCGTCCGTAACCCGGCCAGACCGGCCCCCTGCCGGGGTGTTCGGCCCGCCAGTCGGCCAGGAGGCGTTCGCTCGCGAGCCCGGTGCGGGCGAAGTCCTCGACGATGCGGGACTCGTCCACCCCGAGCAGCGTCAGCACGAGCGCCGCCAGCAGGCCGGTGCGGTCCTTCCCCGATGTGCAGTGGAAGACGGTGGGGCGGCCCCCGGCCGTGGCGATCACCTCGATGGCCCGGCTCAGTTCGGTCACACCGTCGTGGGCGACTTCCAGATACCGCTCGGCGAGATACGGCCCCGTCGCGACGGACGGGCCGAGGCTCGGCTGATCGTAGGGACGGTGTTCGACGCTGAGGTGGTGGTAGGTGAAGGACGGGTGTTCAGGGACACGGCCCTTGGCGTCGATCTCCCAGGAGTACCGCAGGTCGATGACGGTACCGATGTCCAGCGTCAGGAACCGCTCCCAGTCCGCGCCCTCCAGTTTGGCCAGCGAGTCGGAGCGGAACAACCGGCCCGTGCGTACCGTGCAGCCGCCATCGGCCGGACAGCCGCCCAGATCACGGAAGTTGTGCAGCCGTTGGAAAGGCAGGGGTCCATTCATGACGGGGGAGCCTATGCCGTCGAACGGAGCAGAAGCAGCCTGGGCGCGGTGAGAGCTGAGGTGGCCGCAGCCGGCCGCCTGGGACACCGGGGCGTTCTTCGCGGGGTGCGGCGTGGCCTGTCTGGCGACGGCGGGCGTCAGCCTCTGCCTGCCTGCCCGTCCAACCGGTCCAGCCCGTAACCGTCCTGCCAGGGCACCACTTCGACGACCGCGTCCACCGGGAGCGGCCCGTAGATGTGCGGGAACAGATCGGCGCCGGGCGCGGGGGCCTCGTAGCGCAGCGGTACGGAGAGCAGGTCGCTGTCGATGACCAGCACCACCAGCTCGCCGTGACCGCCCTCGCGCCCCGTCCCGCCGCCGCTGCCACTGCCACTGCCACTACCGCCGTTGCCGCTGCCGCCGCCGTTGCCACTCCCGTAGAGGAAGTCGGCGACCGCGAGGAGCTGGGCGCGGGTGGAGCAGTGGATGAAGCCCTCCTCCTGGAGAGTGCGGCCACGGGTCGACATCTCGTACGTACCGGCCGCGCGGGCCGCCTCCCACAGGGAGCGCTCGGTGATGTGCAGCAGTTCGGTCATGGGACAACGCTATGCGCTACCCGGGGCCGGCCTGCCGCGGGACGCCCTCCCCGGGGAGCCTCTGCTCCGGAACGCCGTGCGCCGCGTCGCCCGGCTTCTCCGGGCGGGCGAGCAGGCCGTGTTCGGCGAAGACCTTCTTCGCCACAGCGGTGGCGTTGAGCGCCTTGGGCATACCGCAGTAGACGGCGGAGTGCAGCAGCGCCTCGACGATCTCCTCCGCGCTGAGCCCGACGTTGAGCGCGGCGTTGATGTGGACGTCGAGCTGTGGTTCGCAGCCGCCGAGGGCGGTGAGCATGCCGAGGGTGACCAACTGGCGGTCCCGCAGGGCCAGCTGGGGCCTGGTGTAGATGTCGCCGAAGGCCCAGGCGACGATGTGATGCCCCAGGTCGGGGGAGATGTCGGCCAGCGAATCGATGACCTGCCGGCCGCCCTCACCGACGACGCGGTCGAGCATCCCCATCCCCCGCTGCAACCGGTCCTGCCGGGTCTCGGCAGCGTCGTGGGCATCAGAGGCGCCGTGGACCCCGCGGATGTCGCGGGTACCGGGGGTGTCGCGGGTACCGGGGGTGTCGCGGGTACCGGGGGTGTCGCGGGAATCGGCGGACGGGAGTTCCGTGGCGGCGTCCGGGGTGGCCGGATCGCTCGGGGTACTCATGGCTGCTCCGTTCCGGGCTGCCCATCGGGTACGGAGCAGCCGCGCGAGATGACCGTACGGGCGAGCCGGCCGGGCCTGCCGGACGGGTCTGTCATACGGGCCTGTCATACGGGAGGCCGCCGCCCGCCGCGTCTCATGGACGTGGCAAGCGGCGGCCTCCGGTGATCGGTTCACAGAACTGCCGGGCGGATCTGCGCGTTACAGCTCGTCGCTGACGTCGAGGATGTCCCACTCGCGGTCGTCATTGTTGGCGCAGTCCTGCAGCGAGAGCAGGTTCTGGGTGGTGACGGGCTGACCGGGCTTGCTGAACCCGTCAACGTTCAGGCAGAGCTGGTTGCTCGCGTAGTTGTGGATGTAGTAGTGCCCGTCCGGCTGCTTGTCGAGCCACCACAGCTGGTTGTCGGGCTCGGTGCCGGCACAGGTGAACTCGGTGATATGTGTCTCCGCCTTCGCGGCGCCCCTGTCCGGCAGGTCCATGCAGAGTTTGTCCTTGATGTTGCGGATCTGGAAGAGACTGTTGTTGTCGGGGCCCGCGTGCGCACGCTGGACCTCCAGGTTCCAGACCTGGTTGTCCGCGTCCGTGGGGTTGCAGTCGTTCTCCTGGACCGGGCCGTTGAGCTGGCCCTTGTCCCTGCCGGGGAGTTCGGCGCAGAGCTTGGTCACCGGATTACGGATCAGGACATTCTTACGGTCCGCCGGATCCTTCTTCTTGGCACCGCCGCCACCTCCGCCGCCTCCGCCTCCGCCGCCGCTGTTGCCCGCGCCCGGGTTGGCGGGAGCTGACGGAGTGGGCGGGGCGACGCTCGCCGCGGGCGGTGGCAGGCTCGGGGTCGGTGTCGGGGTGGCGATGGCGCCTGCCTCTTCGACCTTCGGCTGGGCCGCGGTGGCGACCGTGGGCTTGTGGGTGAACCAGG
>NZ_JAAGLN010000213.1 GCF_010548145.1 Streptomyces sp. SID10853
CTGCCAGTCACGCAGCCTTTCGTGGGCCGCAGGGGTAAGCCGCAGCCGCACCGAACGCCGGTCGTCGGGGTCGCTCTCCCGGGTCAGATACCCCGCTCTGCTCAGCTGGTTGACCAGCGTGGAAACCGAATTGCCCGCCACGTAGAGCTCTCTGGCCGCGTCGGACACCCGGATCCCGGGCCGCCCGCCGACCAGCCGCAGCAGCTCCGCCTGGGCCCCCCGCAGGGGCGGCGCGGTGAGCCCGCGCCGCAGCCGCCGCCGCACCAGCCGGTGCACACCGGCGAGCACATCGGCGAGCGATTCGGGGAACTCGTCCGTGGCCACGGGGCCATTTTAGCTCTGTCGCAGAGGTAACCACCAGTGCGCGTCCGGGCACGGGAACCTGACCGCGGACGGGCACGGGAACCGGACCGCGGACAGGCACGGGAACCGGACCGCGGACAGGCACGGAAAGGGCACGGAAACCGGACCGCGGACAGGTACGCAAAGGGCCCGGGAGGGACTCTCCCGGGCCCAGCCGCGCTCCCCGGTCAGAACCCGGGCGGCTCCGTGTAGACGCCCCACTCGTCCCGCAGCACCCCGCAGATCTCGCCGAGCGTCGCCTCCGCCCGGACCGCCGCCAGCATCGGCTCGATCATGTTCGAACCGTCCCTGGCGGCCGTGAGCATCGCGTCCAGCGCGGTCCGCACCCGGGCGTCGTCCCTGGCCGCCTTGCGGCCGGCCAGCTCCTGGACCTGGTCGCGCTCCACCTCGTGGCTGACCCGGAGGATCTCCAGGTCGCCGGTGACCGAGCCGTGCAGGCAGTTGACGCCGACGACGTGCTTGTCGCCCTTCTCGACCGAGCGCTGGTACTGGAAGGCGGACTCGGCGATCTCGCCGGTGAACCAGCCGTCCTCGATGCCGCGCAGGATGCCCGATGTGACCGGGCCGATCGGGTGCTGCCCGTCCGGGTGGGCCCGCAGGCCACGCTCCTTGATCTGGTCGAAGATCTTCTCCGCGTCGGCCTCGATGCGGTCCGTGAGCTGCTCGATGTACCAGGAGCCGCCCAGCGGGTCCGCCACATTGGCGACGCCCGTCTCCTCCATCAGCACCTGCTGCGTCCGCAGGGCGATCTCGGCGGCCTGCTCGCTCGGCAGCGCGAGCGTCTCGTCCAGGGCGTTGGTGTGCAGCGAGTTGGTGCCCCCGAGTACGGCGGCGAGCGCCTCGACCGCGGTCCGTACGACGTTGTTGTACGGCTGCTGCGCGGTCAGCGAGACCCCGGCCGTCTGGGTGTGGAAGCGGAGCCACTGCGCCTTGTCGGTCCGCGCGCCGTAGACGTCCTTCATCCAGCGCGCCCAGATCCTGCGCGCAGCGCGGAACTTGGCGATCTCCTCGAAGAAGTCGACATGCGCGTCGAAGAAGAAGCTCAGGCCGGGCGCGAAGACGTCGACGTCCATCCCGCGCGAGAGGCCCAGTTCGACGTAGCCGAAGCCGTCCGCCAGGGTGTACGCCAGCTCCTGCGCGGCCGTCGCGCCCGCCTCACGGATGTGGTAGCCGGACACCGAGAGCGGTTTGTACGCGGGGATCGCGGCGGCGCAGTGCTCCATCAGGTCGCCGATCAGACGCAGATGCGGCTCGGGCTGGAAGAGCCACTCCTTCTGCGCGATGTACTCCTTGAAGATGTCGGTCTGGAGGGTCCCGTTCAGCACCGCCGGGTCGATGCCCTGGCGCTCGGCGGCGACCAGGTACATACAGAAGACCGGCACGGCCGGGCCGCTGATCGTCATCGATGTGGTGACATCGCCGAGCGGGATGTCCTGGAAGAGGATCTCCATGTCGGCGGCGGAGTCGATGGCGACCCCGCAGTGGCCGACCTCGCCGAGCGCCTTCGGCTCGTCCGAGTCGCGCCCCATCAGCGTCGGCATGTCGAACGCGACCGAGAGACCGCCGCCGCCGTTGGCGAGGATCGTCTTGTAGCGCTCGTTCGTCTGGCGGGCGTTGCCGAACCCGGCGAACTGCCGGATCGTCCAGGTGCGGCCGCGGTAGCCGGTGGGGTGCAGGCCGCGGGTGTACGGATACTCACCGGGCCAGCCGATCCGTTCGAATCCCTCGTACGTGTCCCCCGGCCTGGGCCCGTACACCGGGTCCACCGGGTCGCCGGACAGGGTGGAGAAATCGGCGTCCCGCTTGCGTGCCTTGTCGTACCTGGCCTGCCAGCGGCGGCGGCCTTCTTCAATGGCGTGAGCGTCCATACCCTCGAATTTACTAGGACGTCCTAGTAAATGTCGATGGGAGACCGCCCGCACATCGTGCGGGCGGCGGTATTACGCCGTAAATACGCCGTATGAAGCCTTGGCGGCTACGCCTTCGCGGCGACCGGCGCGGGCTGGGCGATCCGGGGCTCCAGCTCGCGGGAGATCTTCCGCTCGACGAAGAAGGCCGCGGTCGGGACCGTACCGGCGAGCAGCACCCAGATCTGCTTGGCCACCGGCCACTTCGCCTTGGAGCCGAGGTCGAAGGCGAAGATCAGGTAGACCACGTACAGCCAGCCGTGCGCGATGCCGACAATGCTGACGAAACCGGTCGCCCCGTTGATGTCCAGCAGGTACTTGGCGATGACGCCGAGGGTCAGCAGGACCAGCAGCACACCGGTGACGTAGGCCATCACGCGGTAGCGGGTCAGCACGCTTCGTTTCATGGAGTCGAGCGTATCCGGGCGCTTTGGGCGATCTTCGGCGGGGTTGCCACTTCGGCCGGCACCGCGGGCGGGTCCGCGCCGGGACCCCGCCCGGCCTACTCCTCGAAGTCGTCCGCCGCCACCCGCAGCGGCCTGAGCATCGCGAAGATCTCCCCGCACTCCTCCGCGTCGTACGCGGACAGCCCGAACTCCATCGCCATCAGGTCCGCACTGGCCGCCTCGACGACCTCACGGCCCTTGTCGGTGATGGAGGCCAGCGTGCCCCGCCCATCGTTCGGATTGGGGCGCTTGTCGACCAGACCCGACTTCACCAGCCGGTCGACGGTGTTCGTCACCGATGTGGGGTGCACCATCAGCCGCTCGCCGATCTTGGACATCGGCAGTTCGCCCGCCTTGGAGAAGGTGAGCAGCACCAGCGCCTCGTAGCGCGCGAACGTCAGCCCGTACGGCTTGACGACCGCGTCGACCTCCGCGAGCAGGATCTGATGGGCGCGCATGATCGAGGTGATGGCGGCCATCGAGGGCACGGGGCCCCAGCGCTGCTGCCAGAGTTCGTCGGCGCGCGCGATGGGATCGAAGGCAAGGCTGAGCGGCTTTGGCACGGCATCGACCCTACCGGCCGGTCATATGACGGTCAGCCCCGTCTCGCCCTTCGGTCCGCGGGCCGGGGGGCGAGACCGCGGGGCGGGTGGCCGGGCGGGCGACCGGCGCGCGGGCCCGTGTCAGGGCGCCAGATGCCGTTCGACCGTCTCGACCTTGGAGGTCAGGCCGTCGGTGACACCCGGCCTGATGTCCGCCTTGAGTACGAGCGAGACCCGGGGCGCTCGCGCCTCGACGGCCTGGACGGCGCGCCTGACGACGTCCATCACCTCGTCCCACTCCCCCTCGATGGAGGTGAACATGGCGTCCGTACGGTTCGGCAGGCCCGACTCGCGTACGACACGGACCGCGTCGGCGACGTACTCACCGACGTCCTCACCGACGCCCAGCGGGGAGACCGAGAAGGCGACGATCATGACGTCTCCACCACACCCTCGCGGCGCGCGCGGGAGGCGATGACCGCGTTCTCCGCCTCGCGGCGCAGCTTGCGCTCCGCGAAGAAGCCGCCGGTGGGCAGCACCGAGAGCACGAAGTAGAGAATGCCGGTGCCCGCGGACCACTTGGCGCGGTTCCAGGCGTCCGCCCAGAAGATCACGTACAGCACGAAGAGGACCCCGTGCACCATGCCCATGACCGGCACCGCATTGAAGTCCGTGGTCCGCTTGAGGACCGAGCAGATGAGCAGCAGCAGGAAGGAGACCGCCTCGGGGGCGGAGACCAGGCGGAGGCGGCGGATTGCGGATGCGGTCTTGATGTCCACGGAGGAAACCTTCGGCAGCGGGCGGCGGGAAACGGGACCGTGCGCCAACGATCACACGGAAGCGTGATCTTGTGAAAGTGCGCACAAACTCGGAACCATTGTGGCAGCCCCGCATATCAGGGCTCTTTCAGGGTGCGTCTACGCCTCCGGACCCCTGTGCGCACCCCCTCCCGGCCCGTTACCTTCGGACCGTGGCTCAGTTCCGACTCCAAGGCAGCAAGATGCTCGCCGTCGACATGACAGGCGACGCCGTCAAAGCGAAGAACGGCTCGATGGTCGCCTACGACGGCCAGATGACCTTCAAGAAGATGTCCGGCGGCGGTGAGGGGCTCCGCGGGATGGTGACCCGGCGTCTCACCGGCGAGCAGATGAGTGTGATGGAGGTACGGGGCAAGGGCACCTGCTATTTCGCCGACCGCGCCACCGAGATCAACCTCGTCGCCCTGCACGGCGAGAAGCTCCATGTGGAGGCGAGCAACCTCCTCTGCACGGACGCGGGGCTGCGCACCGGCACGACCTTCACCGGGCTGCGGGGCGCGTCCCAAGGCAACGGCCTGTTCACCACGACCGTGGAAGGCACCGGACAGGCCGCCGTGATGTCGGACGGCCCCGCGATCGTCCTGCGGGTCAGCCCGCAGTATCCGCTGCTCGTCGACCCGGGTGCGTACATCGCGCACACCGGCAGTCTCCAGCAGCACTTCCAGACCGGGGTCAGCTTCCGGACGTTCATGGGCGAGGGGTCCGGCGAGTCCTTCCAGATCCGGTTCGAGGGCGAAGGTCTCGTCTATGTGCAGCCCAGCGAGCGCAGCACGGTCGGGGGCGAGATCTGATGCCGTTCACCGAGATCAACTCGAAGATGGTCGAGGCCACGGTGGTGCCCGGCCAGAAGCTCTACAGCCAGCGCGGGGCGATGCTGGCGTACCGGGGCGAGGTGACCTTCACCCCCAACATCCAGGGCGGTCAGGGCGGTGTGATGTCCATGATCGGGCGGCGGGTGGCCAATGAGGCGACGCCGCTGATGACGGTGGAGGGGCAGGGCACGGTGATGTTCGGGCACGGCGGCCACCACATCCAGGTGATCTCGCTGGCCGGCGACACCCTCTATGTGGAGGCGGACCGGCTGCTGGCGTTCGACGGTTCGCTCCAGCAGGGCACGATGTTCATGGGCTCGCAGGGCGGGGTCATGGGGATGGTGCGCGGCCAGGTCACCGGGCAGGGCCTGTTCACCACGACGCTCAAGGGCCACGGCGCGGTGGCGGTGATGGCGCACGGGGGTGTCGTGGAACTGCCGATCACCCCACAGGCGCCGGTGCATGTGGACCCGCAGGCGTACGTCGCCCACCACGGGGACGTACGGAACAAGCTGTCGGCGGCGCTCGGCTGGCGGGAGATGGTGGGGCGCGGCTCGGGCGAGGCGTTCCAGCTCGAACTGTCCGGCAGCGGCGCGGTCTATGTGCAGGCATCGGAGGAGAAGCTGTGACGGGACCGGTGGTCCACGACCCGATGACGCTGCCGGCCAACGACAACGTCAACAAGTACACGTTCTGTGTGGAACTCAGCGGCAGCCAGTGGTTCCTGCAGAAGGGCAAGATGATCGCCTACTACGGGCGGATCGACTACAACGGCTTCGGCAACGGCCGCTTCGACCATCTGCTGCGCAGCAGCTTCCACTCCCCGCTGCACGCGGCGGACTGGGTGGTGGCGGAGGGCTCGGGCAAGATGCTGCTCGCCGACCGGGCCTTCGATGTGAACTCGTTCGATCTGGACGACGGCAACCTCACCATCCGCTCGGGGAATCTGCTGGCGTTCGAGCCGTCGCTGTCCCTGAAGCAGTCGATCGTGCCCGGCTTTCTGACGCTGATCGGTACGGGGAAGTTCGTGGCCGCGTCGAACGGTCCGGTCGTCTTCATGGAGCCGCCGATCCGGGTCGACCCGCAGGCGCTGGTCGGCTGGGCCGACTGCCCTTCGCCGTGCCACCACTACGACCACGCCTATATGACGGGGGTGCTGGGCGGGATCCGGTCGTTCACCGGCCTGGGGGGCGTATCGGGCGAGGAGCACCAGTTCGAGTTCGTGGGCGCCGGCACGGTGCTGCTGCAGTCGACCGAGGCGCTGCTGCCCGAGAAGCCGACCGGCTCCTTGCCGGATGAACCGGGTATTCCCGGTGGACAGGGGCCCCGTTCCGGCCAAAACGGCCCAGGATCGCGCTTTCCCGGCCAGGTCGGGGATCTTCAGCGCCGCTTCGGGCTGTAAGCGATAGCCTGCGGAGTGTAACGTCGAACATCTGAACCCCCGGCATACGCACCGGACCGGATCGCCGTCGCGATCGGGATCGCGGTGCGGGATCGCGGCGTGACGGCGCAGTGCGCGCCGGAGGGTGACACTCCCCACAATTGTCCAACATTCAACTTCTTAGGTAGAATTCTCATTATGGAGACCGAGACGGCCACCCGCTGGCTGAGCGACGCGGAGCAGTGCGCCTGGCGCACCTACCTGGACGTGAACAGGCTGCTGACGTACCAGATGGAGAAGGACCTCCAGCCGTTCGGCCTGACGATGAACGACTACGAGATCCTGGTCAATCTCTCCGAGGCCGACGACAGGCGGATGCGGATGAGCGACCTCGCCGCCGCCACACTCCAGTCCAAGAGCCGTCTCTCGCACCAGATCACCCGGATGGAGAAGGCCGGGCTGGTCCGCAGGGAGAACTGCGAGTCCGACCGGCGGGGGCTGTTCGCCGTCCTCACCGACCTCGGCGGCGAGACCATGCAGAAGGTCGCACCGCACCATGTCGCCTCGGTCCGCAGGCACTTCATCGACATGCTGACACCCGAGGCACTGGCCGGGCTGCGGGACTCACTGACACCGGTCGCCGATCAGCTCCGGGGAATCCGCAAGGGCTAGGGCGGCGGGGGCGGGAACCATGCCTGTCGCGGCAGCGGCTACGGCTACGGCTACGGCTACGGCTAAGGAGCGACCCTGACCACGTACTTGCCCCGCACTCCGCCCGCCTCAAGTGCGCGGTGTGCCGCAGCCGTTTCCTCCAGCGGGAAGACGGTGTCCACCGCCGGGCTCAGCTTCCCCTCGGTCACGTGGCGGGCGAGGTCGTCGAAATCCTCCCGTGCGGGGTTGCCGCTGAAGAAGCGCACCCGGCCGCGTCCGTGGACCGTGCTGGCCGCCAGGTAGCCGAGCGACGCGGCGGGCCGGGCCAGGTCGAAAGCGATGGTGACCATGCGGCCGCCGGGGTTCAGCAGATGCCGGAAAGTCCGCAGATCGCTCCCCGCGGTGTCCACGACCACGTCGAAGCGTCCCAGTTCCCCCGGCGGGACAGCCCGGTGGTCGACGGCCCGGTGGGCGCCGAGACCGCGGACGAAGTCGAGGTTGGCGGCGCGTGCGAGTGCCGTGACATCGGCGCCGTAGGCCCGTCCGAGCTGTACGGCGGCATTGCCGACGCCGCCCGCCGCACCCCGTACGAGGAGGCGTTCGCCGGCGCGCAGCCCGGCTCTGTCCCGCAGGGCGGTGACGGCCGTGGTGGCCACCGGCAGTGCGGCGGCGTCCACCAGGCCAAGGCCGTCGGGGACCGGGCCGAGCCGCCCGGCGGGCACCGCCACGTACTCGGCGGCGCTGCCGAACCCGGAGGTACGCCCCAGGACACCCCACACCCGGTCGCCGACCGCGACCCGCACCGCTCCGGCGCCCAGCGCGACGACTTCGCCGGTGAAGTCCAGCCCGACGCGCTGGGGGAACTTCCGGCCGGTCAGCAGGCGGACACGGCCGGACCTGGCCGCCAGTTCACCGCCGTTGACACTGAACGCGTGCACCCGCACGAGCACCTCGCCCGGTGCGGGCTCGGGGCGTGCCACCCGGCCCACGTAGAGCACGTCCGGGGTGCCGTAGCTGTCGAAGAGCACTGCCTTCATCATGCGATCGGTCATCGTTCTGCCTTTGCCGCCGGGGCCGTACGGGAGGTGTCCGGCGTCGACCGTAGGCTCGTGACCGGACGAGATCGTCCACTTGGCCCGGAAGTGAGAGACAGCGATGGCGGATTCCTCTCGGATCAGCGGCTCCGGCGCGGTACGGGCGGATGCCAGGCGCAACCGGGACCGTGTTCTCGTCGCCGCCCGCGCGGTCTTCGCCGAGCGCGGGATCGAGGCACCGATGGCCGCCGTGGCCCGCCGGGCCGGGGTCGGCGTAGCGACGCTGTACCGGCACTTCCCGACCCGGGACGCCCTGGTGCGGGGCGCGTTCGCCCAGCAGATGGAGACCTGCGGGCGTGCGCTCACCGACGCGCTGGCCGACCCCGACCCGTGGCGGGGCTTTCGCCGGCTGGTCGAGACGGTCTGCGGGCTCCAGCGGGAGGAGCGGGGGTTCCCGGCCGCGTTCGTGGCGGCCTTTCCCGACAGCGCCGCGGACCACGCACAGTCCCGGGAGCGCGCCGAGCGGGACCTGATGACCCTGGTACGCAGAGCCCAGGCGGCGGGTGCGTTGCGGGCCGACTTCCACCCGACCGACCTCGCCGTTGTCCTGGTGGCCCACTGCGGCCTGGTGACGGCGCTGCCGGACGACGCCGCGGCCTCCCGGCGTCTGGTGGCCTATCTGCTCCAGTCGTTCCGCGCCGATGCGGCCGACGGGCCCCTGCCACCGCCTGCTTCGTTGGCGCTGCGCGGTTTCCCGATGGCGGCCGGCCGGCCTTAGTGAGGGACCGCCTCAGGGACCGCCGTAGGGACCGCCGTAGGGACCGCCGTAGGGACTTCCGTTGGGCCCGCCGGCCGGGATCAGTCCGAACCGGGCCGGCCGGCCCGCGCCCCCGCGCCGTCCCGTGCACGCGGAGCGGGCAGGTCCAGGGCGAAGACGGAGCCGTCGCCGACGGTGAGGGTCCCGCCGTGCCGGTGCGCCACGTCGCGGGCGATGGCCAGGCCGAGACCGGCGCCGCCGTCGTCGCGGGTCCTGGCGTCGTCGAGCCGTACGAACCGCTCGAAGATCCGCTCACGCTCCTCGGGAGGCACCCCGGGCCCGTCGTCGGCGACCTCCACGACGAGCCGCCCGTCGCGCTTGCGTACGGACACCTCGACGCCCGCGCGGGCATGCCGCTGGGCGTTGTCCAGGAGGTTGCCGATGACCCGGGCCAACTGTCCGCGCGAGCCGTCCACTTCGAGCCCGCCGACGGCGTGGACGGTGACCGGCACCCGGCCCGTCTGCCGCCGCGACGCCTCCTCGCGTACCAGCTCCCCCAGGTCGATCCGCGCCGCGCCGGGCCGCTCCCCCGCGTCCAGCCGGGCGAGCAGCAGCAGATCGGCGGCCAGCTCCTGGAGCCGTACGGTGTCCGCGACCGCCCCGTCGACGTCCAGCAGCTCCGGGTGCGCGGCGCCGACCTCCAGCTGGGTGCGCAGACTGGCGATGGGGCTGCGCAGTTCGTGCGAGGCGTCCGCGACGAAGCGGCGCTGCCGGTCGACGGACTTCTCCAGGGCGGTGAGGGTCTCATTGGTCGTACGGGCCAGCCGGGCGACCTCGTCGTGCGAACCGGGCTCCGGGACCCGCCGGGCCAGATCCTCGGACGCGGTGATCGCCGCCATCTCCTGCCTGATCCCCTCGACGGGGCGCAGGGCGCGGCGGGTGACCAGCCAGGTGACCCCCGCGACGACCACCAGCAGGGCGGGCAGCCCGATGAGCATCGCACCGCGGACCGTGCTGACGGCGCTCTGCTCGGTGGTGAGCGGGGCGCCCGCGTACACGATCAGGGTGTCGTCGCTGCCGTTGGTCACCTCGACGGAGGCGAACCGGTAGTCGGCGGTGTCACCGTCCACGGTGGCCGTACCCGCGCTGAAGTGGGCGTGGTCGTGCGAGACCTTGCCGCGCGGCGGGTCGTCGCTGCGGCCGTGATCGTCGTCGCTGTCGTCGTGGTCGTCGCTGTCGTCGTGCTCGGACTGCACCGGATGCACCGCGGTGGTCGCCGTCCCCGTCACCGCGTCCAGGTCGTCACTGGCGGCGCGCAGCCGGCCGTCCTCGGTGACCACCTGCACCGGGTTCTCGTCGGAGTCGGGCAGATGCAGCTTGTGGTACGGAACGTCGAGGGCGACCTGCGACGCGACGTTCTGGGCGGCGATCTCGGCGCGCAGGTCGGTCTGTCCTGTGAGGTTCGACCGCAGGACGAGCAGGAGGGAGACTCCGGCGGCGATCAGTGCGACGGCGACGACCGCCGTCGCGCCCAGCGCCGCCCTGGCGCGTACGGAGCCGAGGACGCGCCTCACCCGGTGACCAGCCGGTAACCGGCGCCGCGCACGGTCTGGATGAGGTCGGCGCCCAGCTTGCGGCGGAGCGCGCTGATGTACACCTCGACGATGTTCGGATCGCCCTCGTAGGCGAAGTCCCAGACGTGCTCCAGGATCTCCGGCTTGCCGACCACCTCACCGCGGCGTACGACGAGTTGTTCGAGGACCGCGAACTCCTTGGCGGTGAGGGCGACTTCGTTGCCCGAGCGGTGCACGCGGCGGGTGGCGGTGTCGACCGTGAGGCTGCCCGCGGTGAGTACGGGCGACGGCCGCCCTGCGGCGTGCCGGCGCAGCAGCGCCCTGATCCTCGCGACGAGGACCACGTAGGAGAACGGCTTGGTGAGGTAGTCGTCGGCCCCGGTGTCGAGCCCCTCGGCCTCGTCGTACTCACCGTCCTTGGCGGTCAGCATCAGGATCGGTACGTCGTGGCCCGCCGCCCTGAGGGCCGCGCAGACCCGGTAGCCGTTCATGCCGGGCAGCATGATGTCGAGCACGACCAGGTCGTACGGCCCCTCACTGGCCAGATGCAGCCCTTCGAGCCCGTCGTGCGAGACATCCACGGCGAAACCCTCGGCGGTGAGTCCGCGGGCGAGTGACACCGCGAGCCGCTTCTCGTCCTCCACGATCAACAGGCGCATGGGGACAGCTTCCCAAATCGAAGCTGAAGGGATCTTCAGGGGGCTTCAGGCTGCGTTCAGCCTGCCCGCGGCAGATTGGGAGCTGTCCGGTGACGCACTCTCATTACGGAGGAACCTCATGAAGCGCAATTACGTGATCGCATGCATCGCCGCCGCGGCAGTCCTCGCGGCGGGCGGTACGGCCACCGGGGTGGCCCTCGCGGACGGCGGCGGCAGCGGCACCGGCTCCTCGGGGGCGGCCACCGCCACAACAGCTTCCGCCCGGACGGGGACCCCCGCCGCGAACACGAGCGGCTCCGGCGGTGGCGTGGCCACGATCGACCGGGTGGTCCACGCGGCTCAGGCATCCGAACCCGGCACGGTCACCTCCGCCGAACTGGACCACGGCCGCTGGGAGGTGGACCTCTACGGCAAGGACAAGGTCTGGCACGAGATCCACCTGGACCGCGGCACCGGCAAGGTCATCGCGTCGCGCACGGACGGCGGCGACCAGGACGACCGCAAGGGCGCCCCGGTCACCGCGACCCGCGCCGCGGCAGCGGCCCGCGGAGCCGTCGCGGGCACGGTCACATCGGTCGAACTGGACAACGGCCGCTGGGAGGCCGAAGTGACAGCGCACAACGGCGCCCGGCACGAGGTCTACATCGACCTGACCACCGGCAAGGTCACATCCGAGCACCTGAACCGGCACCAGCACGACGGCGACGACGACGGGGACGACGACTGACCCGGGGCCGGCCGGGCGGAACGGAGCCCGCGGAGAGCAGAGCTGAGCCCGCGGAGAACAGGGCTGAGCCCGCGGAAAGCAGAGCCGCAGCCGCGGCGAGCAGGACGGGAGCCGCCACCAGCGCGAAGCACCAGCCGAGCGGAGCCCGCCCGACGAGAACCCCGACAGCAGCCGTACCCGCTGTCGACCCGGCGTTCACCGCGGTGTTGACCCAGGCTCCGGCCCGGGTACGGGTGCCGGGGGCCGCGCTCTCGTCGGCGATCAGATAGGCGGTCGTCAGCGCGGGCGCCACGAAGAGGCCCACGAGGGCCGCGGCGACACCCAGCGCCGGGAGATCGGGGGCGAGCCCGGCGCCGGCCAGCGCGATCCCGAGGCCCGCGGCGAGCAGCCCGAGACGCAGCCGGTCGGGGGCGCGCCCGCCGACCGCCCCGTTGACCAGTCCGCCGA
>NZ_JAAGLN010000214.1 GCF_010548145.1 Streptomyces sp. SID10853
CCGGCACCCGCCGCCGCGCGCCGGCCGGGACCCGGCCGGGCGTCACCCCAGCGCGTGCCTCCAGCGAGCGGGCCAGGGGCCGCGCGGCCACTATGGAACGGTGACGAATTCTCAGAAACTGGACCATCTCGCTCAGGTGACGACGGGCTGGGTCGCGCGCGATCTCAGCTCTCCGCACGGCCGGCTCAGGGACGCACTCGTCAACTGGCGCCAGGCGTTCCCGCCGTCCTTCACCACCGACTCGGCCGGTGCGAGCACCGCGCGGCTGGTGATCGCCCCGCCCGGCCCCGCTCACCCCGAGGACGCGATGCTCCTCCATCTGACGCGCGCCGAGGCGGACCGGCTGATCGGGCTGCTGCACCAGGACACCACGGAGCAGCTGGACAGACCCGGTAGTGTGCCCGCACGCCTGGGCGTCGGCGGCTGAGGCTCCCCCGCGGGCCCGGCCTTCCGACAGCGGAACAACGGAACAACAGAGGGGCCAGAGATGCTGTTCGGCAAGGAGCACGTCGAGCGTTACGTCGCCACCGACGGAGCCGAGGGTCACGAGTGGCAGGGAACGACAACCCTGATCCTCACCACCACCGGCCGCAAGAGCGGCCGGCAACGCAGCACTCCGCTGATCTACCAGGCGTACGGCGACGACCTGCTGGTCGTCGCCTCCAAGGGCGGATCCGACCAGCCCCCGGCCTGGTATCTGAACCTCCGGGCGAACCCGGAGGTCCAGGTGCAGGTGAAGGGCGACCGGTTCACCGCGCACGCGCGGACCGCGGGCCCCGCGGAGAAGCCGGACATGTGGCGGACGATGGCGGCGGCCTGGCCCGCGTACGACGAGTACCAGAGCAAGACCGACCGTGACATCCCCGTGGTGGTGCTCACCCGGTCCTGACGGCGACGGGCCGATGCGCGCGGGCGTAACATTTCCCCGCGCGCCGGCCGTACGTTCGCAGCAGGAGGAACCGTTGTCCCGCACCCCCGCACCCGGTGTCGTCACCGATACCGCCCGCCTCGTCCGTGATGCCGCCGGGGAGGACCGCGGCGCGCTGTGGCGGCTGGCCGAGCCGGGTCGGCAGCTGGACTCGAACGTGATCCGGCTGGCACCGGACACCGGGGTCGCCGGACATGTGGAGCCGGACCTCGACGTGCTGGTGTGCGTGGTCGGTGGCGGCGGGCAGCTGGAGACGGCCGACGGGCGCCAGGATCTGGCACCGGGCGCGGTGCTCTGGCTGCCGCACGGAGTCCGGCGCTCACTCACCGCGGGGCCGGACGGACTCTGCTACCTCACCGTCCACCGCCGGCGCGCCGGCCTCACCATCGCCTCCGCGCCCGCCGAGGCTCCCGCACCCGCACCCGCTGAGGCTCCCGCCTCCACGCCCGCGTCCGCATCCGCCGAGCACGGAGGGGGCGAAGCGGCGTGTCTGCTCCATCTGGTCTGCCCCGGCTGCGGGCGCCTCGCCCAGGAGTCCGGCGCGCGGTTCTGCTCCCGGTGCGGTGAAGAGCTGCCCGCCGCCTGACACCCTGTCAGCCCTCGCTCTTCGCGCCTTTCGCGCCTTTTCGGGGCGACTTCCCGCAGCCGTGTTGCCCATGTCGCCCTCGCCGCAGGGCGATTCCCTTATGTTGCTTGGCATGTCTCCGTCGATTCACCCAGGGCTGCGACAGTCCTGACGGAGAGCCCCCCCCCACACACACACAGGAGGAAACATGTCAGGTCAACGGTTCAGATACGTTCCGCTCCGGCTGCGCGCGATACTCGTGGGCGCGGCCGCGGCCGGCCTCGCCCTCACCACGGCGGGCGGCACCGGCGGCGCGTCCGCGGCCGACACGGGTTCGCTGCCCCTTTCCGGAGCCACCACATCGGGCCTGCACAACACCTATGACCCCGCGACCTTCCCGTATCTCGCCCAGTCGCTGGACACCGGCACCTCGATGATCGAGCTGGACGTCTGGGACGACATCGTCACCAAGGAGTGGAAGGTCAGCCACTCCAACCCGCTGGGCAACAGCAACAATTGCGTGACGGCCGACAGCCCCGGCCAGCTCTACACCGGAGGCGCCAACAAGGATCTGGAGACCTGCCTGGACGACGTACGGGTGTGGCTCGGCGCCCACCCCGGGCACGCACCCCTGGTGATCAAGCTGGAGATGAAGGCAGGCTTCCAGTCCGATCTCGGCCTGGGGCCCGCCCAGTTGGACCAGGCGGTAGCCGCGCACCTGGGCTCCACGGTCTTCCGCCCGGCGGATCTGCTGGCCAAGCCGGGCGGCGGCCAGTACGCCACCCTGGACGAGGCCGCGACGGCCGGCAACTGGCCCACCCGCGCCCAACTCGCCGGAAAAGTCCTGCTGGAGATCATCCCCGGCACGGTCGAGGAGAAGAACCCGACCGACTCGCTGTGGACGGACCGGGAGTACGCCGGATACCTCCGCGATCTGCACACAGCGGGCCACACCGACCAGGCCCAGATCTTCCCCTCGGTGCACTCCGCCCAGGCGGGCGATCCCAGGTCGCGGTACACGGACGCGTCACTCCGGCCCTGGTTCGTCTTCTTCGACGGCGATGCGGCCGCCTACCTCGGCGGCACCATTGACACCTCCTGGTACGACACACACCACTACATGCTGGTGATGACCGACGCCCAGAACGTGGCCCCGGTCCTGGACGACAGAAATCCGTCCGCGTCCGACGCGCAGGCGCGCGTCGCCCAGCTCGCGGCGGCGCACGCGAGCGTCGCCTCCAACGACTGGACGGGACTCCCCGAGGTGCAGTCGGCCGCAGTGCCGCGCGGCTGACCACCGCTCCCGCGCCCCTCGGTCCGGACTCCCCGCGGGAGCCGGAACCGAGGGGCGCGGGAGAGCGTTCCGCGCTCCGCGCGATCCCCAAGGATTGGCAATGGTCTAGTCCAAGTCGTTGACGCGCACCCGACAGACGTCGATTCTGGCGGCCACTTCCTCATTCAGGAGACCGACCAGGAGAGCGACAGATGAATCGCATGCGCATCCGATCCCTGCTCTGCGGCGTGGCGGCGGCCGCGCTGGCCACCACCGGGCTGGCCGCACTCGGCGCCGGCCAGGCGGCCGGGGCAACCACGGACAGCAAGGCCACCGCCACCACCACTGCCGGAACCACCGCCCTCAGCGACCGCTGGTACGCGGCGGCCCCGTACCTCATGCCCACCGACAACAACCCGCCCGACGCCGGGGCCATCATGGACGCCACCGGGCTGAAAGCCTTTCAGCTCGCCTTCATCCTGGCGCCCAACGGCGGTGGATGCAGCCCGACGTGGGGCGGCACATCGGCCGTGTCGTCCGACACGGCGGTGGGTTCCGTCATCGACGGGATCCGCGCGAAGGGCGGCGACGTCTCGGTCTCCATCGGCGGGTACGGCGGCACCAAACTCGGCCAGGCGTGCTCCGACGCGGCCTCGACCGCCGCCGCCTACCAACAGGTCATCAGCAAGTACCAGTTGAAGGCCATCGACTTCGACCTGGAGGAGCCCGAGTACGAGAACACGGCGGCCGTCGCGCACGAGATCGGCGCGGCGAAGATCCTCCAGCAGAACAACCCCGGCCTGTATGTGTCGGTCACCACCGCGGGCACAGCCGACGGCACCGGCTGGTTCGGCAAGCAGATGCTGAACGAGGCCAAGTCGCAGGGGTTCACCCCCAACAACTTCTCGATCATGCCCTTCGACGGGGGTTTCAACGGGGCCGCGTCCCAGACGAGCGCGCTGACCAACTTCAACACCATCCTGCAGTCGACCTTCGGCTGGGACGAGGCGACCGCCTACGCCCACGAGGGGTTCTCCGGGATGAACGGGCGCAGCGACACCGGCGAGTACTTCAAGCAGGCGGACTTCCAGACCGTCCTGGACTTCGCCACCAGCCACCACATGGACCGCTTCACCTTCTGGTCGCTCAACCGCGACCGCCAGTGCAGCCCGCCGGACAACGGCACCACGTCGGGCACGTGCAGCAGCGTGCCGCAGGCGGACTGGGAGTTCGCCAAGTACTCGGTGACGTTCGCAGGGACGACACCGTCCCGCAGGTGACCACCCCGCACACCTGAACACCCCGGCACCCCGGCACCCCGGCACCCCGGCACCCCGGCACCCCGGCACCCCAGAAATGTCCCATTGGGCCTTATGTCCCAGTGGGACATTTCCGGGTGTACGGTGAAAAGCATGGACGATGAGGGGACAGCCGGGGACCGCCGGGCCCGCAAGGCCCGCCGGACCCGTGAAGCGCTCGCGGAAGCCGCATGCACCCTGGTGTGCGACCGTGGACTCAAGGCCGTCACGGTCGAGGACATCGCCGACCGCGCCGACGTCGCCCGCCGGACCTTCAGCCGGTACTTCTCCAGCAAGGAGGACGCGGTGCTGGACTCCGTACGGGCCGACGGCGACCGGATCAACGCCGCCCTGCGCGCCCGGCCCGCGGACGAGGCCCCGCTCGTCGCCTACCGCAACGCGGTGGACGACTGGCTCACGGACGACACCCACCCGGCCTGGCACCGCCGCCCGCGAATCTTCGAACTCATGCGGATCGCGGGCGGTGAGCCGACGCTCTATGCCGCCTTCCAGCACATCCGGGTGGAGGCCCAGGAGGATTCGATCCGGATCCTGGCCGCCCGGATGGGCGTCGACGACGAGCACGACCTGCGCCCCGCCGTTCTGGTGGGCGCGGGTGCCGGAGCCCTCGTGGCCGCCCAGTCCGCCTGGGTCCGCGGCTCCCGCCAGGACGCACTCCCCGGCATCGTCCATGCCGCCTTCGCCGCACTCACCGGCGAACTGCCGCAGGCGTGACACCCCCGCGGCGCACCGTACGAAAGGAAACACAGGCACCATGAGCAACACCACCCCCACAGATGAGTTCGCCGGCCGGACCGCACTGGTGACCGGCGGCGCGTCCGGCATCGGGCTGGCCATCGCCGGCCGCCTCGCCCGCGGCGGCGCCGCGGTGGTCGTCGCCGACTACAACGAGGAAGGCGCCCGCGAGGCCGCCGCCGGCCTCGAGGCGTCCGGGGCACGCGCCACCGCCGTCGCCGTGGACGTCACCGACCCCGCGTCGGTGGAGCGCGCCGTGCAGCACTCCACCGACACCTTCGGCGCGCTGCACCTCGCCGTGAACAACGCCGGCATCGGCGGCCCCAGCCTGCCCACCGGTGCGTACGAGGTGGCCGACTGGCAGCGCGTCATCGACACCAACCTCAACGGCGTCTTCTACTCACTCAAGTACGAGCTGCCCGCGCTGCTCGCCGCGGGCGGCGGCGCGATCGTCAACATGGCCTCCATCCTCGGCACCAACGGCTTCGCCGGGTCTCCCGCCTACGTCGCGGCCAAGCACGGGGTCGTCGGGCTCACCAAGACCGCCGCGCTCGAATACGCCGCGCAGAACATCCGGGTCAACGCCGTGGGACCTGGCTTCATCGATACCCCGCTGCTGCGCGACACCGACAACCCGATGCGGGAGCAGCTCGTCTCGCTGCACCCCGCGGGCAGGCTGGGCACGGCCGATGAGGTGGCGGAGCTGACGGCGTTCCTGCTCTCGGACCGCGCCTCGTTCATCCACGGCAGCTACCACCTCGTCGACGGCGGCTACGCCGCGCGCTGACCGATCACCACGGCGGGCCGGTGTCGGGGACCGGTCCCGCCCAGCTGAGGAGCACACCATGAAAGCAGTCCAGTACCGCACCGTCGGCGCCGCACCCGAGGTCGTCACCATCCCCGACCCCGAGCCCGGACCGGGCCAGGTGCTGCTGAAGGTCACCGCCGCGGGCGTCTGCCACTCCGACATCGCCGTGATGAGCAGGCCCGCCGAGAGTCTGCCGTACGAGCTTCCGCTCACCCTGGGGCACGAGGGTGCCGGCACGGTCGCCGCGATCGGCGCCGGCGTCACCGGCCTCACCGAGGGCGAGTCCGTCGCGGTCTACGGGCCGTGGGGCTGCGGCTCCTGCATCAAGTGCGCGGAGGGCAAGGAGAATTACTGTCTGCGCGCCGACGAACTCGCCATCCACCCGCCCGGCCTCGGTGCCCCCGGCGCGATGGCCGAGTACATGATCGTGGACAGTCCGCGCCACCTGGTGCCGCTCGGCGATCTCGACCCGGTGGGGGCCGTGCCGCTCACCGACGCCGGTCTGACCCCGTACCACGCCATCAAGCGCTCGCTGGCGAAGCTCACCCCCGGCTCCACCGCCGTGGTCATCGGCACCGGCGGGCTCGGGCATGTGGCGATCCAGCTGCTGCGGGCGATGTCCGCGGCGCGGGTCATCGCGCTCGACGTCACCGACGACAAGCTGGCGCTGGCCAAGACGGTCGGCGCGCAGGAGGCGGTGCTCTCCGACGAGCACGCGGCCGCCCGGGTGCGCGAACTGACCGGCGGACTCGGCGCACAGGCGGTGTTCGACTTCGTGGGCGTCCCGTCCACGGTGGCGCTGGCCGGTGCGGTGGCCGGCGTCGAGGCCGATGTCGCGCTGGTCGGGATCGGCGGCGGCACACTGCCCGTCGGCTTCGGCGCACTGCCCTTCGAGGTGTCGGTGGCCGCACCCTACTGGGGTTCGCGTTCGGAGCTCACCGAGGTGCTCGACCTGGCACGCGCCGGATCGGTGGACGTCCATGTGGAGACGTACCCGATCGACGAGGCGCCGCTGGCCTACGAGAGGCTGCACGCCGGGAAGATCAACGGACGCGCGGTCATCCTGCCGCAGAGCTGAACACCACGGTTGAGCTGTTCCATGTGGCGAGCAGCACGGCACCGGACGGAAGTCCCGTCCATTCCGGCAGGGCGGGCTGAGGAGAGACGGCGGGCGAGGGAATTGCGCGCTGCATCCGCAGTGCGTCCACGGATTCCGCGAGCAGTTCGTATTCCGTGGTGTCGTCGTTGATCGCGAATCGCATGAGACCGCCACTGGCCAGCACTTCGGCTGCCTTTTCCTGCTGCGGCCCGCCGTCCCGCCAGGCACGGAGGGCGCCCGGTACGTCGGGGGCGTCCGCGGGCAGTTCGAAGAGCGCCCGGGCCGGGAAGCAGCCACGGCCTGGGCTGGGATCAAGCCGTTCCGAGATCCAGGTCGCCCGGTCCCTGAGCCACCACAGGGCCAGCGGGAGAGTGGGGGCGCGGTAGGTGCCGAGCGGCACGCCGACGCGTCGTCCACCGCAGACTCCGTACGCGGTGACATGGCACAGGAATTCGTCGTGCACAGCCACTCCCCCAGGGCAGTTCGCGGCCACTGACCCGCTCATGGACCGGATATTTCCCAGGCCGGAGCGCGCGGGCCTTTCGCTGGTGGATCACAGTTGAATGGAACGGAATTCAACCGTCACAGTCAACGAGTATCTTCACTCCGCGCGCATTGTCACCATAGGGTTCTGGCCATATCTCTGGCATATTCGCTGTCGACCTTGGCCGAAAAGAAGAGCCCCGGCTGGTCGGGGGAGGCCAGCCGGGGCGGTCGGTGCGCGGGGACGGAGGGCCTGCGACTGAGCGCTCCGCTCCGTTCCCACATATAGGTGAACGGTGAACCAAGCCCGGATGTTCCAGCCCGGCCCGGGTAGTGGATGTGAGCTGCAGCACCCCGCGCCGCCGGGTCCGGCCGGCCCGCCTCTCCCGGGACCCGGCAGCCGGGGGCATATGCCAGAAGCACCACCGCACCGAGTATTGCCAATTCCCTTACGGGCCTTCGCTCCCTGTGCAACAGTCGTAACCGGTCCATCCCGCAGCTCTGGCCGCGCCGCGCCCGTATCGGAGTACGTCATGCCGTCCCATGTGTTCGCGGACCGTCCCGCCCCCCAGCCGCCCGAGCGGGGCACGGTTGACGCCCTCATCACCCGGACCCGCCTGCTGCGCGGGGACATGGACGCCGTACGGCGTGACGCCGCTGACGACGACGATGCACAGAGCCGCTGGCAGCGCGCCCTGTGCGATCTGGCCGTCCACCACCTCGACGACCTGGGCGCACATCTGGGACAGCTCAAGGAAGGGCTGCCGGCCGCCGGGACGGACCCCCTCACCGGTGAGCCCGCCGGACACGGCGCCCACGCCCACCCCGGGACCGGCGGCGGGCCCGGCGCACTGCTCGGCCGGGTGGGCAGCGCCGACTGGGATCTCCTCACCGACGAGGTCGACTGGTCGGACGAGCTGTACCGGATCTTCGGCCGGCCGCCGGAGAGCGGGCCGCTCTCCCTGGACGAGCTGCCCTCCGTGGTCCTGTCCGACGACCAGACGCGGCTCACCGCGATGGTCACCGACTGCCTGGTCGACGGCAAGCCGATCGACGGCGAGTTCCGGATCAGGCGGCCCGACTCGACCGTACGCACCCTCCACATGCTGGGTGAGCCCGTCCTCGACAGCGACGGCTGCACGGCCTCGATGTGGGCCGTGCTGCGCGATGTCAGCGATCTGCGGCGCAGCGAGCGCACGGTACGCGAGACGCAGGACTCGCTCCAGCGCCAGGAGCAGATCGCCCGGACGGAGCGCCAGGTCGCCGTGGAGTTACAGGAGGCCGTACTGCCGCCCTGGCGCGGTCCGTTACGGCTTCCGCGGGGCGGTCCGGCCGCGCTTGATCTGGCCGCGCACTATCTGCCGTCCGCCGCGCCCTCCCGTATCGGCGGCGACTGGTACGACGCGATGGCCCTCCCCGACGGCCAGTCGCTTCTCACCGTGGGCGCCCTGACAGGGCACGGCGTGGGCGCCACCTCCGCGATGGCGATGCTGCTGGGTGCACTGCGCGGCATGGCGGTGGCGGGTATCGCCCCCGGCGCGCTCATGGGCCATCTCAATGAACTCCTGGAAGCCTCCGCCCAGCCCGCGCTGGGCAGCGCGGTGTACTGCCGCTACGACCCCGTCGGACGGACCCTGGCCTGGGCGCAGGCGGGACACCCCGCTCCGCTGCTCTTCCGCGCGGGAACGGGGTGCGCCCTCACCCCGCCGAGCGGGGTGCTGCTCGGCTCGATGCCAGGGACGGCGTACGGACAGGCGCGGGAGCAGCTGCGGTCCGGGGACGTCCTGGTCCTGCACACCGGCGGGCTGACGGCACACGGCGCCGCGGACTCGTCGGATGAGGACGGACTGCTCGCGCTGGCACCGCGGTTCACCGGGAGCGGGACCGCACAGGAGTGCATGCGGATGATCGTCGAGCAGTACGGTCACCTGGAGCGCCGGGAAGACACCTGTGTACTGATCGCCCGCGTCGGCGAGGCACAGAACGCCGCATAGAACGCCACGCCTCTCCCGCAGCAGCCGGTCCCCCCCTGGGCCTCCCCCCCTTGAGCGGCCTGCGCCCCTAAGCCTGCGCGTTCCTGGGGCGCTTCATCTGCTGGGGCATGGCGAGCTGGATCTCCTCCCGCAGTTGCTGGATGCTCCCGTGGCGCGCGTACTGCCCGGTGAGCCGGTACATCTCACGCAGCCGGTCCCAGGTGCGGTGCGACGAGGTCTCCCCCATCGACACCAGCGCGAGCCGGGCGTAGCGGTCGGCCTGTTCGGGGTCGTCCGCGATGAAGCAGGCGGAGGCCAGCGAGATGTAGTCGAAGATCTTGGACCGCTGGCGGCCGTTGATGCGCAGCTCCAGCGCCCGCCTGGCGTGGCGCTGGGCAGTGGCGGCCGCGGACGGCTCGTGGTCCGCGAGCGTGCGGTAGGCCAGGGCCTGCATCCCGTGCAGGTCGGCCTCGTCGAACATCTGCATCCAGCTCGGCGCCGGCTCGTCACCGTGGTCCGATACGAACAGCTCCTCGGCCTCGCCGAGCGTGCGCCGCATGGCCTGACCGTGGCCGAGCGAAGCCTGCGCCCAGGCTTCGATGGTGTGCAGCATGGCACGGGTACGCGGCAGATTGCGGTCGCCTGAGCCGCTCTGCGCGAGCTTCATCAGGTCCAGCGCCTCGTCCGGGCGGCCCAGGTGCACCATCTGGCGTGCCGCGCGGGACAGTGCCTCGCCGGCGCGTGGCCGGTCGCCGCCCTCGCGCGCCGCGTGTGCGGCGATGACGAAGTACTTCTGGGCCGTCGGCTCGAGGCCCACGTCGTGGGACATCCAGCCCGCGAGGACGGCGAGGTTGGCAGCGACACCCCACAGGCGCCGCTGGAGGGAGTCGGGGTGGCGGTAGGAGAGCATGCCTCCCACCTCGTTCAACTGGCCCACGACCGCCTTGCGTTGGAGACCGCCACCGCGTGAGGCGTCCCAGGCACGGAAGATCTCGACGGAGTGCTCCAGCGCTTCGATCTCCTGCGACCCGACGGGCGCGGCCTCGTAGCGGTCGAAACCGGCGGGCTCGGCGTGCAGGGGCCGTTCGGTGCGTGGGGCGTCCGAAGCGAGGGCCGGGTCGGTGTGGAGCCAGTCGTGCATGGCGCTGCTGAGTGCGGAGCCTGCGGCAAGCGCAGCGCCTGCGCCCACCAAGCCGCGTCGGTTGAGCATGAGGTCCATTCCCGTGAATTCGGTGAGGACCGCCGCCGTCCGTTCGGGCGCCCACGGGAGGCCGTCCGGGTTCGCTGTCTCTTCCGCGTTCCCGACGGCCTGCCGTTTACCAGCGCGCCCAGGCCGTACGAACCCGAGGTCCTCGATGGTCACGACACGGCCGAGCCGCTCGGTGAACAGGGCTGCCAGCACCTTCGGCACCGGGTCTCGTGGGCTCTCGCCCATGTCGATCCAGCGCCGCACGCGCGAGGTGTCGGTCGCCAGCTGCGGGTGGCCCATGACGGCCGCCTGCCGGTTGACCAGTCTCGCGAGTTCGCCCTTGGACCAGCCGGCCAGGCCGAACAGGTCTGCTAGGCGGGTGTTGGTTTCTCCGGTCACGTCAAGCCCCCAGGTTCTCGGCTGGTTTGACAGTAACCCTGTGTCAGATGCCGTGCGACTATTCGCCAGGGTTCGCCAGGGTCCGCCAGATGGTGTGCCACCCGCGCCGCGTTGTGAGGTAGGAACGCGCCACCCCGACCCGGTGGCCGGACCGTACTCCCCAGGGTACGTACGGGCCACCGGGCGGGCAGCGTACGCAAACCGCCGGCACACGAAGGGATCTGTATCCCCCATGTACACAGCATCGTCCTCCGTGTCCGCCCCAACCCGGCCGCACCGTTCTCTCCCGGCCGGTGGCGGACCGTACCTCGACCCCTCCCACGCCGCTGCGGCGCTCGGCACCGGCCGGGTCCGGCGGGCGGCCGGGCCGGGCGCCCAACCGCTCAGCGGGAGGCTCGACTTGTCCGGCCCCCAGGGCGCTCAGCTGCGGATGGCGATCGCCTCGGTGCACCGCATCTGTCCCGAGTTCAACCCCGTGCAGATACTGCGCCGGAGCAGCCGGTCGGTCCTGCTCGTGGGAACGACCGGGCGGGCGACGGCAGTTGCCAAGTGTCTGATCGACCAGTCCCCCGCCTGGGCGGAGAGCTTCCGCCACGAAATAGCTACATACCGCACGTTCGTCCGGCACCGCCCACCGGTCCGGGTGCCGCGGCTCATCGCCGCGGATCCGGAGAACTGCACACTGGTGATCGAGCGGATGGCCGGACGGGCTGCGGCACTGCAGCGCCACCCCGTGGAGACCCCGCCGCGCGCGGATCTGCGGGCCGCGCTCGGCGCCGTCACCCGGGTGAACGCCTGGCGGCCGCCGGGCGGCCTCTTCGGCCAGCCCCTCGACTACGCCTCCCGGATCGCCAGGTACCACGAGCTGGGCCTGTTCACCGACCGGGACCTCGGCGACCTCCAGAAGCTGCTGCACGGGCTGGCGCACTCCGGCGGCCGGCAGGGCATGGGCCAGTTCTGTCACGGTGACGCGCTGCTCTCCAACATCCTGCTGTCACCGGCCGGTCCCGTACTGGTCGACTGGGAGCACGCGGGCTGGTATCTGCCCGGGTACGACCTGGCGACGCTGTGGTCCGTGCTGGGCGAGGCGCCGGTGGCGCGGCGCCAGATCAGCCAGCTGGCCCAGGCCGCCGGGCCCGCGGCGAGGGACGCCTTCCTGGTGAATCTGATGCTGGTGCTGACCCGCGAGATCCGTACGTACGAGACGGCCGTCCAGCGCACCATCCGCGAGGGCGCGCCGGCCGGCGCGGGCCACCAGCCGCAGCCCGGTGTGCTGTCCCACGGCGAGGAGCAGCGGCTGCTGCTGCGGCGGCTGCACGACGACTGCGCCCTGGCCCGG
>NZ_JAAGLN010000215.1 GCF_010548145.1 Streptomyces sp. SID10853
CCGCCGCGGCCTGTGTGGTGCTGGGCCTCGGCCTGATCGGCGGCGCGGCCGCCGGGAGCATGCTCAGCGGTGACAGCGCCGCGGCAGGCCCCAGCGACGGGTTCACCGCCTCGCGCGGCCTCTGGCACAGCACGCCCGTCGACACCCTCTTCCCCGCGACGCTCAAAGGCACCGGCGCGGGCCCCGGCGGCGCCGACCGCACCTGGACCAGGGTGGGCGTCGCGCCGGACAGCACCTGCACGGGCCGGCTCGACCCCATGCTGCTGCGCGCCCTCCAGCCGGTGGGCTGCAGCAGGCTGGTGCGCGCGACGTACACCGATGCCACCAGCAGCAGCGTGACCACGGTCGGGATGGTCTTCACCGAGGCGGGCCCGGCGGCGATGACCGCCCTGCACCAACGGTTCACGGCCGAGGGCCTCGACCGGCGCACCGATCTGATGCCCGGCACCTACCCGGTGAAGTCCACGCCCGCCGCGTCCTTCGGCGACCGGCAGCGGGCGAGCTGGACGGTGAGCGTCCTGACGGACGCACCCGTCGTCGTGTACGCGGTCTCCGGGTTCGCCGACGGAAGGACGGTCACCGACCCACAGCCCGCCGCCGTGGCCATGGAGGAGTCACAGACGACCGCCGCTGCCCAGGCGGGACTCGGCCACGACGCCAAGGGCATCGAGGAGCGCGTCGAGCGGGCCCTGCGCAAGAACGCCGACGCCACGGCGAAACCCTGAACCACGAGGCGGACCCCGGAGCGCACGGCGGAGCCCGGAGCGTACGGCGAAGCCCTGAACCGCACGGAGGAGCACCGATGAGACGCCGAGGACCGACCGCACTCACGGCCGTGCTGGCCGCCGCGGCCTTCACCGTGCTGCCCGCGGTGCCCGCCCGCGCCGACTCCATCCGCGCCCAGCAGTGGGAACTGGCCGCCATGCACACCCAGCAGGCATGGCGTACGACCAAGGGCCGGGGCGTCACGGTCGCCGTGCTCGACACCGGAGTGGACGCCGCCAACCCCGACCTCGCGGGACAAGTACTGCCCGACAAGGACCTGATCGGCTTCGGGGCGAAACGCGGCGACCGGTCCTGGGCCCGGCACGGCACCGCGATGGCGGGGATCATCGCCGGCCACGGACACGGACCCGGCCACGCGGACGGTGTCCTGGGCATCGCACCCGAGGCGCACATCCTGCCGGTCCGGGTGATCCTCGAAGGCAGCGACCCGTCGATCAAGAAGGCCCGCGCCTCACGCGGCGGCGCCCTCGCCACCGGAATCCGCTGGGCGGCCGACCACCACGCCGACGTCATCAACCTCTCCCTCGGCGACGACAGCGCGTCCGCGCGCCCGGAGCCCGGCCAGGACGCCGCCGTCCAGTACGCGCTCTCCAAGGGCTCGGTCGTCGTGGCGTCGGCGGGCAACGGCGGCGAGGACGGCGACCACATCTCCTACCCGGCCGCCTACCCCGGGGTGATCGCGGTGACCGCCGTCGACCGGTACGGCACCCACGCCTCCTTCTCCACCCGCCGCTGGTACGCCACCGTCAGCGCCCCGGGCGTCGACGTGGTGATCGCCGACCCCGACCGCAAGTACTACGAGGGCTGGGGCACCAGCGCGGCCTCCGCCTTCGTCTCGGGCGCGGTCGCGCTGGTCAGGGCCGCGTATCCGGACCTCACCCCGGCACAGATCAAGAAGCTGCTCACGGACACCGCCCGCGACGCCCCGCAGGGTGGCCGGGACGACTCCCTCGGATACGGCATGGTCGACCCGGCTGCCGCGCTCGCGGCTGCGGCGAAGCTCGCCCCGGCGCAGATCCGTACGGAGGCCGCCGGTTACGGCAGGAAATACTTCGGGCCGGGCCCCGACGCGGAGCCGAGCACGGGGCCCGGAGCCTGGGTCGTCCCGCTCACGGGCGGCGCCGGGGTGCTGCTGCTGGCCGGAGCCCTGGTGCTGTGGCGGGGCGGCAGGTACGGGAGCATCCCGCGCGGCGCCGGTTTCAGCCGGTTCCGCCGGTCGCTGTGACGGCGGCCCGCGCCGCGGCCTCGGTGACCGCGATCCCCGCGGGCAGGGTGGTGTGCCCCGCGGAGAGCACGGCGATCAGCCGGGTGCTGCTCCCCGAGGTCACCCGCCCCACGCTGTGGACGGTCCACCGGGCGGCGTCCCCGCGCGGCAGCCAGCCGTTCTTCAGCGCCCAGCTGTGCCCTGCCGCCGAGACGCCCCACGCCTGACCGGGCACCACCCTCCCCATGAGCGCCGTGAGACAGCCGCGCGAGGCCGCGTCCAGCTCGGAATCACTGCCGAACACCGCCCGCAGCAGCGTCAGTTGGTCCCGGGCGGTGGTCCGGGTCAGGCCCCACTCGCCGTTGCTGCCGCCCCGGGTCCGGGTGAGCCCGAGCCGCCGGACACCGGCGTCGAACCCGGGCGCACTGCCGATCGCGTTCCACAGTGCGGTGGCCGACGCGTTGTCGCTGTGCACGATCATCGCCTCGGCGAGCGTCCGCTCCGAAACGCCGAGGCCGCGTCCGGCGTCCTGCGCACGCAGCAGCAGCGTCGCGAGGATGCCCACCTTCACGATGCTGGCGGTGTCGTAACTGCCGCTCCCGTGAACGGCGGTGGCGCCGCTCGCCGTGTCGGACACCGCGACCGACAGCGAGGCGTCGCCCGCAACGGACCGCAGCGCACGGGCCAGTGCAGCGTCCGGATCCACTTCGGACCTCCCCGGGCGTACGTATCGTCGGCGTGGCCGGCACCCGCGCCCGGCCACGCCGACAATACGGCCGGGCCCCCGGCCCCGCAGCCGGACCCGGCCGACCAGCACCGGCGGCCGCGGCACTAGGCTCAGGACCGTGGCGCTCAAGAACATTCCGGACTCCGGATTCTCCGACGACGACGGCACCGCCGACCCCCGGCTGACCGCGGCACTCGCCGCCTGGTCGCAGGACAGGACGGCCGAGCCGGAGGTGCTCGAAGCCCTCCGGGACGCCCGGCTGCTGGTGCCGGTCGTCGCGATCCTCGGGGAGGCCGAGACGGGCGAGGACGGGCTGCGCCGCGAGAAGTCGAGCGACATGGCGGTCCCGACGCTCCAGGCCGGGGACCGCAGGGCGCTGCCTGCCTTCACATCGACCGCGTCACTGGCCCGCTGGGACCCGCAGGCCCGCCCGGTCGCCGTACCGCTGCACCAGGCACTCCAGGCCGCCGCCCATGAGCGGGCCGACACGCTCGTACTCGATCTGGCGGGCCCCGTCCCGTACGAGCTCAGGGGCGCCGCGCTGCTCGCGCTTGCGGAGGGGCGCACCAGCGCGGACCCGCTGGACGACCCGGCCGTGGTGGAGGCGGTACGGGAGGTCGTCGCGGCCCACCCCGGCGTGCTCCGCGCCCACCTCGGCCCGGGGAAGGCCGACGGCACCCTGGCGCTGGTCCTCGCGCCCGGTGCGGAGCAGTCGGCGGCCACCGCCGTAGCCACGGATCTGGCCGCGCACGAGGTGCTCAGGGCCCGGCTGGTGCGGGGGCTCGACCTGGCGCTGCTGCCCGCCGGGGCGCCGGCTCCGAACACCCCGCTCTTCGCGCGCTGACACCGGGCCGCGGAGCCCCGAGAGGCAGTCCAGGCTCTTCCGACGAATAATTGCGGAGAAATCCGACAATCTTCGTGAGGTGGAGCTATGGAGACGACGGAGACGCGGAGGATAGCCGCGGAGTTCCTGGGAACCCTGCTGCTGGTGTTCGTCGCGGTGGGATCCGTGGTGCTCGCCAGTGAGTACATCGGTGCCTTCGGCATCGCACTCACGTTCGGCTTCATCATGCTGGCGCTGGCCTACTCGCTCGGCGCGATTTCGGGCTGCCACATCAACCCGGCCGTGACGCTGGGCATGCTGCTGGCCGGACGCATCGATCTGCGCAGGGCGGTGGAGTACTGGATCGCGCAGTTCCTCGGCAGCATCGTCGGTGCGGCGCTGCTCTTCCTGCTCACCAAGCAGGTGCCCGGGATCAAGACCGACGGTCTGTTCGGGAGCAACGGCTACGACAACCGCTCGGCCGTGCACATCAACCTGGGCGGCGCCTTCCTGGTGGAAGTCGTGCTGACCTTCGTCTTCGTCTTCGTCGTCCTGGCCGTGACCCACAAGGTGGCCGTCGTGGGCTTCGACGGGCTGCCCATCGGTCTGGCGCTCGCCACGGTCCACCTGATCGGCATTCCGCTGACCGGCACGTCGGTGAACCCGGCGCGCAGTTTCGGCCCGGCCCTCTTCGCCGGTGGCGCCGCACTCTCCCAGCTGTGGCTGTTCATCGTGGCGCCGCTGATCGGCGGGGCGATCGCGGCCTACGCGCACCGCTTCACCCACCCCACCGGGCTCACCGGGCACGGGGAGCGGCCGCTGAACGGCGGGCCGGCCGGTGAAGCCCCGGCCGACTCCGCGGCGGACGCCTCTTCCGAGGCCGGCGCCCCGGGCGGCGCCTCAAGGACCGGTCAGCGGGGAACCTCGTGGATCAGGCGCGGGCCCCGTTCTCAGCCGTAGACCGGCCCGGTGTACTTCTCGCCGGGCCCCTCGCCCGGCTCGTCGGGCACCGCGGACGCCTCGCGGAACGCCAGCTGGAGCGACTTCAGGCCGTCGCGCAGCGGAGCCGCGTGGAAGGAGCTGATCTCCGTGGCGCTCGCCGTGATCAGTCCGGCGAGTGCCTGGATCAGTTTCCGGGCCTCGTCCAGGTCCTTGTGCTTCTCGCCGTCCTCGGCCAGGCCCAGGTTGACGGCGGCCGAGCTCATCAGATGAACCGCGACCGTCGTGATCACCTCGACCGCGGGGACGTCCGCGATGTCACGGGTCATGGAGTCGAAGCCCGGGGCTTCTTCTTCGGGGGTGGGGGAGGGGGTCGCGTCGCTCATGACGCACACGATATGCGGTGGCCCGGGCGCCCCCGCGCGGAGGCCGCCGCGGACCGGTTCGCCGCACCGCGTCCGGGGTGCTAACCTTGTGTAACGACCGGCCGGACACCTGAGTGCCCGGCCCACAAGTGGAGGCTCCGATCTCCCACCTGACTGTCCTCCGGGACGGCGGGTCACCGGTCAGGCGGCGCCCATCGTTCCGTACGGACGATGGAAGCCACCCGATGTGCGCCCCGCGGTTGACGCGGCGGTGCTCCGGTATGTGAGGAGCTCCCGCCTGTGTCCCGTCCGGGGCGTTTTTCATGTTCCAGGTGCGGTTGGTCTGTCTAAACAGACGTTACGCGGCTGTCTGCCAGAGAGCCGTGTGGTGCTACCGAGGAGGATCCATCAGCGCCGAGCCCCGCATCAACGACCGGATTCGCGTTCCCGAGGTGCGACTTGTCGGACCCAGTGGTGAGCAGGTGGGCATTGTCCCGCTCGCGAAGGCCCTGGAGCTGGCACAGGAGTACGACCTCGACCTGGTCGAGGTCGCGGCGACCGCCCGTCCGCCCGTGTGCAAGCTCATGGATTACGGGAAGTTCAAGTACGAGTCGGCCATGAAGGCCCGTGAGGCGCGCAAGAACCAGGCGCACACGGTCATCAAGGAGATGAAGCTCCGGCCGAAGATCGACCCGCACGACTACGACACCAAAAAGGGTCACGTCGTGCGCTTCCTCAAGCAGGGCGACAAGGTCAAGATCACGATCATGTTCCGCGGTCGCGAGCAGTCCCGCCCCGAACTGGGCTTCCGGCTGCTGCAGCGCCTCGCTTCGGACGTCGAGGACCTCGGGTTCATCGAGTCGAACCCGAAGCAGGACGGCCGAAACATGATCATGGTGCTTGGCCCGCACAAGAAGAAGACCGAGGCCATGGCCGAGGCGCGTGAGGCCCAGGCCGCCCGCAAGGCGGAGCGCCAGGGCAACGCGGCCGAGGGTTCCGAGGACGAGGTCGCCGAGGCAGAGGCCGAAGCACCGGCCGAGACCACCTCCGACGCGTGACCGTACGGGCCGCCAGCCAGGCGGCCCCGGGGTTCCGCCCGGAACACATACCAATGATCTGACGCTCCCGGTCTCCGGTGCCCGCACCGGGGGAGCGCCACTGACGAGGAGAGTACGGCGCGATGCCGAAGAACAAGACGCACAGCGGCTCCAGCAAGCGCTTCAAGATCACCGGCTCCGGCAAGGTGCTCCGTGAGCGCGCCGGCAAGCGCCACCTGCTGGAGCACAAGTCGTCCAAGAAGACGCGTTCGCTGACCGGCACCGTCGTGGTGGCCCCGGCCGACGCCAAGAAGATCAAGAAGCTTCTCGGCAAGTGATGTCGCCGCCCCCGGTGATCCCCGGGGGCGCGATGTCGGGACCGGGACCAATTCGTTTCCGGGCCGTGTGAGTTCACCCACGGCCCCGCTACAAGGAGTCAACAAGTGGCACGCGTCAAGCGGGCAGTCAACGCCCACAAGAAGCGCCGGGCAGTTCTCGAGGCGGCCAAGGGCTACCGCGGTCAGCGTTCGCGCCTGTACCGCAAGGCCAAGGAGCAGGTCACCCACTCCCTGGTCTACAACTACAACGACCGCAAGAAGCGCAAGGGCGACTTCCGTCAGCTGTGGATCCAGCGCATCAACGCCGCTGCCCGCGAGAACGGCATGACGTACAACCGCCTCATCCAGGGTCTGAAGGCCGCCAACATCGAGGTGGACCGCAAGATCCTCGCCGAGCTGGCCGTCAACGACACCAACGCGTTCGCCGCGCTGGTCGAGGTCGCGCAGAAGGCGCTCCCGAGCGACGTCAACGCGCCGAAGACCGCTGCCTGACCAGGCACGTACTTCAAGCCGGAGCCCGGCCGGCAGGACCCGCAGGCGGAAGCCGCCTGCGGGTCCGCTGTGTTCCGCGGACCGGCCGAGCCCCGCATGCGCCCCTCCCGTACGTGAATAAGGTGAAACGCCGACCATGGGCACCCCCGCCGAGCTGATCTCCCCGCGCTCCCCGCGCGTCGCCGCCGCCAAGCGGCTCGCCCGGCGCAACTTCCGTACCAAGGAACGCCGGTTCATCGCCGAGGGGCCGCAGGCCGTGCGTGAGGCGGTGCGGCACCGGGTCGGCGGAGAGCCGACGCTCGTGGAGCTGTTCACCACGGTGGAGGCCGCCGAGCGGTACGCGGCCATCGTCGCCGCGGCACGGGACGCCGGGGCGCGGATCCACCTGGCCGGCGACGACGTACTCGCCGAACTCTCCCAGACCATCACCCCGCAGGGCCTCGTCGGCGTCTGCCGCTTCCTGGACTTGCCCTTCGACGAGATCCTCGCGGCCCGCCCCCGGCTGGTGGCCGTGCTCGCGCATGTCCGCGACCCAGGCAACGCCGGCACGGTGCTGCGCTGCGCCGACGCGGCGGGCGCCGACGCCGTCGTCCTCACCGACGCGTCCGTCGACCTGTACAACCCCAAGTCCGTACGCGCCTCGGTCGGTTCGCACTTCCATCTGCCCGTCGCGGTCGGCGTCCCCGTCGAGCGGGCCGTCGCCGGGCTGCAGGCCGCCGGGGTACGGATCCTCGCCGCCGACGGCGCGGGCGACGACGACCTGGACGCCGAACTCGACGCGGGCACCATGGGCGGACCGAGCGCCTGGGTGTTCGGCAACGAGGCATGGGGGCTCCCCGAGGAGACCCGGGCCCTCGCCGACGCCGTGGTCCGCGTCCCCATCCACGGCCGGGCCGAAAGCCTCAATCTCGCCACGGCGGCCGCCGTCTGTCTCTACGCGTCCGCACGTGCGCAGCGCGCTTCCGGAGGGTGCCGCTCCGTCACCTCCAGCTAGTAGGGTGACGAGTTCGGGGGCCCACTGCGCTATTCGGAGAGGTGGGATACGGGGATGGCCGTCTCATCGGGCAGTCCGTCGTCACACGGAAACGGACCGGTGCTGAACGGAACGGGTGCGTCCAGCGGCACCGGCGGCGCCACCGGACCGGGGGTCGACCCCGACGAACTCCCCGACGGACTGGTCATCGCCGACGAGCACGGCCGGATCGTCTGCTTCAACACCGCCGCCGTACGGATCACCGCCGTACCGCGGGCCGCCGCACTCGGCCGCCCGCTGGAGCAGGCGCTGCCGCTGGAGGACCTCAAGGGCCGCCGCTGGTGGACCCTGACCGACCCGTACGGCGGGCTCGCCATCCGCTACGGCCAGCCCGAGCGCAATCTGCTGCTGCCCGGCGGGCGTGAGGTGCTGGTCTCCGCGCGGTACATACGGGAGCACCCCACCGGGCCCGTCCTGCGGGTGGTCGTCTCGCTCCGGGGCACCGAGGCGCGCCGCCGCACCGAGCGCAGTCACGCCGAGCTGATAGCCACCGTCGCGCACGAGCTGCGCTCCCCGCTGACCTCGGTCAAAGGATTCACCGCGACCCTGCTCGCGAAATGGGAGCGCTTCACCGATGCGCAGAAGCGGCTGATGCTGGAGACCGTCGACGCCGACGCCAACCGCGTCACCCGGCTGATCGCCGAACTGCTCGACATCTCGCGCATCGACTCCGGCCGCCTCGAGCTGCGCCGCCAGCCCGTCGACATCGGAGCCGCCGTCGGCCGGCACATCCAGGCCCACACCGCGTCCGGCCAGGACCCCGACCGGTTCCTGGTCCGGATCCACCAGCCGCTGCCCGATCTCTGGGCGGACCCGGACAAGATCGACCAGATCCTGGGCAACCTGCTGGAAAATGCGGTGCGCCACGGTGAGGGAACCGTCACCATCGAGGTGGCGGCAGCCGCCGCGAAGAACGACGAGAAGGGGACGGGCGTCACAGTGACCGACGAGGGCCCCGGTATCCCCGAGGAGTCGATGAGCCGCGTCTTCACCCGCTTCTGGCGGGGCAGCAAGCGCGGCGGCACCGGGCTCGGCCTGTACATCGTCAAGGGCATCGTCGAGGCGCACGGCGGGACGATCACCGTCGGCCGGGGGGCGAACGGCGGCGCGGAGTTCCGATTTATTCTGCCCGTAGGGGCTCCGGCGTACCTGACATAGGACATTTCGCGAAGCGTCGTGCAAGGGTGGCGGCGGGCGACGGGTGGGCTTGAGGACCTGCGGGCTTCTTCGACCCCATGCGACCTCTAGAATCGACCTTTGGCACGTTTGCGTCCTTGACGTCGCTGTCGGCGAGCAGGTCGCCTCAGCCAGAAATCGGAAGTACGGGAAGAGATGTCGGCACCGAACAAGTCGTACGACCCTGTTGAGGTCGAGGCACTGAAACCGGAAGAGATCGAGCGGATGCGCAGCGAGGCGCTCGCCGCCTTCGCCGCCGCGGGCGATCTCGACGCGCTCGCACACGCGAAGACGGCCCACACCGGCGGTACCTCGCCGCTGGCGCTCGCCAACCGTGAGATCGGCGCGCTGCCGCCGCAGGCCAAGGCCGACGCGGGTAAGCGCGTGGGCATGGCACGCGGCGCCGTGAACAAGGCCCTCGCGGCCCGCCAGGCGGAGCTGGAGACCGAGCGCGACGAGCGGGTCCTGGTCGAGGAGGCGGTGGACGTCACCCTGCCCTACGACCGCACCCCCGCCGGCGCCCGCCATCCGCTGACCACCTTCATGGAGCGGGTCTCGGACATCTTCGTGGCCATGGGCTACGAGGTGGCCGAGGGCCCCGAGGTCGAGGCGGAGTGGTTCAACTTCGACGCCCTGAACTTCACGCCCGACCACCCGGCCAGGCAGATGCAGGACACCTTCTTCGTGCAGGGCCCCGAGGGGACCGAGGGCGACGAGTCCGGTGTCGTGCTGCGGACGCACACCTCGCCCGTCCAGGCCCGCACCCTGCTCGACCGGGAGCCCCCCGTCTACGTCGTCTGCCCGGGGCGGGTCTACCGCACCGACGAGCTGGACGCCACGCACACGCCGGTCTTCCACCAGATCGAGCTGCTCGCCGTGGACGAGGGCCTCACCATGGCCGACCTGAAGGGCACCCTGGACCACATGGTGCAGGCACTCTTCGGCCAGGACATGACGACCCGGCTGCGCCCGAACTACTTCCCGTTCACCGAGCCGTCCGCCGAGATGGACATGCAGTGCTACGTCTGCCGCGGCGCTTCGGTGGGCAACCCCGACCGCCCGTGCCGCACCTGCTCCAGCGAGGGCTGGATCGAGCTGGGCGGCTGCGGGATGGTCAACCCCAAGGTGCTCACCGCCTGCGGTGTCGACCCCCAGAAGTACAGCGGATTCGCCTTCGGGTTCGGCATCGAACGGATGCTGATGTTCCGCCACAACGTCGAAGACATGCGAGACATGGTCGAAGGTGACATCCGGTTCACCCGGCCGTTCGGGATGGAGATCTGATGCGGGTCCCGCTTTCCTGGCTGCGGGAGTACGTCGATCTCCCCGCCACCGAGACCGGCCGTGACGTACAGGCCAAGCTGATCGGCGTCGGCCTGGAGGTCGAGACCGTCGAGCAGACCGGCGCCGGCCTCAAGGGTCCGCTGGTCGTCGGAGAGGTACTGACCATCGAGGAGCTGGAGGGCTTCAAGAAGCCCATCCGCTTCTGCACCGTCGACGTCGGCAGCGCCAACGGCACCGGAGCCCCGCAGGAGATCGTCTGCGGCGCCCGGAACTTCTCCGTCGGCGACAAGGTCGTCGTGGTCCTGCCCGGCGCCGTGCTGCCCGGCGACTTCGCGATCGCCGCGCGCAAGACGTACGGCAAGACCTCGCACGGCATGATCTGCTCCGGCGACGAGCTGGGCATGGGCGACTGGGGGTCCCCCCGGACGGAGTCTGGGGGAGGCACGCACGGCATCATCGTGCTGCCGCCGGGCCACGAGCCGGGCACCGACGCCATCGCGCTGCTCGAACTGGTCGACGAGGTGCTCGACATCGCCGTCACCCCGGACCGCGGCTACGCCCTGTCGATCCGCGGTGTCGCA
This sequence comes from Streptomyces sp. SID10853, assembly GCF_010548145.1. GTDB lineage: Bacteria > Actinomycetota > Actinomycetes > Streptomycetales > Streptomycetaceae > Streptomyces. The sequence goes on from NZ_JAAGLN010000215.1 coordinate 10,786, forward strand.
CGCGAGACCGCCACCGCCTACGGGCTGCCGCTGAGCGACCCGGCGCTGCTCGACGTGGCGCCGCCCAACGCGTTCGGTTACCCGGTGAAGATCGCCGACCCGCGTGGCTGCGACCGCTTCACCGCCCGTACCGTCACCGGCCTCGACGTCGAGGCCCGGACGCCGATCTGGCTCCAGCGCCGGCTGCAGAAGGCCGGTATGCGGCCGGTCTCGCTGGCCGTCGACATCACCAACTACGTGATGCTGGAGCTCGGCCAGCCGTTGCACGCCTACGACCGCACCCGGATCGACGGGCCGATCGGCGTACGCAGGGCCGTGGCCGGCGAGAAGTTCACCACCCTCGACGGCACCGCACGCGTACTGGACGCCGGTGACCTGGTCATCACGGACGACCGCGGCCCCATCGGGCTCGCCGGTGTGATGGGCGGGGCCAACACGGAGATCGCCGACGTCACCGCCGACCCGGAGACCGGACAGCTCAGCGGCACCACCGACGTCGTCATCGAGGCCGCGCACTTCGACGCGCTCTCCATCTCGCGCACCGCACGCCGCCACAAGCTGGCCTCCGAGGCGTCCAAGCGCTTCGAGCGGGGCGTCGACCCGGAGGCGGCTTCGGCCGCCGCCCAGCGGACCGTCGACCTCCTGGTGCTGCTCGCGGGCGGCACCGCAGAGGCCGGGGTCACCGAGGTCGTCGCGCCGTCCGCGCCGCGCACCCTCCGGATGCCGGCCGACCACCCGGACAAGGTGGCGGGCGTCGCGTACGGCCGGGAGACCGTCGTACGCCGTCTCCAGCAGGTCGGCTGCGATGTCTACGGGCAGGACGAGCTGATCGTCACCGTGCCGTCCTGGCGCCCCGACCTCGCCTACCCCAACGACCTGGCCGAAGAGGTCATCCGTCTTGAGGGGTACGAGAACCTCCCGTCGACCCTGCCGAGGCCCCCGGCCGGCCGGGGGCTCACCGAGCGGCAGCGGCTGCACCGCAGGGTCGGCCGCGCGCTGGCCGGTGCCGGTTTCGTCGAGGCGCTGAACTACCCGTTCACCGGCGACGCCGCCTTCGACCAGCTCGGACTGGCCGCCGACGACCCCCGCCGGGCCACGGTCAAGCTGGTCAACCCGCTCTCCGACGAGGAGCCCGCGCTGCGCACCACGCTGCTGCCGGGGCTGCTCGGCGCGCTGCGGCGCAACACCGGACGCGGCTCGCACGACCTCGCGCTCTTCGAGACCGGCCTGGTCTTCCGGCCGACCGGCGACGAGCGGGTGCCCGCGCGGCTGCCCGTCGGCCGCAGGGCCACCGACGAGGAGATCGCCGAGGTCACCGC
>NZ_JAAGLN010000216.1 GCF_010548145.1 Streptomyces sp. SID10853
GATCAGCGCGGCGTGCGAGGCGGTCGCCGAAGCGATCACGACCGCGTCCACGCCGCGGGCGAAGACCTCGTCGACCGAGGCGGCGGCCGTCGCCCCGGTCCGCCGGGCGACCTCGGCGGCCCTCGGGCCCTCGGCGTCGGCGACCACCAGCGCGCCGACGTCCCGGTGGCCGCTGAGAGCCCTCGCGTGGAAGGAACCGATGCGGCCTGTCCCGATGAGTCCGATACGCATGGACCCCAACGTGGCCGGGGCTCCGCCCGCTGTCAAGCCTTTGTCCTGACAACCGGACCTGGGCTACCCTTCCGGCGTGTCCAAACCAGCGGCCGACCCCACCCTCAGTCTTGAGCTCGGCGTGGACCGCAGCAGCCCGGTCCCGCTGTACTACCAGCTCGCGCAGCAACTGGAGTCGGCCATCGAACGGGGCAGGCTCGTCCCCGGCAGCCTGCTGGGCAACGAGATCGACCTCGCGTCCCGGCTCGGCCTGTCGCGTCCCACCGTCCGCCAGGCCATCCAGTCGCTGGTCGAGAAGGGGCTGCTGGTGCGCCGCAGAGGTGTCGGCACCCAGGTGGTGCACAGCCAGGTCAAGCGCCCTCTCGAACTGAGCAGCCTCTACGACGACCTGCTCGCCGCCGGACAGCGGCCCACCACCCAGGTCCTGTGCAACGAGTACGTCCCCGCCCCGGCCGGGGTCGCCGCCGCACTCGCGGTGCCCGACGGCAGCCAGGTCCGCTGCCTCGACCGGCTGCGGTTCGCGTACGGCGAGCCCATGGCGCAGCTCCGCAACTACCTGCCCGAAGGGGTGCCGGCCCCTGAGACGCAACGGCTGGAGGGCACCGGGCTCTACCGGCTGCTGCGGGCCGCCGGGATCACCCTGCACAGCGCCCGCCAGACGGTGGGCGCGCGGGCCGCGACAGCCGACGAGGGCAGCAGGCTCGGGGAGCGCGAAGGCGCACCGCTGCTGACGATGGAGCGGATCACGTACGACTCCACGGGGCGGCCCGTGGAATTCGGCACGCACATCTACCGCGCCTCCCGGTACGCCTTCGAGTTCCAGCTGCTGGTGCGCCCGTAGGAGCCGGCCGGGGCTCGTCAGGATGTTCTGACAAACCATTGACGGAGCCCGGCGCCCACCGCTAGAACTCCTCTGCCGCAACCCGGCGGCCGGGAGAGAGGGCGGACCCCCTTGCGTACCACCCGCACAGCAGCAGCCCGCACTGCAGCGGCGCGCCTCGCCGCACCCGCGGGCGGCCCCCGATGAATCGGCCGCGACCGGCGGTGACCCATACTTGGGCGGCCGGACCGGACGGGACCGGTCACCGTCCGCACCGGCGGGTACGGCAGCAGCCGCAGCGAGCACAGCGCCCGCGGCAGGCACAGGAACACCGAGAAGGGCATCACGTCGTGGCAAGGGTACGAACCTGGGTCAGCGGGGCGCTGGCGCTAGCGCTGGGGCTCTCCCTGGCGGGATGCAGCAGCACCGGCGGCAAGCGGGCCGAGGAGCGCGCCTCACGGGCCGCGGCCGTCGGCAAGGCGGCGGTGAACACGCCGCGCTGGAAGTTCGCCATGGTCACCCACTCGGGCGACGGCGACACCTTCTGGGACATCGTCCAGAAGGGCTCCAAACAGGCCGCGGCCAAGGACAACGTCACCTTCCTCTACTCGCACAGCGAGGAGGGCCAGCAGCAGGCGCAGCTGGTGCAGACGGCCATCGACCAGAAGGTCGACGGACTCATCGTCACCCTCGCCAAGCCCGACTCGATGAAAGCCGTCGTGCAGAAGGCCGAGAAGGCCGGCATCCCGGTGATCACCGTGAACTCCGGATCCGAGGAGTCCAAGCAGTTCGGCGCGCTCACCCACATCGGCCAGGACGAGACGATCGCGGGCCAGGCCGTCGGCGACGAACTCAACAAGCGCGGCCGCAAGAAGGCGCTCTGCATCCTGCACGAGCAGGGCAACGTGGGCCATGAGCAGCGCTGCGCCGGAGCCAAGAAGAACTTCCACGGCACGATGGAGAACCTGTACGTCGACGGCACCAACATGCCCGACGTGCAGTCCTCCATCGAGGCCAAGCTCCAGGCCGACCACTCCATCGACGCGGTCGTCACGCTCGGCGCACCGTTCGCCGACGCCGCGGTCCAGGCCAAGGACACCGCGGGCAGCAAGGCCGAGATCGACACCTTCGACCTGAACGCCAAGGTCGCCTCCGCCCTGCAGAAGGGCACCCTCGGCTTCGCCGTCGACCAGCAGCCGTACCTCCAGGGGTACGAGGCGGTCGACCTGCTCTGGCTCTACAAGTACAACCGCAACGTCCTCGGCGGCGGCCGCCCGGTCCTCACCGGGCCCCAGGTCATCACCAAGAAGGACGCGAGCGCGCTGGCCGCCTTCACGCAGCGGGGTACGCGATGAGCAGCGCCGCACAGACACCGGACGAACGGCTGCTGCGCGCCTCACCGCTGCGCCGGCTGCTCGGCCGCCCCGAGCTGGGCTCGGTCGTCGGCGCCGTCGCCGTCTTCGTCTTCTTCTCGGTCGTCGCGGACAGCTTCCTGCGGCCCTCCAGCCTCTCCACCGTGCTGTACGCGGCGTCGACGCTGGGGATCATGGCGGTCCCGGTGGCGCTGCTGATGATCGGCGGCGAGTTCGACCTGTCGGCCGGGGTCATGGTGACCAGCTCCGCGCTGATCTCCTCGATGTTCAGCTACCAGATGACCGCGAACGTCTGGGTGGGCGTCGGCGTCTCGCTGCTGGTCACGCTCGCCATCGGCGTCTTCAACGGCTTCATGCTGACCCGCACCAGACTCCCCAGCTTCATCATCACGCTGGGCACCTTCCTGATGCTGACCGGGCTCAACCTCGGCTTCACCAAGCTGATCAGCGGCACCGTGTCGACGAAGTCCATCGGTGACATGGAGGGCTTCCCCTCGGCGAAGAAGGTCTTCGCGTCCCAGCTCACCATCGGCAACGTCGACCTCAAGGTCACCCTCCTGTGGTGGGCCGCGCTGATCGCGGTGGCGACCTGGGTGCTGCTGCGCACCCGCGCCGGAAACTGGATCTTCGCGGTCGGCGGCAACGACGACGCGGCCCGCGCGGTCGGCGTCCCGGTCGTCAAGACCCGGATCGGCCTCTACATGGGGGTGGCCTTCGCGGCCTGGATCTCCGGCCAGCACCTGCTCTTCAGCTACGACGTGGTGCAGTCAGGTGAGGGGGTCGGCAACGAGCTGACGTACATCATCGCGGCCGTCATCGGCGGCTGTCTGATCACCGGCGGCTACGGTTCGGCGATCGGCTCCGCTGTCGGGGCCTTCATCTTCGGCATGACCAGCAAGGGCATCGTGTACGCGGAGTGGAACCCGGACTGGTTCAAGTTCTTCCTGGGAGCCATGCTGCTCCTGGCCGCCCTGCTCAATGCCTGGGTGCGCAAGCGAGCGGAGGCGTCGCGATGACGGAGCGGACAGCGGCGGAACACACCGCGCCCGAGCAGACCACACCCCTGGTGGAACTCGACCGGGTCAGCAAGTTCTACGGGAACATCAAGGCGCTCGAAGAGGTCTCCCTCGTCGTGCACGCCGGTGAGATCTCCTGTGTCCTCGGCGACAACGGCGCGGGCAAGTCGACCCTCATCAAGATCATCTCGGGGCTGCACCGGCACGACGCGGGCCGCTTCCTGATCGAAGGCGACGAGACGAGCCTCGGCAAGCCGCGCGAGGCGCTCGACCGGGGCATCGCCACCGTCTACCAGGACCTCGCCGTCGTCCCGCTCATGCCGGTCTGGCGGAACTTCTTCCTCGGCTCGGAGCCGACGAAGGGCGCCGGCCCCCTCAAGCGCCTCGACGTCCGGCTGATGCGCGAGACGACCCGCTCCGCGCTGCTGCGCATGGGCATCGACCTGCGCGATGTCGACCAGCCCATCGGGACGCTGTCCGGCGGTGAACGCCAGTGCGTGGCCATCGCCCGCGCCGTCCACTTCGGTGCCAAGGTGCTGGTCCTCGACGAGCCGACCGCCGCGCTCGGCGTGAAGCAGTCGGGGGTCGTGCTGAAGTACGTCGCCGCGGCCCGCGACGCCGGACTCGGCGTGGTCCTGATCACGCACAACCCGCACCACGCCTATCTGGTCGGTGACCGCTTCGTCCTGCTGAAGCGCGGGGCGATGTTCGGCAGTCACAGCAAGGACCGGATCACCCTGGACGAGCTCACCCGGCAGATGGCGGGCGGCAGCGAGCTGGAGGAGCTCAGCCACGAACTCCGGCGGGCCCCGCGCCCCGGAGAGCCGGGCTCGGGCGACCCCGGCTCGGGCGACCCCGGCTCCGGCGACCCCGGCTCCGGCGACCCCGGCTCGGGCGGGTCCGGCCCCGACAGGACGGACGGAAACCCCGCCGAGGACGCCTCCTGAGGATTCGGATGGCATCATCTGACCGATGAGTACGTACCGTGACTTCGCGCACCGCGGCTCCGCCCGCGCCACGGTCCTGCGGACCGTCGGGACCCGCGAGCGGCGCTCGCACCTCACAGCGCCCCGCGTCCCGACCGTCGGCATCGACATCGGCGGTACGAAGGTGATGGCGGGCGTCGTCGACGCCGACGGCGTCATCCTGGAGAAGATCAAGACCGAGACGCCGGACAAGTCCAAGAGCGCCAAGGTCGTCGAGGACACCATTGTCGAGCTGGTCCTCGATCTCTCCGACCGCCACGACGTGCACGCCGTCGGCATCGGGGCGGCCGGCTGGGTCGACGCCGACCGCTCCAGAGTCCTCTTCGCCCCCCACCTCGCCTGGCGCGACGAGCCGCTGCGCGACGCGCTCCAGGGCAGGCTCGCCGTCCCCGTCATGGTCGACAACGACGCCAACACCGCCGCGTGGGCGGAGTGGCGCTTCGGCGCGGGCCGCGGCGAGGACCATCTGGTGATGATCACGCTCGGCACCGGCATCGGCGGCGCCATTCTGGAGGACGGCCAGGTCAAGCGCGGCAAGTACGGCGTCGCGGGTGAATTCGGTCATATGCAGGTCGTCCCCGGCGGCCACCGCTGCCCCTGCGGCAACCGCGGCTGCTGGGAGCAGTACAGCTCGGGCAACGCCCTCGTCCGTGAGGCCAAGGAGATGGCCGCGGCCGACTCCCCGGTGGCGTACAGCATCATCGAGCGGGTCAAGGGCAACATCCCCGACATCACCGGGCCGCTCATCACCGAACTGGCCCGTGAGGGCGACGCGATGTGCGTCGAGCTGTTCCAGGACATCGGCCAGTGGCTGGGTGTCGGAATCGCCAATCTGGCCGCCGCCCTCGACCCGTCCTGCTTCGTCGTCGGCGGGGGCGTCAGCGCAGCCGACGACCTGCTCATCGGCCCCGCGCGGGACGCCTTCAAGCGCCAGCTGACCGGCCGTGGCTACCGCCCCGAGGCCCGGATCACGAAGGCGCAGCTCGGTCCTGAGGCAGGTATGGTCGGGGCCGCCGACCTCTCCAGGCTGATCGCCCGGCGGTTCCGCAGGGCGAACCGCCGTCGCGTGGAGCGCTACGAGCGGTACGCACAGGCTGCCCGTACCACCCGCACCACCCAGGGATCCCCGTAATGACGACGTCCGTGCCCCACCAGACCTCGCCCCCCGAGGGCGGTGGACAGTCGCCGGAGGACCACCGCCACATGATCCGTCGCAGATGGCTCACCGCGGTCATCATCGTGCTCCTCATCGGCATCCCCGCCGGCTATCTGGTCATCTCCGCCGAGCAGAGCCGCGACAGCGGCCGGTCCAATGAGAAGAAGGCCATGGCGACCGGTCTCACGCACGCCTGGCCGTCGAAGGTGCAGCGCCGTACGTTCGACGTACCGATCCCGGAGAACGCGGTGGGCGTCTGGTACTACCAGACCAGCAACTGGAAGGTCAGCCGCCTGTACGTGCGGTTCACCACCACCCAGGCCGGCCTCGACGCCTTCCTCAAGAAGGCGGGGACCAGCAGCGCCGCGCTCAAGGACGGGAAGGTCACCGTCAGCCCGCGCAACGCGAAGATCGTCGGCTGGAAGTTCCCCGACACCCGCGACTGGGCCGGCACGACCGTCACCCGCAAGGCGCCGCTGCCCACCGTCGACATCACCGTCGACCGGACCTTCCCGCGCGGCAAGAGGGTGTACCTCGTCTCGACCGACACGCCCTGAGAAGCACGCACCCCTGAGAGCACACGCCCCGAGGACACGCCCCCGGGGCGCGCTGTCAGGACGCCCACCGTCGCGTCGCGGAGCGGCAGCTGAGGTGAGGGGCCCCGCGCGGGCGTTCGTCGGCGCCGACGAACCGGGCCGTACCACCCTGTCGTAGCCGACGAACCACGGGCAGGGCCCCTGGCCTACCTTTCGGGCAGCACCGGTTCGCAGCCTCGGAGGTGGGGATCCGTATGTCCGCAGGGGATGAGCTCAGCCGTACGCCCGCAGGGACCCAGGTCCGCACCGCGCCCGAGCAGTCGATATGAGAGGCGGCGCGGCGGCACCCGCCGGGCGCGTCCTTCCGCTGGTGGCGGCCGTCCTGCTGCTGGCCGCCGGCTGCGCCGGCGCACCGGGCCCGGACGCGGCCGGGGGCGGCACGTTGGCGAACGGCAGGACGTTCACCACGTCCTTCACCTCCGACCCGGGCGCACTCGACCCGGCGAAGACGGTGATGTCGATCGGTATCGGCATCAACCTCTATCTGTACGACCCGCTGATCCATCTCGACGGCCGGGGCCGGCCCGAGGCCGGGCTGGCCCAGAAGTGGCGTGCGACGGTCAGGACGGCGACCTTCACCCTGCGCCCCGGCATCACCTGCTCCGACGGTTCGCCGCTGACCGCGAGCGAGGCGGCCGCGAACATCGACTACATCGGTGACCCGGCGAACAAGTCGCCACTGACCGGCGTGCTGATCCAGCCCGGCACCACCGCCAGGGCCGACGACGGGCGGCGCACCGTCACCCTGACCAGCGGCGCCCCCGACGCGTTCCTGCTGCGCAACGCAGGCTCCGTGCCGATCGCCTGCGGCCACGGGCTCAAGGACCGCACGGTGCTGGCCAAGGGCGGCAAGGGAAGCGGCACCGGCATGTTCACCATGACCGAGTCCGTCCCCGGCGACCACTACACGCTCACCCGGCGCAAGGACTACCGCTGGGGCCCGGGCGCGGCCGGCAAGGCGGCCACGGGGCTGCCGGACAAGGTGCGGGTCCGGGTGGTCCCCAACGAGACCACGGCCGCGAACCTGCTGACGTCCGGAGAGCTGAACGCGGCGGCGATCTCCGGCCCCGAGCAGAAGCGGCTGGCCGCGCAGAAACTGTTCCACGCCGATGTGCAGGCACCGCTGGGCGAGCTGTACTTCAACCAGAGCGCGGGCCGCCCCGCAGCGGACGAGGCGGTGCGCCGGGCACTGGTCCGGGCGCTGAACCTGCCCGATGCGGGCAAGGTGATCACCGACGGCACCGGAGAGCCGTCGCAGGGCATGGTCACCGACGAGCCGCGGGCCTGCCCCGGCGACCCGGTCACCGGCAGTCTCCCCTCGTACGACGTCGCGGCGGCCAAGGCCGCCCTGGACGCGGCAGGCTGGGCACCGGGATCCGGTGGGACCCGCGCCAAGGGCGGCAGGAAACTCCGGCTGAGTCTGATGTACGGCACCCAGAACGGGCCCACCATGGCTGCGGGCGCCGAGCTGATCCAGAAGGAGTGGCAGAGCCTGGGGGCCGAGGTCACGCTGAAGCCGGTCGACAGTCCCGCACTGAACAGCACGCTCTTCGGCTCGGGCAACTGGGACGTCTCCATGGGCCCGATCGCGGTCTCGGCGCCCAATCAGCTCGTCCCCTTCATGGCCGGGCCGAGGCCGCCGAAGGGCCTGAACTTCTCCGGAATCGACAACCCCGGCTACGCCGCCCTCGTGCGGAAGGCATCCGCGAAGGCCGGCGCCGCAGGCTGCCCGCTGTGGCAGCAGGCCGAGACGGCGCTGATCAAGCACCTCGACGTGGTGCCCTACTACAACTCCCGTACCCCGGTCTTCGGCAAGGGGGCCCGATTCGAGGTCGGCCAGGGCTCGATCGTCCCGTCGTCCATCCGTATGTACGCCAACTAGGAGGGCGGCCCGATGACGACTGCGACGGCCGTCGAGGCGGCGCGGACCGCGCCGGCCGCCGACCGGCGGAGCCACCGGTGGCTGCTGTTCTCCGTCCGGCGCTCGGTCCGGCTCGCGGTGTCGCTGTGGGTGCTGGTCACCGCGGCGTTCCTGATGATCCATCTCGTCCCCGGTGACCCGGTGCGCGCCGCTCTGGGCATGACCGCTTCGCCGGACCTGGTCGCGGCGCGGCGCGCGGAGCTGGGGCTCGGCCTCCCGCTGTGGGAGCAGTATCTGCACTTCCTGGGCGGGCTGTTCACCGGCGACCTGGGCACCTCCACCATCAGCGGCCAGTCCGTGGCGCAGACGATCGGCACCAGGCTGCCCGCGACCCTGCAACTGGCCGGGCTCGCCTTCGTACTGGCCCTGGCCATCGCGGTGCCCCTGGGGACGGCGATGGCCGCCCGGACCAGGGGCGGGCGCCGGCGCGGCACCGAACTGGCCTTCACCGCGGGCAGCGTGCTGCTGGGCGCCGTACCGGAGTTCCTGGTCGCGGTCGTGCTGGCCTATGTGTTCGCGGTACGCCTGCGCTGGTTCCCCGTCGCGGGTCTGCAGGGGCCCGGCTCGTACGTGCTGCCCGTGGTGGCCCTGTCGATCGGGCCCGCCTCGGTGCTGGCCCGGATCTGCCGGGTGGAGATGCTGTCGGTCCTGGCCCAGGACTTCGTGCGCACCGCACGCGCCAAGCGGCTGCCGCCGCACCGCGTCTACCTGCGCCATGCGCTGCCCAACGCCCTGACCGCCACGCTCACTCTCGGCGGTCTGCTGCTCTCCGCGCTGGTCGCGGGAACGGTCCTGGTGGAGAACGTGTTCGCCTGGCCAGGACTCGGCTCGACGATCGTGCAGTCCATCCTGCAGAAGGACTATCCGGTGGTGCAGGGCGTCGTGCTCGTCTACGGCGCCGGGGTGCTGGTGGTGAACCTGCTGGTCGATGTGGCCCTCGCCGTGCTCGACCCGCGTTCCGCGATCAGGGAGGTCTGATGCCCGCGCCCCGCTCCCGATGGCCGGCCGCCGCCCGCACCCCGGTGGGCGCCTGCGCCGGGCTGCTGCTGCTCGCCGTGGTCGTCCTGGCCGTCCTCGCCCCGGTCCTGTGGGGGGACAGGGCGTCCGCGGTGGACACCTCCGCGCTCCAGCAAGGGCCGTCCGGCGCCCATGTGCTGGGCACCGACAGCCTGGGCCGCGACATCCTCCTCCGGGTGCTGGTGGCCACCCGGCTGTCGCTGCTGCTCGCGGTCGCCGCGACCCTGCTGGGGGTGGTCCTGGGGCTGGTTCTCGGCACGGTGCCCGCGGTACTGCCGCGCCGGGCCGGGCAGTTGGTGGTCTCCGTGGTGAACATCGCCGTCGCCTTCCCCGGCCTGCTGCTCGCCCTGTTCTTCGCGGTCGTCTTCGGAGTGGGCGCGACGGGCGCCGTGCCGGCGATCGGCCTGGCCATGGCCCCGGCCTTCGCCCGGCTCACCCACACGCTGAGCGCGTCGGTCGCGGGCCAGGACTTCGTGGCCGCCGCCCGGACCGTCGGGGTCGGCAGGATCCGGCTCCTGACCCGGCACATCCTGCCCAACATCGCCGAGCCGCTGGCCGTCAACGCCACTGTCGGCGCGGGCTCCGCACTCCTGGCCTTCGCCGGACTCTCGTTCCTCGGGCTGGGCGTACAGGCCCCCGACTACGACTGGGGGCGGCTCCTCGGAGAGGGCCTCGGCCGGATCAACCTCACCCCCGCGCCCGCGCTCGCGCCGTGTGTGGCGGTCGTCGTCGCCGGTCTTGCCTTCAACCTCTTCGGCGAGGCCGTGGCCGCCGCCCTCGGCGTACGCACACTCTCCCGCCGGCCCGCAGGCCCCCGTCCGCTCACACCGCCTGCCCCGGCCGCCGCCGTACGACGGCCGCCCGGCGACGGGGAGCCGGTCCTGGCGGTGGAGAACCTGCGGGTGTCCTTCCCGGCACCCGACGGATGGACGACGCCGGTACGCGGGGTCAGCTTCGCCGTACACCCGGGCGAGGCCGTCGGAGTGGTGGGGGAGTCAGGATCGGGCAAGAGCCTGACCGCGATGGCCGTGTCCCGGCTCGTCGAACCACCGGCCCATGTCACCGCCCAGCGGCTCGATTTCACCGGCACACCCCTGCTCGACACCGGAGAGCGGGAGCTGCGCACCCTCCTCGGCACCTCCCTCGCCATGGTCTTCCAGGACCCGATGTCCTCGTTCAACCCGGTCATGAGCGTGGGACGGCAGCTCGCAGAGGTCGCCGTACACCACCAGCACCTGTCGGGGCGCGCCGCCCGCACACGGGCGGTGGACCGGCTGCGCGCCGTGCATGTGTCCGCTCCCGAGCGGCGGGCGCGCCAGTATCCGCACGAGTTCTCCGGCGGTATGCGACAGCGCGCGATGATCGGGATGGGGCTGATGGGCGACCCCCGGCTGATCATCGCCGACGAGCCGACCACCGCACTCGACGTGACCGTGCAGCGGCAGGTGCTGCGGCTGCTCGACGAGGTACGGGCCGGGCGGGCCACCGCCGTCCTGCTCATCAGCCACGACATCACGGTCGTCGCCCGGACGTGCGACCGGGTGCTCGTCATGTACGCGGGCCGGATCGTCGAAGACCTGCCCGCCGAGAGCCTGTTCACCGCGGCCCGGCACCCCTACACGCGGGCCCTGCTGGCCGCCGTACCGGATCTCGGCACCGACCGGGACCGCCCGCTGGCCGTGATACCCGGCCGGCCGCCGGAGCCGGACCTGATACCGGCGGGGTGCGCGTTCGCCCCGCGCTGCCCCCGCGCCGACGACCACTGCCGCCGCGCGGATCCCGAGCCGGTCAGCTGTGCCACCGGGCACCGGATCGCCTGCTGGCACCCGGTCGGCGCGGAGGCCGGACCGGTCACGGAGACCACGACAGGAGACACCGCATGAGCGAGCTGGTCTTCGACGGGGTGAGCGTGCGCTACGGCGCCCGCCGCCATGCCAGGACCGCGGTTGACGGCGTGCGGTTGACCGTACCGTCGGGCCAAGTGACCGGCCTGGTGGGGGAGTCGGGATCGGGGAAGTCGACGCTGGCCCGCGCCGCGGTCGGTCTCGCCCCGCTCGCCACGGGCCGCATCCTGCTCGACGGGACGGACGTACGTGAGCTGAGCGGGCGCCACCGCCCGCTGCAGATGGTCTTCCAGGACCCGTACTCCTCCCTCGATCCGCGGATGAGCATCGGGGATTCCATCGGCGAGGCACTGCCCCGCGAACGGGGCCGCGGCCGGGTGGCCCGGCGTGCCGAGATCGCCCGGCTGCTCGAACAGGTCAGCCTCGACCCCGGCCGGGCCCCGATGCTGCCCGGACAGCTCTCCGGCGGGCAGCGCCAGCGGGTGGCACTCGCCCGGGCACTCGCGGGGCGGCCGCAGGCCGTCATCGCCGACGAGATCACCTCAGCCCTCGATGTCTCCGTCCAGGGCGCCGTGCTCAACCTGGTGCGCGACGTACAGCGGCAGACCGGGCTGACCATGCTGTTCATCTCGCACAACCTGGCCGTGGTGCGCTATCTCAGCGACCACATCGCCGTGATGTACCTCGGCCGGATCGTCGAGGCCGGCCCGGCCGACCGGATACTCGCCGATCCGCGCCACCCCTACACCCGCGACCTGCTCGCCGCCGTGCCCGGCCCTACCCCGCCGGAACGGTTGCGCACGGAAGGCACTCCGTGACACTCGTAGTCCGGCCCCATCCGCTCCGTCCACGAGGAGACCGCACACTGTGATGCGACGCCTGGGTATCGACGACCTCTACTCCATCGCGCTGCCCGAGCAGCCGGCGCTGTCCCCGGACGGAGCGCGCATCGCCTATGTGCTGCGCACCGCCGACCGCGAACACGACCGCGAGGACCGCGCGTTGTGGGCGGTGCCCGCCGGTGGCGGCGCGGCGCGCCGGCTCACCCGCGGCCCCGCCGACACCGCGCCCGCGTGGTCTCCGGACGGCCGGTGGATCGCCTTCCTGCGCGGTGGCGACGGCCCCTCCCA
>NZ_JAAGLN010000217.1 GCF_010548145.1 Streptomyces sp. SID10853
GCAGCAGGCCGGCCACGACGAGCATGCCGAGCGCCGCGGCCGAGCAGCCGCCCAGGGTGAGCGCAGCGGCCGTCAGCAGCCGGACGGCCTGCCGCGGCGCCAGCAGCTCGGCGAGCCACCGGGCTGCGGGCGCCACGAACAGGGGCATCAGCAGGGGCACCCAGACCGCGTAGATCACTTGCCCTCGCTCTCCAGCAGTTCGCGCAGCAGCCGCTCGTCGTCGGAGCTCAGCCGGGACACGAAACGCGCGAGCACCGTGGAGCGGTCCTGCTCCTTCTCCAGCTCGGTGTGCATCCGGCGGGCGGTGAGGCCGGGGGAGTCCTCGGTCGGGGTGTAGGCGAAGCCGCGGCCCTCGCGGGTCCTGGTGACCCACCCCTTGTCGTGCAGCCGGCTCAGGATCGTCGTCACGGTGGTCCTGGCGAGCCCGCCGCTGAGCGTGCGCTGTACGTCGGCAGGGGTCAGCGGTTCGCCGGCCGCCCACAGCGCGGCGAGCACGCTGGCTTCCAGCTCGCCGGCCGGGCGCCGCTCCGGGTGCTCCTCGCTCATGGGGCTCTTCCTCCAGGAATGGGCGCTGCGGGTCCGGGCGGGCCGGAATGCCGTGGATGTCGGGGGCCTCCGACGCGAAGGCCCCGCACACCATTATGAAAGAACGCCCGGCGACCTGATTCCGAGCCCCCGGCCCCACGGCTCCGGGCTCGGTGCCGCGACGGCCGGGTCCGGTACCCGGCCAGAGGTCGTGGAGCCGGTCAGGTCCGGTACCCGGCCAGGGGACGTGGAGCCGGTCAGGCCCGGCACCTGGTCAGGTCCGGAGCCCGGCCGGGTCCGGCGCCCGGTCAGGTCCGGTACCCGGGCGGGGCGGCGGCCGCCGGGTCAGTGAGCGGCCGTCGCCGTGGCCGTCCCGCGGGCGCGCGGCAGACCGGTGGCCAGGTCCTCGGCGAGCAGCCGCTTGGCGATGGCGTCCGCCGCCGCCCGCAGCTCGGCGCTGCGCGGCCTGCCGCTGTCCGCCTCCAGCTGGGTGTTGAGCCACTGCGCCCAGGCCGCGGTGATCGTCTCCGCCTCGCGGAGGCCCGCCGGGGTGTGGGAGAAGAGGCTGCCGTCCCGGGTGAGGTAGCCCTCGTCGACCATGCGGTCGAAGACCGGCACCAGCACCTCGGGCGGGATCCGGTACCGGGCCGCGGTGACCCCGATGCTCGCGTGCCCGACCAGCCGGGTGAGCAGCTCGACCTGCATCACGGCCCAGGCCCCCGCCACGTCGAGCCGGGTGTCGGACTCCGCGACGATCCGGCGGGCGGTGTCGGGTCCCTGGCTGTGCAGGATCTTCGCGACGGAGAACTCCAGCATCTTGGCCGAGTCGCCGGACGCGGGGGCCGCGAAGCCCTCACCCATGTCGGTCGAGCCGGCCCGTGCGGAGTCGCGCAGCTTCACCTGCTTCAGGAACAGCGCCACGACGAAACCGATGAGCGCGACCGGCACGGTCCACAGGAACACGGTGTGGATGGTGTGCGCGTACGCCTGGATGACCGGGGCCGAAGTGGCGCCGGGGAGCTTGTGCAGCGACTTCGGGTCCTGCGCGGCCCCCGCGATCCGCGCCGGGGCGGTGCCCGATGCCGCCGCGGCCTGCCCGATGGCCGAGCTGAGCTTCGGTTTCAGGGTGTTGGCGTAGATCGTGCCGAACACGGCGGTGCCGAAGGCGCTGCCCAGCGTACGGAAGAACGTCACGCCGGACGTGGCCGTGCCCAGGTCGGAGTAGTCGACGGTGTTCTGCACGGCGATGGTCAGCACCTGCATACAGAGCCCGATACCGAGGCCGAGCACGAACATGTACAGCGACTCGCGCCAGACGCCCGCGTCCGGACCCATCCGGGACATCAGGAACAGCCCAGCCGCCATCACCAGCGATCCGGCGATCGGGAAGATCCGGTAGTTGCCCGTCTTGCTGACGATGTTCCCGCTGAACACGGAGGCGATGAGCAGCCCCACGACCATCGGCAGCGTCCGCACCCCGGAGATCGTCGCCGAGTCCCCGTCGACGTACTGCAGATACGTCGGCAGGAAGGTCATCGCCCCGAGCATCGCGAAGCCGACGATGAAGCTGAGGATCGAGCAGACGGCGAACACCGGGTTGGAGAACAGCCGCATCGGCAGCATCGGTTCCGCCGCGCGCCTCTCGACCAGGCAGAACAGCGCGAGCGCGACCACACCCAGCGCGAACAGGCCGATGATGGTGCCGGAGCCCCAGGCGTACTGGTTGCCGCCCCAGCTGGTGGCCAGGATGAGCGCGCTCGCCCCGGCCGTCACCAGGGTGATGCCCAGATAGTCGATGACCGGGCGGCCGGCGGATCTCACCGAGGGAATGTTGCGGGCGGCCGCGATGACCACGAGTACGGCGATCGGGACGTTGACGTAGAACGCCCAGCGCCAGGTCAGATGGTCCGTGAACACCCCGCCGAGCAGCGGGCCGATCACGGTGGACACCCCGAACACGGCACCGATCGCGCCCTGGTACTTGCCGCGTTCGCGCAGCGGGATGACATCTGCGATCAGGGCCATCGCCGTGACCATCAGCCCGCCCGCGCCGATGCCCTGGACCGCACGCCAGGCGATCAGCAGGGACATGTCCGTCGCCAGGCCGCACAGGAACGAGCCGGTGATGAAGATGATCGCCGACACCTGGAAGATCAGCTTGCGGCCGAAGAGGTCACCGAACTTGCCGACCAGGACGGTCGAGACCGTCTCGGCGAGCAGATACGCGGTGACCACCCAGGACATGTGCGCGGCCCCGCCCAGGTCCGAGAC
Organism: Streptomyces sp. SID10853; assembly: GCF_010548145.1. Classification (GTDB taxonomy): domain Bacteria; phylum Actinomycetota; class Actinomycetes; order Streptomycetales; family Streptomycetaceae; genus Streptomyces. The sequence continues at coordinate 2,797 of NZ_JAAGLN010000217.1, forward strand.
GATCGTCGGCAGCGCGGTGCCGACGATCGTCTGGTCGAGAGCGGCCAGCAGCACACCGAGCATGATCGTGCCGAACACGATGTTCCGCTGCCGGACGTCGAGCACAGGTGGTGCGGCGGGGGCTGGACTGCTGGCAGTGGTCACAGCCGCACCCTCACACCGGCGCGCGAACGGCGCACACGCTGTAGGCCGGACCGGTGATCATCCGGCCACGAGGTTCAGCCCTTCGGCGGTACCGGCGCCCGGGCGGATGTGACGTACCGCCTGGGACGCCCGTCCGGCGCCCGGCCCGTCAGCGGGTGTGCCGCCTCAGCGGATGTGCCGCCCCGAGATCGCCCGTGCGATCACCAGCCGCTGGATCTCGCTGGTGCCCTCGAAGATGGTGTAGATCTTCGCGTCCCGGTACATCCGCTCGACCGGATGCTCCCTGCTGTATCCGGCGCCGCCGAGGATCTGGACGGCCTTCTCCGACGCGGCGACGGCCAGTTCGCCGGCGCGCAGCTTGGACATGGAGCCCTGGCCGGCGTCGAAGGTCTTGTCGTTCCTGGCCATCCAGGCGGCCTGCCAGATCAGCAGCCGTACGGATTCGATCTCGGTCCGCAGGTCGGCGAGCGCGAAGGCGATGGACTGGTTCTCGATGACGGGGCGGCCGAACGCGTGCCGGTCGCCCGCGTACTCCAGCGCGTACTCGTAGGCGGCGCGGGCGATCCCCAGTGCCTGGGCGCCGACCGTCGGGCGGCTGACCTCGAAGGTCGCCATGGCGGCCTGGCCCTTGGCGCGGCCGCCCTCCCGGGCGCGGGCGAGCCTGCGGTCCAGCTTCTCCTTTCCGCCGAGCAGACAGTGGCCCGGCACCCGGACCTCGTCGAGGAACACATCGGCGGTGTGCGAGGCCCGCAGCCCCAGCTTCTTGATCTTGCGGTTGGCCGCCAGGCCCGGTGTGCCGGGCGGCACGATGAAGGCGGCCTGGCCGCGCGACCCGAGCTCCGGGTCGACGGAGGCGACGACCACATGCACATCGGCTATGCCGCCGTTGGTGATCCACGCCTTCTGGCCGTGGAGCACCCACTCGTCGGTCGCCTCCTGGTAGCGGGCGCGGGTCCGCATCGCGGAGACATCGGAACCGGCGTCGGGCTCCGAGACGCAGAACGCCGCGAGCCGCGGGTCGTCCGGGTCGCCGAAGCACTGCGGGACCCACTCGGCGAGCTGGTCGGGGGTGCCCGACGAGAAGATCCCGGCGACCGCGAGCGAGGTGCCGAACAGCGCCATCCCGATCCCCGCGTCGCCCCAGAACAGCTCTTCGTTGGCGATCTGGAGGGAGAGCCCGCTGGGGTCGCCGTACATGTCGGCGAGCGACTCGAAACCGTAGAGACCGATCCGGGCGGCCTCCTTGATGACGGGCCACGGAGTCTCTTCGCGCTCGTCCCACTCGGCGGCCGCCGGGCGCACGACACCGGCGGCGAAGCCGTGCACCCACTCCTTCAGATCGCGCTGTTCCTCGGTGAGTTCGAGAGAGAAACCACTCATGTCCTGGGCCCCTCTCAGGCTTTGGGGATGTCGAAGTACCGGGTGAGTCCGGCGGCGAGGGCGACATCTCCGGTGATCTTGACCTTGCGCAGCATGAAGAGGGTCACCGGGCTCGCGTTGCCGGACACCAGCTTCAGGAAGTCGGCGTCCCCCATGGTGAGCGTGAGCCGCGGCTCGGCCTCCGAGCGCCCCTCGGTGACGGTGCATGTCCCGTCGGCGACCGTGGTCTCGTACACCACGTCGCTCTCGCCGGTGATCTTCCAGCGGATCACGGCGGCGAGCGAACCGGCGGCCTCGGGACGGAACTGACGCTCCATACGGCCGAAGACCTCCGCGAGCACCCTGGTGCGCAGCTCGCCGCGGGCGATCTCCCCGAGCTCCCTGGTGGAGAGCCCCTTGATGATCTTCGCGAACTCCTGCGGGGAGACGGACGCGAAGTCCAGCTCCGCGAGCCTTTCGCTGATGTTCTCCGCCACGAACGCTTCCTTACTCCCGAGTAATCTTACTGGGGGGTCAGGTTATGGTGCGAAGGGCGTACGGGCAAGACGGGCGCTCCACGGGTCGCGAGCCGGTATCCCACCGGAGCCATGAGCCGGTCCGTGAGCCGGGGCGGCGCGCCGGAGCCGTGAGCCGGGCCGAGCCGGGGCCGTGACGTGGTCCGGGCGGTCGGGCGGTGTCAGCCGCCATTCGGTTCGATGCGCATCGCGCGCAGGACAATCTCCAGGGCGAACCGCCGCTCGGGATCGGACAGTTGAGGGCCGAAGATGCTCTCCAGGGTGCGCATGCGGTAGCGGACGGTCTGCGCGTGCACATCCAGGACCTCGCCCAGCTGGGCCGCGGTGCCGCGGGTCGCGAGCCAGGCGTGCAGCGTCTCCAGGAGGCGGTCCCTGCGGTTCGCGGTGAGGTGGGCGACGGGGGCCAGCTCCCGCCCGGCCAGCTGTTCCAGGAGGGCACGGTCGGAGAGCAGCCAGAGGGTCACCATATGGTCTTCGCAGCGGGTCGTCGGAGCGTCCCCGATGATGCCGGTGTCGATGAGGTCGAGCACCCGGCGGGCCCAGCGCAGCGAATCGGCGGCGTTCGCGAGCGGGACGGTGAGGCCGATGGTGAGGTGCGCTCCGGGGAGCGCGGCGTCGAGCATCCGCTGTCTTCGCTCGTCGAACGGCCCCGGGATCAGCAGATGGGGCTGCGGCTCCGCCAGATCGGCGAGGACATCGTTGTCCAGCAGCGCGGACGGGATGTCGGCGGGCGGCCGCAGGGCGACCAGGGTGACCTGGCCGGGCAGCGTCCAGCAGGTCTGCTCGGCGAGTTCGGCCACGGCGGCGCGCGGCACCGGCGACCCGGCGAGGATCAGGTGCAGCAGGCGGCGCCGCTGGGTGTCCAGTTGGTCGGCGCCGGCCGTTCTGACCTCCAGATAGCCCTCCCGCGAGAGGGCTTCGAGCTCGTCGACGTAGGTGAACAGGGCGTCGGCGAAGGTCAGCATCAGCGTGGGGGAGAGGTTGTAGCGCCGGCCCACCCGCTTCGCCCGCCGCAGCGCGATCCGGGCCCCGAGCCGGTAGGCGCCCTGGAGCTGGTCCAGGCTCCTGCCCTCGTACGCCTCGAACCGGCCGAACCGCCGGCACATCTCGTCCCGCAGCGCGGACGACGCGGTGGGTTCGGCGACCTGGTCGACGAAGACGGAGATGTTCTGCTCCACGCCGATCCGGATGCCCTGGGCGTAGGGGCCTTCGAGCAGCCGTGCGTACTCGGGGTAGGCGCGGGTGACCTCGAGCCCGATCTCCTTGATCAGGCTGGGGAGTTCGGGCCGCAGGACGGCCGCGAACTCCTGGGGCAGCGGCCCCAGTGGTTCCCCGATGTCCGAGGGTGGTGCGACTCCCGGCATTCCTCGACCCCTTGCTCTCCGGCGCCCGGTGGGGGGTGGCCGACGGGAGAGCGCTCCCGGAGACCGACAGGTGCGTACCGATTTGGGCTGCCGAACATAGTCGAAGCCGGGGGCCGGTGGACACAGCCGCGACACGGCGGGCCGCGAGCGGGGGAGCGTATCCGGCCAACCCGGTGGGCGGGTTCGCCCGTCGCCCGGAGGGTGCGTCCGGGCAATTCCTCTTCGTTTCCCGCCTGTTCCCTTGTCAATTGCTGACAAGGCACACGTGTGTGGTGCTGTGCCGGGCGGGTGCTGTGACGTCGGATCCCGCCGGGCCGGGGTGCGGAGAAGCGTCACCGTGGGGCGGGGGCGGCCACGCCGAATTACTCACTTTCAGCTAATGAGGACCGGTCGGCTACTCGCCCGGCAACAGGAAATCGACCGCGGAGAACCCGTACCCGGATTTCTTCGTACAGGCCATTGCGGACTCAGGTTACTCACTCGTAGCGTCATCGCCGCACGGTTGGAACAGGCGGTCGCCCGGGACGAAACCGCCTTCCGGCCAAGTGAACCTCGTGGGGGATCCGTTCTGCTCGGAACGGAACTCCGGGAATCCGATCAAGACGCCACGAAGGGAAATCACACCATGCACAAGCTTGCCGTAAGAGCCGCAGTCGTGACCGCCGCCGTCGGTGCGGCCGTCGGGCTGGCCGCCACATCGGCCTCGGCCACCGCCACGTCCTCGTGGACGGTTTCCAACTCCGGTGCCTACACCGCACACGCGGTCAACCCCTCCCTGGCGGTACCGGCGGCCACGCTGAACTGTGCGTCGTCCGACGTGACCGCGGGCTCCCTCCAGGCGACGAGCAGCGACGGCGCCGGGATCGGCTCCATCGGCACCATCACGTTCACCAACTGCAGCGTGGCCGGCATCACCTTCAACGTCACGATGAAGGCGACGCCGTGGAAGATCAACGCGAACAGTGTGAACGCCACCCACGCCGACTGGGTCGACGGCACGGTCAGCGCCATCTCCGCGCACATCGCGGGCGTCGGCTGCGCGGCCGACTTCACCGGCACGGTCAACGGCCACTACGACAACACGGCCCACGCCCTGGTGATCGACGGCACGGGCAACAGCCTGGTCGCGTCCGGCGCGAGCTGCCTGGGACTCATCAACAACGGTGATGTGGCGGCGTTCAACGCCTCGTACGCGGTGAGCACCAAGCCGGTGATCAGCACGCCGTAATCCCGGCGGGCGCACCTGTACGGGCCGGAGGCAGCGGGTGCTGCCTCCGGCCCGGATTTCCCGTGTGCGGTCCGGACGGCCGAAGGGGCCGCGCGACAGCGGACGGACGCGCGCCGGCGGAAGAAGAGGGACCAGACCGTACGAAGCGGAGGGCGGGGCCGGCATGAATCCCAGGACACCTGTGAAGGCCGGCAGACGGCCGGTGCGGCTGGCGTCGGCCGCGGCCGCCGCGCTCGTCGCCGGGCTGCTGGCCGGCCACGGCTCGGCCGCGGGCGAGGGGGGCACCCCGGCCACGCTCTCGTACGACTGCGGTCTCCCGTCCGGCTCCGGCCGTGCCACGGTTGAGGTGGCGATGAACCTCCCGGCGTCCGCTGAGGCCGGCAAGCCGGTGCAGCCGGGGCCGGTGAAGGTCACGGTGGGGCTGGCGCGCGGGGATCTCGCGGCGCTGCTGCCGAAAGGCACCGACGCGGTGCTGAGTACCGCGTCACTCGCCGTCGAGGTGAGCCAGAACGACCAGTCGGCCACCGCGATGTGGTCGGATCTCGTCACGCCCAGCACGCCGGTTCCCGCCGAGGGCGATGTGCGGCTCGTCCACTCCGGGGCCGTGCCCACGGTCACGGTGGGCGGCACCGGTGATGTCACCCTGACCGCGGGCGAGCTGAAACTGGGGCTGCTGAGTGCGACGCCCGGTGCCGGGTCGGGTGCTGGGTCCGGCTCCGGTACCACCGGTTCCGGCGCAGGTTCCGGTTCCGGCACCGGCGCAGGTTCCGGTTCCGGCGATGCGAGCACCCCGCAGCCCGTGCCGCTGGTGTGCGCGCCGGCCGCCCATCAGGACCTGCGACTGGGGACCGTTCCCGTACCGGGGGCCGGGAGCGGCGAGCCGTCGACGGCGCCCGGCAGTCCGACGGCGAGCGCCCCGGGCGGCGGCAAGGGACGTACGGACGCCGACGGCGGCATCACGGTGCAGCCCCGGTCCACCCCCGCCCCGGTGGGCAAGTGCCCGACGGTGGTGCCGAAGGGCAAGGCCGACCCGAGCGAATCGCCCAAGGCTCCGCCGGGTGCCACCCCCGGCGAGTTCGACCTGCCGGGCAGTCCTGGCTGCGCGTACGCCATCGGCGCGGCCAACATCAGCAAGCTCAACGGCGCGATGATCATCAATGATCCGGAGCGCAAGCCGGTGACGATCAGTGTGCTGGCCGTCGTCCACTCCTCGACCAGGTCCAGCGTCCAGCCGGGCGGCCTCTATCTGCGGCTCGATTCGGTGGCTGACCTGCGGCTCCCGGACGCCGAATCGACCTTTCTGACGTTCGGATTCCAGCCGGTCACGGCGAAGGTGAGATTCGAGACCGGACCGGTCACCATATCGACCGGCAATGTCGGCACCAGCGTGTTCTCGGTGATTTCTTTCGAGCAGTCCCTGCGCCTGTTCGACGTGAAAGTGAACGGGACGCCGCTGGATGTCGGCAGTTCCTGCAGAACGGCCACTCCGTACAAGGTAGTACTCAACGGCGGCGCCAAATACACCAATGTATTCTACGGCGGCACACTCGACGGCACGATCGACATTCCCAGGTTCTCCGGGTGCGGGACGAACGGTGAGGATCTGGATCCGCTTTTCACCGCTTCACTCTCCGGGCCAGGGAACAGTATCGAGATGAACCAGGGGACGACCTGCATTCCCGACTCTCCCGACAACCTCTGCCCGCCGAATATCCCCGAGCTTCCGGGCGCCAAGGCCGTCAAGCCGTGACCGCACGCTCCGCCCGTGCCGTAACTCCACGGTCGGGCTGGGCGGTTGCCGGCCATGATTGGCCGGTTGTCGGTACCCGGGCCCGGTGCTGAGCCGCCTCACCCGGCCCGGTGTGCCGGGCCGGGCCGGGTGGAGCCGTCAGGGGCGGACAGCCGAGTGCCAGGCGTCCGAGAGCGCCTTGCCCTCGCCGGGGGCGGCGCTCGCCGGGTCGTTGAGTGTGGCGACATAGGTCGACGCGCTGTTCAGGGTGACGCTGTTCTTGCCCGACGGGGAGGGCAGCGCCGTCTTGAGGTTCACCGCCCAGTTCAGCAGGTTCAGCCCGCAGCCACTGGCGCCGGGCACCGCGTAGGACGAGTCGCCCTGGTTCGCTCCGATGAGATTGATGCGCCCCAGGGCGCCGTTCGGGTCGGCGGTGCCGTCCGCGTCGAACGACTCGGTTCCGGGGGCCGGAGCGGTGAGGTTCTGCGGGCGCAGCAGGATGGGGTCGGACGCGCTGCCGATGTAGCACTTGTCGCCGAGGAACGGGTTCTGCAGATGGATCCGGACCGGCAGCGTCACGATCGGCTTCCCCGTGGTGGCTCCGGCCAGCAGGGTGAAGTCACTCGGGCTGTTCACCGATTCGATGGTGGCGGTGACCCTGTTGAGGCTGTTGTCGGTGAGCTGTTCGCAGACGCCGGTCACCACGGGGACGTCGCTCGGGCACATCAGGCCGAGGAGTCCGCCCGGCAGCTGCGCGGAGTCGGCCACCAGGGCGCCGTCCGCGGGCGATATGAGCGTCGACGAGCCGTCGGGGTGGGTGACCACACCGAGCTGCAGATCGCTCGCCCCGGTGGGGACCACGGAGTTGCCGAGCTTGATGGAGCCGCTCGCCGAGTGCGAGGAGACGCAGAGCGCGGTGTCGGTCTGCCCGTCGGCAGCCAGCATCGCGGGTGCGTCCACGGGGCACCGGGAGAACGGCGCCCAGCTGCCGTTCAGACTGACGGGGCCGGCGGCCGCGGTGGCCGTGCCCACGGACACGAACGCGGTGAGGGCGGTGGAGCCGGCGAGCAGCCCCAGCCGCAACCGGGTGGAAACGGATCTCATGTCTTCCCCTTTTTTCGGCAGCCGGATGCGGATGCTGATGGGTAAAAGGCGGATCGTGGTCTACGTGGTCTGCGAGGTCGGTTTCGCCTCGGAATTCACCGAGCCGTGAGGTTACTGGCGGGAAACACCGCTGCACAATGCCGCTGTCCGATGAACTTCGGCCGCCCTGACTTCTTGTGCCGGAATGAGCAAGGGGCGCCACCCGCTTGTCAGTCGGTGCGCACACCTCTGCCGAGCGCCGGTCCCGGTGCCGTGTGCCAGGGGCGGCGGAATTTATCACTTCTGGATGAGTTTCCGAACCGCACTGCTCAACCACCGCAAAGAAGAGGGCGGTTGCGCGATGGCCCGACAAAACTTGGGGAACTGGTATTGCGGCCTCAGGTTACCCGGCCGTAACGTCGCTCTCCGCGAGCCACTCGGCCGGTTGAGGCCGGGGCGTACGTCCCTCACCTGCGCCCCTGCTGTGAGTGAGCACTTTTCAACAAGGTTTCCGCACGTGCTTGTCACCCCATGACAAGTAGCTCAATTTCTTCGGGAGTTACCTGTTCAAGGGCTTGTCCAGGCGGCGCCGGTGAACTTAACGTGCGCCTCTCGGCGCACTTCTGTCACTTCGTGAGTGCATGCAGGAGGTGAGATGGGAATCGAAGTAGTGGTGGAAGGGCTCACGAAGTCTTTCGGCAAGCAGAAAATCTGGCAGGACGTGACACTCACGCTCCCGGCCGGTGAAGTCAGTGTGATGCTCGGCCCCTCCGGCACCGGAAAGACCGTGTTCCTCAAGTCTCTGATCGGACTGCTGAAGCCCGAGCGGGGCAGCGTGCTCATCAACGGCGTCGACATGGTGAACAGCCCCGAGCACGATATCTACGAGACCCGCAAGCTCTTCGGCCTGATGTTCCAGGACGGTGCGCTCTTCGGGTCGATGACGCTCTTCGACAACGTGGCGTTCCCGCTCCGCGAGCACACCAGGAAGAAGGAATCCGAGATCCGCCGCATCGTCATGGAGCGGATGGACATGGTGGGCCTCCTGGGCGCCGAGGAGAAGCTGCCCGGTGAGATATCCGGCGGCATGCGCAAGCGGGCCGGTCTTGCCCGCGCCCTGGTGCTCGACCCGCAGATCATCCTCATCGACGAACCGGACTCAGGACTGGACCCGGTCCGTACGTCGTACATCTCGCAGCTCCTCATCGACCTGAACGCGCAGTTCGACGCGACGATGCTGATCGTCACCCACAACCTCGACATCGCGGCCACCGTGCCCGACAACATGGGGATGCTCTTCCTGCGCAACCTGGTCACGTTCGGCCCCCGCGAACTGCTGCTCACCAGCGAGGAGCCGGTGGTCGCGCAGTTCCTGAGCGGGCGGCGCGAGGGGCCGATCGGGATGTCCGAGGAGAAGGACGCGGCGACCCTCGCGGCCGAGCAGCGCAGCGCGGCCGGCTCGCGCCCCCGGGCGCCGCGGCCCCTCGTGCCGCAACTCGAACCGTCCGAGGGGCTGCCCGAGCGCCAGGCCGTACTGCGGCGCAGGGAACGGGTGCTGGGCATGCTGGCGGAGCTTCCCGAAGCGGCCCGCACCGCCATCCTCCGGAGCTACCCGGCCCCGCCGTCGGGCAGCCCGGCACCCGGCAGCTCAGCACCCGGCAGCTCGGTATCCAGCAGTCCGGCATCCGGAACCCCGGCCTCCGGAACCCCGGCATCCGGA
>NZ_JAAGLN010000218.1 GCF_010548145.1 Streptomyces sp. SID10853
CTCGTCCGATCTGGCCGGCGCCGCACCCCCAGCGCGTCCGCGACGTCCTGGCCGTGCGCCCAGGTCTCCATCAGCCGCCCGGTGGCCATGGACGCGGCGCTCATCGGCGGCCCGTACCAGGGGAAGCGCGCACCGGACGGCGCGGTCCGCAGCGCCTGTTGAAGCCGTTCGCGGCCGTCGCGCCACCGGGCGAGCAGCACAGCGGGGTCGAGCACCGCCCCCTCCTCCGCGCCCTCGTCCACGAAGGTCCCGGGGGCGGCGAGCGCCTTCTCGACCTCCGCGCCGAAGCCGTCCGGTGCGGTCACCGCGAGGTGCGCGGCCCGGTCGGTCCAGGCCAGATGGGCGATCTGGTGGGCGACGGTCCAGCGAGGGGCGGGGGTGGCGACGGCCCACTCGTCTCTGCCCAACTCCGCTACGAGGAGGTCCAGTTCGGCACTCTCGCCGACCAGATCATCCAGTACGGCACCTGCATCGGACACGGAACGCTCCCTCCGGGGGCACGGCTTCGTGTCCGGGAGCATGACAGCGGCCCCAAAAACAAGCAAGCGTGCTTGCATTATTTTTTGTGAAGCGCCACCGAGGGCCGGACGGCCAGGAACGGATGCAGCAGCGCGAGCAGGGCCTGCGGCCGGTGCAGGGGAATGATGTGGCCACAGTCCTCGATGACGTGTGCGGTGAGATCGTCGGTGACCGGGCGGAGTTGGCGTTCCAGTGCGGGGCCGACGGGGCGGGCGCCCAGCGCCATCGTGGGCACCGTCAGCCGGGCGTTGGCGGTCGCCCGCTCGATCTGCAGGGCGCTCTCGGGCAGGGCCCGGTAGTACGAGAACGCACGGCCCAGCGCATCGCTGCCCGTGTACGCGCGGACAAACGCGTCCCGGACGGCAGGGGGCACGCCGTCGCCGAGTGTCCCGGTGTTCAGGAACCAGTCGATGTAGTCGCCCTCGTGGCCTTCCAGCACGGTCTCGGCGAGTCCGGGCGCGGCGGCGTGGAAGCCGAACCACCAGGGCGGGCCGCCGGCGAGGAACTCCTCGGCGCCGGGCAGCCGGCCCAGCAGCGACTCCATGACGACCAGGCGCCGGACGAGACCGGGGTGGCGCAGGGCGAGGAGGAAGGCCGGCGGGGCGCCCGCGTCGATGCCCACGACCGCGGCCGAGGACACACCGAGCGCGGTGAGCAGCGCGGCGGCGTCCTCGGCCAGGGTGCCCGCGTCGTGCCCGGATGCGGTCCCGCCGCTCGCACCGAACCCCCGCAAGTCGGGCGCGATGACGCGGTGGCGGTCGGACAGGTCGGCCATGATCTCGGTCCACAGCTCCCAGGTGTGCGGAAAGCCATGGAGGAGCAGGACGGCCGGGCCTGATCCGGCGAGGGCGACGTTCAGTTCGACGCCATTGACAGGGATGCGCCGCAGTTCGGGCATGAGGGAGTCCCAGGGGTGGTGAGGAAGGGAGCCGCGAGGAGGGGGGTGGTGAGGAAGGGAGCCGCGAGGAGGCGGTGAGGAATGGTGACAGGGTCACGATAGGGAACTACCCTGGTCCGCCCAAGACGGCACTTTCTCCTCAGGTGGTGAGCTCCGGGTGACCACACCCAGGTCCGATGAGCCCGGTCGGCGGTCCGGCGAGCGTGGTGATCTGCTGGATCCGGACTGCCCGACCCGCCAGTTGCTCGACCGTATCGGCACCAAGTGGACGTCGATGGTGGTCAAGGTGCTGGCCGAGAACGACCCCGAGGAGGTCCGTTTCGCGGAGCTGCGACGTCGCATTCCGGTGATCTCTCAGAAGATGCTGTCCGTCACGTTGCAGGGCCTGGCCCGGGACGGCCTGGTCGCCCGCCGCGTGGAGCCCACCGTGCCGCCCGCCGTCCACTATCGGCTGACCGGGCTCGGCCTGTCCCTCGAAGGGCCGCTCTCCGCGCTGAGGGCCTGGGCCGAGACGCACATGCCGGAGATCGACCGCAGCAACCGGAGGAACGTCAGGGCCGCGGAGCGGGAGCGGGGTCCGGCGGTGTAGACGCACGGTCGATGCCGAGTTCGCGCGCCAGCGCGTCGTCCGTCCACTCCAGCATCGTGGCGCGGGCGAGCGAGCCGGTGTAACCGGTGTACGAGGTCATCTGCACCGCGAGCCCGTCGAGCAGCGCGGTCAGCCGCCAGGCCGCCGCCGCCGGATCCGGGCAGGGGAACTCTCCCGCGGCGACGCCCTCCGCGATGACCTCGGTCAGCGCGGCCTTCCACTGCTGGTCGAGGCCCCGGGTGACCTCCCGCAGACCCGGGTCCCGCAGGGCGGCCGACCAGCCCTCGATCCACAGCCGCCAGCCCTTGGCCTGCCCCGTCGGCGCGTACCAGCGCACCGCAGCACGCAGCCGGTGCACCGCTGTGGTGCGGCGCCCGAGCAGCTTCCGCAGCTGGGCGAGGTCACCTTCGGCGGCGTACTGGAACGCGGCCGCCACCAGCTTCTCCTTGGTCGAGAAGTGGTACAGCACCAGCGCGTTGCTCACCCCGAGCGCCGTGGCCACATCGGCGATCCGCACGGCGGGCACCCCGCGCGCCTCGATCTGCTCGACGGCGGCCCGCAGCATCTCCCCGCGCCGCTCCTCCACGCTCAGCCGGACTCTTGCCATGCCGTCACCCTAGGCCGGAGCGCCGGACCTCCTGACCTCCCGACCTCCCGACCGCCGACCGCCGTCCGCCGTGCGCCGTGCGCCGTACGGCGATGACGTTGTCGGTGACGGTCGCGGTCCGGCCCTCGGGGCCGGTGGCCGTCCGCCGGGGCGCGTGGCACCGCTCGGTGTGCCAGCCGGCGTCGAGCCGCAGGGACGCCAGCACCTCATCGGGGGCGGGGAACCGTACGTCCTCACCGGCCTGCCAGGACCAGGGCGCCACCGACGCGTGCTCCACCACGAGCAGCAGACCGCCCGGCGCCACCGCCCGGGCGGCCCGGCGCAGCACCTCGTCGCGGGGGATCTCGACCGGCGTGTGGAAGTAACTGGCGCTGACCAGGTCGAAGGAGCCGTCGGGGAACGTCCTGGCCAGGTCGTGTCTGACCGGGTGGACCCGGTCGGCCGCACCGGCGGCCCCGGCGCCTTCGGCGACCCGTTCCAGGGCCGTGGCGGAGACGTCGGCCGCGGTGACGTCCCAGCCGCGTGCGGCGAGCCAGAGCGCGTCGCCGCCGTGCCCGCAGCCCAGGTCGAGTGCCCTTCCCGGATCCGGCGCCAGTACGGGGACGAGTTCGGCCAGGACCGCGTTGGGCCTGGTGCCCCACTGCGGGGGGAGAGTCGCGTAGTGGCTCTCCCAGAAGGACGCGGAGTCGGTGGCGCTGTTCATGGGCACGCCTCTCTGATGGGTCGGTCGGTGCGTGTGCTGAGGACACTGCGCCGCCCGCCACCGGAGTTGCAAAGGTTCATGCTGTTTCGGCATCGTGAAGGGCATGGTCGCCGTACCGAGGGACGTGCTGGCAGCGGTGGGGCCGCGTCTGCGGGAGCTGCGGCACAGGCGCGGCCTGACACTGGCCGAGCTGGCCGAGCGGACCGCGGTCAACGCGAGCACCCTGTCCCGCCTGGAGAGCGGCGACCGCAGACCGACCCTGGAGCTGCTGCTGCCGCTCGCGGAGATCTACGCGGTCCCCCTCGACGAACTGGTCGGAGCACCGCGCACCGGCGATCCGCGCATCCATCTCCGGCCGGTCACCCGGGACGGCATGACGTATGTGCCGCTCAGCCGCCCCGGCGGCGTACAGGCCCACAAACTGCTGATCCCGCCCGGGCCGGGCACCGATCCCGAGCTGCAGACGCACGCCGGTTTCGAGTGGGTCTACGTGCTCGCCGGACGGCTGCGGCTGATCCTGGGCGAGCAGCGCCTGGCGCTGAAGGCCGGTGAGGCGGCCGAGTTCGACACCCACGTACCGCACTGGCTCGGCTCCGACAACGACCGGCCGGTGGAGCTGCTCATCCTCTTCGGACGCCAGGGTGAGCGGGCCCATCTCAAGGCCCGCACCGACTGACCCGGCGGCTGCCTCCGCCCGGTGCTGGGCCGCCGGTTTCCCCGGGCGCCGGTCAGGTACGCGGTGTGCTCGCCGACGTCAGGATGCGGTGGATCAGACGGGCGCCCGCCCGCGCGGTGCGGTGGTCGACGTCGAGGCCCGGGTTCAGCTCGGCGACATCGACCAGCAGGGGAGCCCCGGCGGCCGCCACCCGTGCGCATACGTGCTCGACGATCTCCATCTGCACGCCGTAGGCGGCCGGGGCGCTGACGCCGGGGGCCGCACCGGCGGGCAGCACATCGAGGTCGATGCTCAGGTGCACGATGTCGCAGCTCGCCAGGAACGCGTCGACGAACCCGTCGACCAGCGGCAGGTCGAACATGCGGCACTGGGTGTCCGGCAGATACCGCACGCCGAGCGCGTCGGCGGTGCGGAACAGCCGCTCGGTGTTGCTCGGCTGACTCACCCCGAGCACCCAGTAGTTCAGCTCTTCACCGCGCTGCTGCTCGGCGTGTGCCATCTGGAGGAACGGTGTGCCCGAGCTGGGCCGTACGTCGTCGCGCAGGTCGAAGTGGGCGTCGAGGTTGAGCACCCCGAGGCGGCCGCCCTCGCGCACCGCGCGCGTCCCGGCCAGCCCGATGTAACTGCCGTAGGCCACCTCGTGGCCGCCGCCGAGCACCACCACCGGGTGGCCACGGTCGACGAGCGGGGTGATCACCTGGCCGAGGCGGTGCTGCCCCTCTTCGAGGTGGCCGTCGGCCACCTCGATGTCGCCGATGTCCAGCGCCCGCAGCGGCCTCGGGAGCGCCATGGGCGCGAGGGCGGCGCGCAGTTCGCGCGGTCCGGCCGCCGCTCCCTGGCGGCCCTTGTTCCGGCGGACGCCCTCGTCGCTGCGGAAGCCGACGAACGCCACGTCTCCCGGTTCGGCCCGGTCGGGGTCGAGGCCGGTCACATGGTGCCAGCGCAGATTGTCCGTACCGGGCCCGTCGTCACGGCCCGTCCAGGGCTCGGGCGCCACGTCCACGGTCGGCGGCGGTGCGGGAACCGCCGCGGGCACCGGAGCGGTGGCCGCCGTCGTCGGCGCCGGAGTGGTGGTCTCCGTCGGCGCCGCCGCTGTGGCGGTCGCCGGCTGCGGTGCGGTGGTCGCCGTCATAGGTCGTTCTCCTCGGTCATCGGAATGCGCACCCCGCGCTCGCGCGCCACCGACGCGGCGTGGTCGTAGCCCGCGTCCACGTGCCGGATGACGCCCATGCCGGGGTCGTTGGTCAGCACCCGGGCCAGCTTCTGGGCGGCCAGTTCGGTGCCGTCGGCGATGCAGACCTGGCCCGCGTGGATGGAGCGGCCCATGCCGACGCCGCCCCCGTGGTGGATGGAGACCCAGGACGCGCCGGACGAGGTGTTCACCAGGGCGTTGAGCAGCGGCCAGTCGGCGATCGCGTCGGATCCGTCGAGCATCGACTCGGTCTCGCGGTACGGCGAGGCGACGGAGCCGGAGTCGAGGTGGTCACGGCCGATGGCGACCGGGGCTGACAGCTCTCCGGAGGCGACCATCTCGTTGAACCGCAGTCCGGCGCGGTGGCGTTCGCCGTAGCCGAGCCAGCAGATACGGGCGGGCAGGCCCTCGAAGGAGACGCGCTCCCCGGCCATCTTGAGCCAGCGGTGCAGGTGCTCGTTCTCCGGGAACAGCTCCATGATGGCCTTGTCGGTGGCCGCGATGTCCTTGGGGTCGCCGGACAGGGCGGCCCAGCGGAACGGGCCGAGGCCCTCCTCGAACAGCGGGCGGATGTGCGCCGGGACGAAGCCGGGGAAGTCGAAGGCGCGGGCGTAGCCGGCCTTGCGGGCCTCGTCGCGGATGGAGTTGCCGTAGTCGAAGACCTCGGCGCCCGCGTCGAGGAAGCCGACCATGGCCTCGACGTGCCGGGCCATGGAGGCGCGGGAGCGCTCGGTGAAGTCCGCCGGGTCCTTGGCCGCCTGCTCGTGCCACTCCGCCAGGCTCACACCGATAGGGAGGTAGGCCAGCGGGTCGTGCGCGGAGGTCTGGTCGGTGACGATGTCCAGGGGCGCGCCCCGCCGCAGCAGCTCGGGGAAGACCTCGGCGGCGTTGCCCGCCAGGCCGATGGAGAGCGGCTTGCGGGCGTCGCGGGCCTCGGTGGCGAGGCGGAGCGCGTGGTCGATGTCGTCGGCGGCGACATCGAGGTAGCGGTGGGCGATGCGGCGCTCGATACGGGTGGGGTCGACGTCGACGCAGATCGCGACGCCGTCGTTCATCGTCACGGCGAGCGGCTGCGCGCCGCCCATGCCGCCGAGACCGGCGGTCAGGGTGATCGTCCCGGCGAGCGTGCCGTCGAACTTCTTGCGGGCGACGGCGCCGAATGTCTCGTAGGTGCCCTGGAGGATGCCCTGGCTGCCGATGTAGATCCAGGAACCGGCCGTCATCTGGCCGTACATGGTCAGCCCGCGCGCCTCAAGGGAGCGGAACTCCTCCCAGTTGGCCCAGTCGCCGACCAGGTTGGAGTTGGCGATCAGCACACGCGGCGCCCACTCGCTGGTGCGCATGACGCCGACGGGCTTGCCCGACTGCACCAGCAGCGTCTCGTCGTCCTTGAGCGTCTTCAGGGTGCGGACGATGGCGTCGTAGGCGGGCCAGTTACGGGCGGCCTTGCCGGTGCCGCCGTAGACGACCAGGTCCTCCGGGTGCTCGGCGACCTCGGGGTCGAGGTTGTTCATGAGCATCCGCAGGGCGCCTTCCTGCTGCCAGCCGAGGCAGGTCAGTTCGGTGCCGCGGGGCGCCTGGACGGTCCGGGGGCGGGCCTCCGGGGAAACGCTGGTCATGGTGGCTCCTGGGGAAGGGTCCGGGTGAGGGGGCGCCGGTGGTACGGCACCGGCGTGCACTTCCATGACAGGACGCGGGCGCGGCGGGGGCCATGCCTTCTGCCCCGGTTTCTCGGATCCGAGACCGGGAATCCGGCTCACCTATAATTTCTCCGGCCCGGCCCGAACGAGAGGCCCCAGGAGGCGCGGAGATTTTCTCCGGCGGGGGCGCGGGGACCGGCCGGTGACAGGGGAGGGTGAGCGGCTTGACCGTGACGGCTGCGGACCTGGCCCGGCTGTACGGGGAGCGCGCGGCCGGGGCCGTCCCCGCGTACCAGCGGATCAAGGACCTGGTGGCGGAGCAGATCCGCAGCGGGCGCTGGCGGGAGGGCGACGCGCTGCCGTCGGAGAGCCAGTTCGTCGCCTCGCTCGGGCTGTCCCGGATGACGGTCAACCGCGCGCTGCGCGAGCTGGCGGCGCAGGGGCTGATCCGGCGGGTCATGGGCGTCGGCAGCTTCGTGGCCCTGGCCAAGGGCAGTTCGGGCCTGGTCGAGGTGCAGAACATCGCCGACGAGGTCCGCAGGCGGGGCCACCGCTACGACGCCCGCGTGCTGTCGGTCGGTGCCGAGCCGGCCGACCGCAGGGCCGGCGCCGAGCTGGGGGTCGCCGCGGGGCGGCCCGTCTTCCGCTCCCGGGTCGTGCACAGCGAGAACGGCGTGGTCATCCAGCTGGAGGACCGCTACGTCAACCCGGCCTTCGCGCCCGGGTACGTGGAGCAGGACTTCACCGAGCGCACGCCGTTCGCCTTCCTCTCCGACGTCGCCCCGCTCGACCGCGGGGAGCACATCGTGGAGGCGGTACTGCCCAGCGCCGACGAGTGCGCCCTGCTCGGTGTCGACCCGTCGGAGCCCTGCCTGCTCATCCACCGCCGCACCTGGTCGCGGGGCGCCCTGGTGAGCATCGCGCGCCTGCTGCACCCGGGCTCGCGCTACCGCCTCGAAGGCGCCTTCGAGGCGGAGTGACCCCCGCCCGGCGCCCGTCCGGAGACCGCGGACGTCAGCCGGGCCGCGCCCTGCCGGAGGGCGTCCCGCACCTGGCCGGGGTCGTGCGGGCTGTGGTGCGTGTGCCAGGTGCTGCTGAGCGCCGCGACGGGCCGCCCGTGGTGGTCGAAGGCCGCCACACCCAGCGAGCGGAAGCCACGGGAGACCAGCTCGGTCTCCTCCGACCAGCCGCGTGCCCGGTCCCGGGCCAGGAGGTCCAGCAG
Source organism: Streptomyces sp. SID10853 (assembly GCF_010548145.1). Lineage (GTDB taxonomy): Bacteria > Actinomycetota > Actinomycetes > Streptomycetales > Streptomycetaceae > Streptomyces. The sequence continues at coordinate 8,047 of NZ_JAAGLN010000218.1, forward strand.
CTCGGCGAGCGACCGCGGCCCCTTGCCCGTACGGGTGATGAGGTCGCCGGGCCGCGGGAAGAGGGCCCGCACCTGGGCGTCGGAGTGGGCGAGGATGGCCCGGCCGTTGGCCGTGAGATGGGCCGGCAGCCGGACGCCGATGTCGGTGACGAGGTCGGCGTCCAGATCGCCGGAACGGCCCGTCGAGGGGCGCTCCTTGAGCAGATAGACCGTCTCGGCGCCGTGCAGGATACCGAGGTGCACGGTCTGGCCGAGCCGGGTGGCGAGAGTGCGCAGCACGGGGCGGGCGAGCCGTTCGAGGGGCTCGTGGCGCAGATAGGCGGAGCCGATCTCGAAGGCGGCCATCCCGAGGCCGTACGCCTGCTCCTTGGGCAGATAGGTGACGAATCCGCGCTCGGCCAGCACCGCGAGGATGTGGTACGCGGAGGAGCGCGGGATGTCCATGTCGCGGGCGATGGCGGCGGTCTTGACCGGCCCCGAGCGCCCCGCCAGGTACACCAGGATGTCCAGGGCGCGGCCGACCGCGGGTGATGTGCTCGACGCCGGGCCCTGCGCGGCCGGCTGCTCACTCACTGGTTCACTCACTGGTTCACTCACCGGATCACCCACCGGTTCACTCACTGGATCACCTCTTGACAACACCTGTATATACAGGAATATACAGGGTGCTCCCCACGGTCGCGTGGCGCTCAAGGCGCCGGAGAGCCCCACTCCGCCCTACCTCCCGCAAGCGCCGCGCACCCCCCATCACCGCTGGTCCCAAGGGAGGACACAGTTGGCTTCCGAAAAGGCGACGCTGAGCCGCGGACTCAATTCCCGGCACATACGCTTCATCGCACTCGGTTCGGCGATCGGCACCGGACTCTTCTACGGGTCGTCCGAATCGATCAGAGCGGCCGGGCCCGCCGTACTCCTGGCCTACCTCATCGGCGGCGCCGCCGTCTTCCTCGTCCTGCGGTCGCTCGGCGAGATGGCCGTCAGCGCCCCGTGCGCGGGCTCCTTCGGCGAGTACGCCACGAAACACCTCGGCCCGCTGGCCGGCTTCACCACAGGCTGGACGTACGCCTTCGAGATGGTCATCGTCTGTATCGCGGACATCACCGCGGTCGGCGTCTACATGGGCTTCTGGTTCCCCGGTGTGCCGCGCTGGATCTGGGTACTGGCCGCCGTCCTCGTCATCGGCGCGCTCAATCTCGTCAGCGTGAAGGTCTTCGGTGAACTGGAGTTCTGGCTGTCCCTGGTGAAGATCATCGCCATCGTCGCGATGATCCTCGGGGGCATCGCCGTGATCGCCTTCGGCCTCGGCAGCGGGAGCGACCACGCCGGCCTGTCGAACCTCTGGGACAACGGCGGCTTCTTCGCCCACGGCGCGCACGGCTTCGTCGTCTCCTTCGCCGTGGTCATGTTCGCCTTCGGCGGCACCGAGATCATCGGGGTCACCGCGGGAGAGGCCGACTCCCCGGAGAAGACCATCCCGAGCGCGGTCAACTCCATCCCCCTGCGCATCATCCTCTTCTACGTGCTGACCCTCGCCGTCATCATGGCCGTCAACCCCTGGCAGCACGTCGGCACGTCGGGCAGCCCCTTCGTCCAGATCTTCACCGGCGTCGGCCTCAAGTCCGCCGCCACCGTGCTGAACGCCGTCGTCCTCACCGCGGCCCTCTCGGCGATCAACAGCGACATCTTCGCCGCGGGCCGCATGATGTTCGGCCTGGCGGAGCGCGGGCAGGGGCCCGCGGTCATGCGCCGGCTCAGCCGCAACGGCGTGCCGTGGGTGACCACCCTCATCATGATCGGAGCGCTGCTCCTCGGCGTACTGATGAACTACCTGATGCCTGGCAAGGTCTTCCTGATCATCTCCTCGATCGCCACCTTCGCCACGGTCTGGGTGTGGCTGATGATCCTGCTGACCCAGCTGAAGGCCCGCCGGGACATGCCCCGCGAGGAACAGGCCGCCCTGAAGTTCCCCGTCCCCTGGTGGCCGTACGGGCAGATCGCCGCCATCGTCTTCATGGTCGGCGTCCTGGTGGTGCTCGGCTTCTACGGGAGCACCCGTATCGCCCTGGTCGTCGGCGTCGTATGGCTGGCGCTGCTCGCGGGTGTCTTCCGCCTCTGGGTGGGCCCGCGCCTCGCGGCCCGGCGGCTTCCGGACGGGGCGGACGCGCCCGAGCCGGCGAGCGTCCCGGCGGGCGGGCGGTAACCGGCAGCACCGGGCAGACACCCGCGGCGGATGTGTCCGGGATCCCAGACCTCACACTGTCTGGGATCCCGGACACATCTGTCCCGGCAGCTGTCGCGTCCGGCCCTGGCATGCGGCTTCATGGAAGACATGAACATTGTTGTAGGAATCGGCCCTCTCTCCGCCGAAGACGTCGTCGCCGTCGCACGCCACGACGCACACGTCGAGCTCTCCCCGGAAGCCCTCAAGGAGATCGCGCGCAGCCGCGAGGTGATCGAGAGCCTCGCCGACGACGTGGTCCCCCACTACGGCGTCTCCACCGGCTTCGGCGCGCTGGCCACCCGCCACATCCCCACCGACCGGCGCGCCCAGCTCCAGCGCAGCCTGGTGCGTTCGCACGCCGCCGGTTCCGGCCCCGAGGTGGAGCGCGAGGTGGTGCGCGCCCTCGTCCTGCTGCGGCTGTCCACGCTCGCCACCGGCCGTACGGGGGTGCGCACGGAGACCGCCGAGGCGTACGCGGCGCTGCTCAACGCCGGCCTGACCCCGGTCGTCCACGAGTACGGTTCCCTCGGCTGCTCCGGTGACCTCGCGCCGCTGGCGCACTGCGCGCTCGCCGTCATGGGCGAGGGCGAGGTCCGGGACGCGGACGGCGTACGCAAACCGGCCGGCGAAGCACTGGCCGACGCGGGCCTCACCCCGGTCACCCTGCACGAGAAGGAGGGCCTCGCCCTCATCAACGGCACCGACGGCATGCTCGGCATGCTCGTCCTGGCCGCACACGACCTGCGGAAGCTGCTGCGCACCGCCGACATCGCCGCCGCGATGAGCGTCGAGGGCCAGCTCGGCACCGACGCCGTGTTCGCCGCCGACCTCCAGGCGCTGCGCCCGCACCCGGGCCAGGCCGACAGCGCGGCGAACCTGCGGGCGCTGATGGCCGATTCCGGCATCGTCGCCAGCCACCGCGGCCCCGAGTGCACCCGTGTGCAGGACGCCTACTCCCTGCGCTGCTCCCCGCAGGTGCACGGCGCGGCCCGCGACACCCTCACCCACGCCGAGACCGTCGCGTCGCGCGAGCTGGCCAGCGCCGTCGACAACCCGGTGGTGACCCACGACGGACGGGTGGAGTCCAACGGCAACTTCCACGGCGCACCCGTCGCCGCCGTCCTGGACTTCCTCGCCATCTCGGTCGCCGACCTGGCGTCGATCTCCGAGCGGCGCACCGACCGCTTCCTCGACGTGGCCCGCAACAACGGGCTGAACCCGTTCCTCGCCGACGACCCCGGCGTCGACTCCGGCCACATGATCGCGCAGTACACGCAGGCGGCGATCGTCTCCGAGCTGAAGCGGCTGGCCGCGCCCGCCTCGGTCGACTCGATCCCCTCCAGCGCCATGCAGGAGGACCACGTCTCGATGGGCTGGTCCGCCGCCCGCAAGCTGCGCCGCGCCGTCGACGGGCTGACCCGCGTCCTCGCCGTCGAGATCTACACCGCGGCCCGCGCACTCGACCTGCGGGCCCCGCTGACCCCGGCGCCCGGTACGGCCGCTGTGCTCGGCGCACTGCGCCAGACCGTCGAGGGCCCCGGCCCCGACCGCTGGCTCGCCCCCGAGATCGAGGCGGCCGTGCGCTA
>NZ_JAAGLN010000219.1 GCF_010548145.1 Streptomyces sp. SID10853
ATCGACCGTATCGGCGGCGCCGAACGCGCGCCGTCCTGGTGGCGCCGGCTGTACGAGACGCTGGCCGGGGTCGACCCGGACCGGCTCTCGGGGCTGCCCGTGCCGCTCGCGTCGGGGCGTACCGCCGTCGGCCCCCGGCAGGTCCTGCTGCCGCTGGCCGACACCCCCGCCGACCTGGCCCGCCTCGGCCTGAAGGTCGCCCACCCGGACGCCGCGCATCCCCTCCTGGAGAAGCTGGGCGCCCTGCCCGCCACCCCGCGAGCTGTTCTGACGACCCCTCAGGTGCGGGCTGCGGTCGCCGCCTCGATGGACGCCGGGGAGATCTGGTACGACGACGAGGACCAGGGCGCACTGGGCGCCGACGACCTCGCCGATGTGGTGCTGGCGCTCGTACGGGAGGCGGAGCTTGAGCCGGGTGACGAGCCGTGGCTCGCGGCGCTGGCCCTCCCCGACGAGGACGGCGAGACCGTGCCGGCCGGTGAACTCGTGCTGCCCGGCAGCCCGTTCGCCGAGATCATGCACGAAGGCGAACTGGCCTTCTGCGACGCCGGACTGGCCGAACGCTGGGGCGAGCAGCCGCTGACCGCCTGCGGGGTGCTCGCCACCTTCGCCCTGGTCCGCACCACGGACGTCGTCCTCGACCCCGATGAACTCGAACCGCGAGAAGGCGATTTCGCCGAGCCGGACGACGCCGGGCTGCTCGACGCGGTGGATGTCTGGTGCGAGGACGTGCTGGACCAGCTGGAGCAGGGCCCGGTGCCACCGGTCGCGACGGAGATCGTCGCCGTACGGGATCTGGAACTGGTCGACGACGACGCGTGGCCGCAGGCTCTCGCGCTGCTCTCGCGCCCGCCGCTGCGGGACGCCCTGACCCAGCCGGTGCGGGTGCTGCTGCCGGACGGTACGACCGAATCCGTACGCTCGTACACCGCCTGGTGGCTGCGCGGCCACCCGGTGCTCGGCGGCCGGCGCCCGGCCGGGCTGCGCGCCGCGGGCGGTGACCCGCTGCTGGCCGGTCTCTACGACGAGGCGGACGCCACCGGCTTTGAAGACGAGCAGGTGCTGCGTGCCCTGGGCGTGCGGACTTCCGTGGCCGCCCTGCTGGACGAGCCGGGCGGCGCCGCCGAGCTGCTGACCCGGCTGGCCGACCCGGACCGCGCGGTGTCGGCGCGCCAACTGCACGCGCTGTACGGCGAGTTGGCCAGGCTCGACCCGGAACAGGTGACGCTGCCCGACGAGTTGCGGGCCGTGGTGGACGGCGAGGTACGGGTGGTGGACGCGGCCGACGCGCTGGTCGCCGACGCCCCGGACCTGCTCCCGCTCACATCCGGGGCCGCGCTGCTCCCGGTGGCCCCCGACCGGGCGGCCGAGCTGGCCGAACTGCTCCAGGTCGGGCGGCTGAGCGAGAGCGTGGAGGCCGAGGTGACGACGGCGGGGGACGAGCACCAGGTCCCGGACGCGGTCCGCGCGCTGCTCGGGCCTGACACTCCGCGTACGTACATCGAGCATGAGGAGCTGCTCGCGAACGGCGTCGAACTGGACTGGCACCGCACCCGTGACGGGGTGCTGCACGCGGCCACCCTGGAGGGGGTGGCGGCGGGGCTCGCCTGGGCGGCGGGGCAGTGGCCGCGCCGCTTCGAGGTGGCGGCACTGATCGAGGACCCGTCGCGCACGGAGGAACTGGAGCGGGACCGCTGGTTCGACTGAGCGGCCGATGAGTTCTGGTCCTTCCGGCGGTCTGCACTCTCGGGGCCGCCGCCTTGCGCGGCCCGGCCCGGTTCCGAGCCATGAGGGAGCGCGATGATCGACCTGGAACCGGCCTGCCGCCGGATGACCGATGTCCTGGCCGGAGTCACCGACGACCGGCTCACTCACGCCACGCCCTGCGCCGACTACACGGTCGGTGACCTCATCAACCACATCGACGAGGTGGCATGTGGCTTTGCCGCACTCGCCCGCAAGGAGCACGCAGACGCTGACAACGGCGCCGATGCCGGGCCGGCGCCCCTCGGCCGTGGCTGGTGCGAGCCCGTCACCGCGCACGTGCTGGCACTCGGCGCGTCCTGGGCGGACCCGGCGGCCTGGCAGGGCAGCACCGAGGCGGCCGGCGTGGAGCTGCCCAACGAACGGTGGGGCAGGGTCGCGCTGACCGAGATGGTCGTGCACGGCTGGGACCTGGCCGTCGCCACCGGCCGGCCCTTCGGTCTTCCCGCTGCGACGCTCCAGGCGTGCCTGGACCATGTGGCCGACTTCGTCCCCCGCGCACCCGTCCCGGCCCTGTGGGGGCCCGCGGCCGACATCCCCGACGACGCACCGCTCCTCGACCGGATCATCGCCATCACCGGCCGCAGCCCACAGACTCCCTTCCTTGGGGCCGAGGGGAGTCCACCGGTTTAGGGGCCGAACCCCTCACCCAGGGCATCCGGTCACCGAAAGGTTTCTCAATCTTCACATCGTGCACAACCTTTCGCCCGCGTCGCCCGTCTCGTCTGTGAAGCCACCAGGCTTCACCGACCACATGGGCCACGCGGACGGACGAAACCTCCGCGGGTCCCCTTCTCCACATGGGGAACAAAACATGCGTATACGTGCCACCGTGGCCGCCGTCACCGGCGCCCTGGCTCTCTCCGCTCTCGTCGTTCCGGCCGCCGCCCAGGCGGACGGGGCTCATGGTGCGGGTGCCGTGGGCGCTGCCCGCTCCGTGTTCAGGACCGCGCCCTTCGGTGCGAAGGCCCTCTCCCGGGCCGCAGTTGACACCCGTATGACCAGCGTGACCGTGAACGGCGGCAAGGACATCGTCCTCGGCACCACGGTCGCGAAGACCATCACGGCGAGCGTCACGGCCACCGACAGCTCCGGTATCCAGGACGCTGTCGTCTTCCTCTGGCACGGCAGCAACATCGACACCGACGTCGACGGCTACCTGGGCCCGCAGGTGGACGAGAACACCACCCAGGTCTCCAAGTGCACCAAGGTGAACGCCACCACGTCCACCTGCAAGGTCTCCTTCAAGGTGAACCCGCGCTCGCAGAACGACCTGTACAAGAACAGCCTCGCCGGCACGTGGAAGGTCTACGCCGCCGCTCTCGCCAAGGACGGCGGCTCGGTCGACAGCGCGGCGTTCAAGTCCCAGCACGTGCAGCGCGCTTCGACTCAGACGGTCAACGCGGCCCCCGAGCCGGTGAAGAAGGGCAAGACCATCACGGTCACCGGCAGGCTGGCCCGCGCCAACTGGGAGACGTACAAGTACCAGGGCTATGTCGGCCAGCCGGTCAGGCTGCAGTTCCGCAAGAAGAACAGCAACACCTACACCACCCTCAAGACGGTGAAGACGAACAGCACCGGAAACCTGAAGACGACCGTCAAGGCGGTCGAGGACGGCTACTGGCGCTACAACTTCGCCGGGACGACCACGACTCCGGCGGCCATCGCCACCGGTGACTTCGTCGACGTGAAGTAGCACCGCCCGCCGGCCCGCCCGCAGCGGCAGCATCCAGCGCTGCGGGCGTGCCCGCCGGTTCACCCCGGGTAGCGGCGGTCCACCCACCGCCAGACCAGCTCGATGCCCCCCGAAGCGACCGCCGCGATCGCCACGCCCAGCCACGGCATGGGCGCCCCCACCAGCTTCAGCGCGAAGAAGTGCTGGAGCGCGGGGACCACCATCACCAGCAGGAACGCCCCGGCCATCGCCAGCACCAGGCAGACCCGCCACCAGGTGTACGGGCGGGCGATGATCGCCAGGACCCACATCGAGACCAGGAACAGGGTCAGGGTCGCGACGCTCGTCTCGGCGTCCAGGGACCCGGCCCCCACGTAGTAGTGCCGGGCGATCATGTACGCCACGAAGGTGGCGACCGCTGCGATGGTGCCGCACGGGATGGAGTACCGCAGCACCCGCCGTACGAAGTGCGGTTTCGCGCGCTCCTTGTTCGGGGCCAGGGCCAGGAAGAACGCCGGGATGCCGATCGTCAGCGTGGAGAGCATGGTCAAGTGCCGCGGCAGGAACGGGTACTCGATCTGGAAGCAGGACACCAGGATCGCGAGCAGCACCGAGTAGACCGTCTTGACCAGGAAGAGTGTCGCGACCCGGGTGACGTTCCCGATGACGCGGCGGCCCTCGGCGACGACCGAGGGCAGCGTCGCGAAGCTGTTGTTGAGCAGCACGATCTGGGCGACGGCCCGGGTCGCCTCCGAGCCCGATCCCATGCTCACGCCGATGTCGGCGTCCTTGAGGGCCAGTACGTCGTTGACGCCGTCCCCGGTCATCGCGACGGTGTGACCGCGCGACTGGAGCGCCGCGACCATGTCGCGCTTCTGCTGCGGCGAGACCCGGCCGAAGACCGAGTGGGAGTCCAGGGATGCGGCCATTGCCTCCCGGTCGGCGGGCAGCTGCCGGGCGTCGACGGTGTCGGTGGCGCCGTCCAGCCCCAGCTTCGCGGCCACCGCTCCGACCGACACCGCGTTGTCACCGGAGATCACTTTGGCGGCGACGTTCTGGTCGGCGAAGTACGCCAGGGTGTCCGCCGCCTCGGGCCGCAACCGCTGTTCGAGCACCACCAGTGCGGTGGGGTGCGCCCCGGCCGTCACGGGGTCGTGATCCGTACCCGCACCCGTACCTTCGCCCGTTCCCGCACCCCTGTCCGGGCCGTCGCCGTCACCTTCGTCGGTGTCCCCGGGGCCGCCATCCGCGTCGTCGATGCTGCCCGCCGCCCGTGCCAGGAGCAGCACCCGCAGCCCCTCCTCGTTGAGCCGGCCGACCTCCCGCAGCGCCGGGTCCCCCTCCGGCAGCAGCACATCGGGTGCCCCGAGCAGCCAGGCCGACGTCTCGCCGTCCGCCTCGCCGAAGGCGGCCCCGCTGTACTTGCGGGCCGACGAGAAGGGCAGCGCGCGGGTGCAGCGCCAGCCCGAGGTGTCCGGGTAGGCGTCGACGACCGCCTGGAGGCTGGCGTTGGGCCGCGGGTCGGACGCGCCGAACGCGCCGAGCACCTGCCGTACGTACGTCTCGTCCGCCCCGCCCAGCAGCCGGTGCCCGGTGACGTTCATCCCGCCCTCGGTCAGCGTCCCTGTCTTGTCCAGGCAGACCACGTCGACCCGGGCGAGCCCCTCGATGGCGGGGAGTTCCTGCACCAGGCACTGCTTGCGGCCGAGCCGGATGACGCCGATGGCGAAGGCGATCGAGGTGAGCAGGACGAGCCCCTCGGGGATCATCGGCGTGATCCCGCCGACGGTCCTGGCGATGGAGTCCTTGAGGTCGTGCCGCTCGTGCACCAGCTGGCTGATGATGAGCCCGGCGGCGGTCGGGACCATCATCCAGGTCACGTACTTGAGGATGGTGGAGATACCGCTGCGCAGCTCGGAGTGGACGAGCGTGAAGCGGGACGCCTCGTCGGCGAGCTGCGCCGCGTACGCCTCCCGGCCGACCCGGGTGGCGGTGAAGGCCCCACCGCCCGCGACGACGAAACTGCCCGACATCATCGGGTCGCCCGGCTTCTTGTGCACCGGGTCGGCCTCACCGGTGAGCAGCGACTCGTCGATCTCCAGGCCCTCGGCCTCGACGGTCTCGCCGTCCACGACGACCTTGTCGCCCGGGCCCAGTTCGATGAGGTCGCCGAGGACCAGATCGGAGGTGGAGACCTCGTCCGCGGTCCCGTCGCGCCGTACGGTCGGCTTGGCCTCGCCGATCACGGCCAGTCCGTCGAGGGTCTTCTTGGCGCGGTGCTCCTGGATGATGCCGATGCCGGTGTTGGCGATGATCACGTAGCCGAAGAGGCTGTCCTGGACCGGCGCGACGAACAGCATGATCAGCCAGAGCACACCGATGATCGCGTTGAACCGGGTGAAGACGTTGGCCCGGACGATGTCGGCGGTGGAGCGGCTGGACCGTACGGGGACGTCGTTGACCTCGCCGTTGGCGACTCGTTCGGCTACTTCGGCGGTCGTCAGCCCGGTCGCCCGGGCGGGGCGCGGCAGCTCGACGGGGTGGACGGGGTCGAGTTCGGCCCCCGCGTCGATATACGGCCCTTGCGTCATGGATCCGACGTTAAGGCCAGAACCGCACGTTTACCCGGTGAGATACCGGAAGATCAGCCCTCGGGAGGAGAGGGGACAGGACGGTGCTCGTCCTGAGGCCGTAGGGACCCGGAGGCCGGACCCTGGGGGTCTCCTCAGGTGCCGCTGTCCGGTCCCGTGTCCGTCTGCTCCGTGTTCGCCCCGGCCGCGTCCGTTTGCTCCGCGTCCGTCTGCTCCGTGTCCGCCTGGGCCGCCGCGCGCTTGAGTGCCGCGTCGCGTCCCCGTACGTACCAGACGCCGACGAGCCCGAGTGCGCCGCCGGCCGCGCAGGTCCAGAGCCACCACAGGTGTCCGTGGTCGTCGAACCAGCCGTAGAAGGGCAGCTGCACCACGAAGAGGACGAACCAGATGATCGTGCCGCCGGTGATGGTGGCGACGACGGGCCCCTCCAGGGGCTCGGGTGCCTCATGTACGGGTGTCCACTTCGCCATGGCCGACAGTCTATGCGGGGGAACAGTGGCGGGTGCCGGGCCAGGTGGCCCAAGGCTCTACGCGCGGAGATAGCGATCTTCGACTTATGTATTCATACTGAAACGGCTTTCGATTGGCTCGTTCCTTTCGTTTAAACGTCCAAATATGGCCGTTTCTCATCACATGACATTTGAGGTCGCGCGCATGTCACCCTCGGCCACCGCTCCGGTCGACGCTGTTCCACCATCGCCATCCGGCGGGCCGCAGAATGCCTTTGACCGCTATTTCAAGATCACCGAGCGCGGTTCGAGCGTCGCCCGGGAGATCCGCGGCGGCTTCGCGACCTTCTTCGCGATGGCCTACATCATCGTGCTGAACCCGATCATCCTCGGCAGCGCGCACGACATGAACGGCCACCAGCTCAACGGCGGCCAGCTGGTCACCGCCACCGTGCTGACCGCCGCCTTCTCCACGCTGCTCATGGGCGTCATCGGCAATGTGCCGATCGCGCTGGCGGCCGGACTCGGTGTGAACACCGTCGTCGCCCTCCAGCTCGCGCCCCGGATGACCTGGCCGGACGCGATGGGCATGGTCGTCCTGGCGGGCATCGTCGTGATGCTGCTCGTCGCCACGGGGCTGCGGGAACGCGTGATGAACGCCGTGCCGCTCAGCCTGCGCAAGGGCATCGCGATCGGAATCGGCTTCTTCATCCTGCTGATCGGCCTGGTCGACTCGGGCTTCGTCTCCCGTGTCCCGGACGCCGCGCACACCACGGTCCCGCTCCAGCTCGGCTCGGACGGTCATCTGCACGGCTGGCCGGTGCTGATCTTCGTGGTCGGTGTGCTGCTGACGCTGGCGCTGCTCGTCCGCAAGGTCTCCGGCGCGATCCTGATCTCCATCGTCGCGATGACGATCGCCGCGGTGATCGTCGACGCCGTCGCCACGGTCCCCGACTGGGGTCTGACCACTCCGAAGTGGCCCGGTAACCCGGTGGCGTCGCCGGACTTCGGCCTGGTCGGTCAGGTCAGCCTGTTCGGCGGCTTCCACAAGGTCGGCGTGCTGACCGGCATCCTGTTCGTCTTCACCGTGCTGCTCTCGTCGTTCTTCGACGCCATGGGCACCATCCTCGGTGTCGGCGACGAGGCGAAGCTGACGCGGCCGGACGGCACCTTCCCCGGCATCAACCGGGTGCTGTTCGTGGACGGCGTCGCGGTCGCGGCGGGCGGTGCGACCTCGTCGTCCGCCAACACCTGCTTCGTGGAGTCCACCGCGGGGGTCGGCGAGGGCGCACGTACCGGGCTCGCGAGCATCGTGACGGGGCTGCTCTTCACGGTGGCGCTGTTCCTCACGCCGGTGGCGACCATGGTGCCCTCGCAGGCGGCCACCCCGGCCCTTCTCGCGGTCGGCTTCCTGATCCTGGCCGGCTCGGTCAAGGACATCGACTGGTCCGACTTCACCATCGCGATCCCGGCGTTCCTGGCGATGGTGATGATGCCGTTCACCTACTCGATCACCAACGGCATCGGGATCGGCTTCATCTCCTTCACCGTCCTGCGGATCGCCATCGGGCGCTGGCGCGAGGTGCCGGCCGCGATGTACATCGTGTCGGCGGTCTTCGTCTTCTACTACGCGATGCCGGCGCTCGGCCTCACCTGATGCCCGCGGCCGCCGCGCGTCAGGGCGGCTACGTACGCCCGTAGAACTTCTCCGTCTCGTCGACGGCGGACTTGAACCGCTCGTCGAAGTCGTCGCGAATGAGCGTCCGGACCACATAGTCCTGGACGCTCATTCCGCGTTTGGCGGCGTGGTTCCGGAGACGGTGGAGCAGTTCCCCGTCTATGCGCAGGCTGAGCACAGTCGATGCCATACCCGCCAGGGTCGGCTGCCCGACGGCCGCCGCGCGTCACTTTCGCGCCCCATCTCACTCGTACGGGTGATGTCGCTCACCGGACGGCATACTCGGTTGGTCTTTAGCATAGGTAATGAGTTACGCTAACGAACATGCCTGACCTTTCACCCGCCGACAAGGCTGCCGCCGTCGACTCACTGCGCTCCACCGTGATGCGCCTGAGCCGCCGGCTCAAGCACCAGCGCGTCGACGAGTCCCTGAGCCCGACCGAGATGTCGGTCCTGGGCACCCTGCACCGCTGCGGCTCCGCCACCCCGGGTGAGCTGGCCCGCAAGGAGCATGTGCAGCCGCCGTCGATGACCCGCATCGTGGCGCTTCTGGAGGCGAAGGGCCTGGTCAGGCTGGAACCGCACCCCGACGACCGCAGACAGAAGGTCGTCAGGCAGACGGAGGAGGCGCAGGCGATGCTCGTGGAGAGCCGCCGCCGCCGCAATGTCTGGCTGGCCGAGCTGGCGGAAGGGCTGAACGAGGACGACTGGGAGAAGCTGCGCGCTGCTGCCCCCGTCCTGGAGAAACTCGCCCAGCTCTGACCCCTGTACGCGGTCGCCCCGGTGACCTTGTCTACGCCCAGGAGGCGACCACTGTTGAGTACGGGACCCGGAGCAGACTCCGCCCCCGCACCGCAAGAAACTGCTACCCGGACCTCGATGTTCAGCTCGTTGAAGGTCCGTAACTACCGGCTGTTCGCCAGCGGGGCCGTCGTATCCAATACGGGCACCTGGATGGCGCGTATCACCCAGGACTGGCTGGTCCTGAGCATCACGGGATCGTCCGCGGCCGTCGGTATCACGACGGCCATGCAGTTCCTGCCGATGCTGCTCTTCGGTCTGTACGGCGGAGTCATCGCCGACCGCTTCTCGAAGCGGAAGCTCCTCTTCTGTACCCAGGGCGCGATGAGCATCGGCGGCCTCTTCCTCGCCGCGATGACCCTCACGGGCAACGTCCAGGTGTGGCACGTCTATGTGACCGCCTTCTTCACCGGCCTGGTCACCGTCATCGACAACCCGACCCGGCAGTCCTTCGTCTCCGAGATGGTCGGCCCGGACCAGGTCCGCAACGCCGTCAGCCTCAACTCGGCGAACTTCCAGTCCGCCCGGCTCATCGGCCCCGCCGTCGCGAGTGGACTCACCGCGGCCGTCGGCCCCGGCTGGGCGTTCCTCGCCAACGGCCTCTCCTTCCTCGCCCCGCTCACCGGACTGCTGCTGATGCGCAGCAGCGAGCTGCACCACACGCAGCGCACCCCGCGCGGCAAGGGGCAGCTCCGCCAGGGCCTGGACTACGTCTCCAAGCACCCCGATCTGATCTGGCCGATCGTCCTGGTCGGCTTCGTGGGCACCTTCGGCTTCAACTTCCCCATCTGGCTCTCCGCGTTCGCCGACGACACGTTCCACGGCGGCGTCGGGATGTACGGGCTCTTCAACACCCTGATGGCCATCGGCTCGCTGGTCGGAGCCCTGCTGGCGGCCCGGCGCGGCACGTCCCGGCTGCGCATCCTGGTCGGAGCCGCGATCGCCTTCGGTGCTCTCCAGGTGATCACCGCCTGGTCCCCGTCGATCTGGATGTTCGTCCCGCTGATCACGGTGATCGGCATCCTCGGCCTGACGGTCAACGTCACCGCCAACTCCTCGGTGCAGATGGGCACCGAACCGGAGATGCGGGGCCGGGTGATGAGCCTGTTCATGATGGTCTTCACCGGCGGTACACCGCTGGGCGGCCCGCTCTTCGGCTGGCTGACCGACTCGTACGGCGTCCGCGTGAGCTTCACGCTGGGCGGCCTGATCTGCACACTGGCGGCGATGGGCGTCGGCCTGATGCTGGCCCGCGCGGCCAACCTCCGCCTGGAGGTCGACCTCAGGCGCGGCCGCAGACACGTGGGCTTCGTCCCGCGCGAACAGCTCGCCACGGCGGCGTGAGCGCGGGCTGCGCGGCAGGGTACGGGCCGCGCGGCACGGGCGGTTTCACCGGCGGGCCGGGGCAGAAAGCCCCGGCCCGCCGGTGTTGTGCTGCCGGTCCCAGCCGCTCAGTCGCTCAGGCTCGGCCGCTCGGCCGCTCGGGCCGCTCAGGCTCAGTCGCTCAGTCGCGGGGGAAGTCGGCGGTCTCCAGGGTGAGGCCGACGGCTGTTCCGGTCAGGTCGACGGTGTAGCCGAAGTCGAGCGTGACCGTGCCGTGGTACTCGTCGTCCTTCGGCAGGGTGTGCAGCTGCCACCTGCCGGTGTACGGGTCGACGATGACGTACACGGGAACACCGGCGGTGGCGTAGGCGGCCTTCTTGGGCCCGTAGTCGTTGGCGGCGGTGTTCTTGGAGATCACCTCGGCGACGAACTCGATGTCCTGGTAGCGCCAGTGCCCCTTCTCGTCCTTGACGGCACCCTCCACGAGGGCCACGACGTCCGAGGCGAAGCCGTTCAGCAGCCCGGGAAAGTCGATACGCACATCGGACTTCACCCGCTGACGGGGGTAGACGGTGCGCAGCTGATCGTAGATATCCGCGATGATGTCCCAGTGCGTGTCGCGCTGCGGTGACATGAAAATGTTCCCCCCGACAATCTCGACCTTGAATCCCTCGGGGGTCGGCTCAAGCCACTCGAACATCGAGTCCAGAGTGCGCCCGTCGCTGGTGTCGGCCATCTCGATCCTGTCGTCGACGACGGTCATGGTGGCGCTCCTCCCCACTGCCGCAGGGTGCGGGCAGTCGCGCGGTACAACGATACGCACGGTGACCGGGATGCGCCGGAAACGGGCCAGGGGTGCGGCCGTTCCCAGTCGCTCAGTCGCGGGGGAATTCGGCGGTCTCCAGGGTGAGGCCGACGGCTGTTCCGGTCAGGTCGACGGGGTAGCCGAAGTCGAGCGTGACCGTGCCGTGGTACTCGTCGTCCTTCGGGTACGTGAAGACATGGCAGACCCCGGAGTACGGGTCCGCGATCAGATACACGGGGACCTCGGCGGCGGCGTACGCGGCCTTCTTCGGCCCGTAGTCGTTGGCGGCCGTGCCCTCCGAGATCACTTCGGCGATCAGCTCGACGTCCTGGTAGCGCCAGCGCCCCCGCGCGTCCTTCGTCGCGTCGGCCCGCAACTTCGCCACGTCGGGGGCGAAGCCGTTCAGATGGCCGGGGAAGTCGATCCGGACGTCGGAGGTGACCTTGACGTCCATCCCGTACGCGTCCTCCAGCGCCCGCACGATCCTGCGGATGATCTGCCAGTGCGCGTCCCGTTGCGGCGACATGTGGATGGTTCCCCCGACAATCTCTACGTGGTAGCCCTCGGGGACGGACTCCACCTGCTCGAAGAGCAGGTCCAGACTGTCGGCCATCTCGATCCTGTCGTCGACGACGGTCATGGTGGCGCTCCTCCCCACTGCCGCAGGGTGCGGGCAGTCGCGCGGTACAACGATACGCACGGTGACCGGGATGCGCCGGAAACGGGCCAG
>NZ_JAAGLN010000021.1 GCF_010548145.1 Streptomyces sp. SID10853
GCGCCCGTGCGCGGCGGCGTCAGGGGCGCCGGTCGCTCTGGCCGCAGATCCACGACAGCGCGTCGTACAACCCGCGCGCGTGGTCGTCGGTGACTCCGCGCTGCACCGCGTCCTCCAGCTGTACGGTCACCGCGTCCACCTCGGCGGTCAGCCGCCCGAGGTCCGGCGCGCCGCCGGTGATGCCGGTGGCCGGAGCCGCGTCGGCCCGCCCCAGGGCCCACAGATATCCGGTCAGCACACCGCGCGAAAGCTGCGTCTGGGCTTCCGGGGCCGCGGCCGCTTCCACCTTCCGGTACGCCGCCTCCACCTCGGCGCGGTACCTCGTACCCACGCGTTCGTCGTCGAATGGTTCTCTCTCCGGGGTGCTCATACCTCTGAGTGTGTCCGATTCCTTCGTGGTGATGTCTCCGTGGGGGTCCCCCGGGGACGGTTCCGTACGGTTTCCGGCGCCGCGGTGCCGCGGCACCGCCCGCGCCCCGGCGTCAGACCGACGACGCGCCGGCGGCGTCGAGATGGCGGCTCAGCGACCGCCCGATGTGCGCGAGCGGTGCCGCCTGGGTCATGGCGTGATGGGTGCACGCGATGTCGTGCGACTCGATCCGCCCGGTCACCCAGGGGCGCCACGCCTCACCGGTGAGGGCCTGCGCCGACTTTCCCTGGGTGGCGTGGAAGTACAGCAGGTCCCCTTCGAACACGCCCTCGACGAAGGTCGGCTGCAGGCGCACCGAGTTGGTCAGGACCGAGGTCATCGCCGCCACATGGTGCTCGCCGAGCCCGGGGTGCTCGGCGAGCGCCGCCGGGCGCCCGTTCCCGCCGTCGCTGCTGAGGATCGCGGCGACCTCGGTGGTGGTCAGCGCGGAGAGACCGGGTCCCTCTGGTGTGTGCCCGGCCGCCTCAAGCAGCAGCGCCAGCGCCGCGTGGTCGTCGGGCAGTGACCTCAGCCGGCTGCGCGGATCGATGGGACGCGAGTCCAGCATGGCCAGCAGCGCCACCCGTTCCCCCCGGTCCTGGAGCCGTACCGCGATGGCGTGCGACAGCGCACCGCCCAGGGACCAGCCCAGCAGGTGGTAGGGGCCCGACGGCTGTACGGAGCGGATGTGCGCCACGTAGTCGGCGACCATCTCCTCGAAGGTCGCGGGCAGCCCGCCCGGCCCCGAGAGCCCCCGCGCCTGCAGCCCGTACACCGGCAGGTCCGCCGCGAGATGCCGCGGCATCCCCGCATAGCACCAGCTCAGACCGCCTGCCGGGTGGACGCAGAACAGCGGCGGCCTGGACCCGTCGGTGCGCAGCGGCAGCAGCATCGCGAAGGGGTCCTGTGCGGTGCCGGTGTCGAGCAGCCTGGCCAGTCCGGCCACGGTCGGCGCCTCGAAGACCGCGCCGATGGACAGGGCCGTGCCCAGCGACGAGCGGATCCGGCCGATGAGCCGGGCGGCGAGCAGGGAGTATCCGCCGAGGGCGAAGAAGTCGTCGTCGATGCTGACGTCCCCGACGCCCAGCACCTCGGTGAAGAGCGCGCAGAGCGTCTTCTCCTGGGCGCTGCGCGCGGGCCTCCCGGTCCGCTCGGCCGCGGGCTCAGGCGCCGGGAGCGCGGCCCGGTCGAGCTTGCCGTGCGGGGTGAGGGGCAGGGTGCCGAGCAGCAGATACGAGGCGGGAACCAGAGAGCCGGGGAGCCGCTCCGCCGCCCAGGCCCGCAGTGCGGCGGCGTCCGGGATGTCACTGTCCGGGACACCACGGTCCGGACCGCCACGGTCCGCGAGCCGCGGCCCGGGGACCGCCCCCGCAGTACGCCCGCCCACGGGCACCACATACGCGGCGAGCAGCGGCTCGCCCCGCTGCGACGTGCGTACCGCGACCGCCGCCCTGGCCACCCCGGGGTGGCGGGCGAGCACCGCCTCGATCTCGCCCGGCTCGATCCGCAGCCCCCGGAGCGTGAGCTGGTCGTCGGTGCGCCCGAGGTACTCGAGCGCGCCCTGCGCGGTCCACCGCACCAGATCGCCCGTGCGGTACATCCGGTCGCCCGGCGACCCGAACGGATCAGCGAGGAAACGTTCGGCCGTCAGCTCGGGCCGGTTGAGGTATCCGCGCGCCACCTGCGCACCGGCCAGGTGCAGTTCGCCGGGTACCCCGGGCGGCACCGGGTCCAGCCGGGGGTCCAGGACATAGGCGCGGACGTTCTGGCCCGGCCGCCCGATGACCGGCAGGTCGCCTTCCGCGTCCAGCCTGCAGTACACGGCGTCGACCGTGCACTCGGTGGGCCCGTAGTAGTTGTACGCGGTCGTGTCCTGGCACTCCCGCAGGGTCCGCCACAGCGCCTCGTCCAGCGGCTCGCCGCCGACCATCAGCAGCCGGGGACGGTGCCGGGCGCCCGTGAGCAGGCCCGCGGAGATCAGCTGGTGCAGATAGGAGGGGGTGACATCCAGGAAGTCGATCCCGTGCCGGTCGACATACCCGGCCAGCGCCGCGGGATCGAGCCGTACGGCGTCGTCGATCACATGCAGTTCCTGGCCGGCCGCCAGGAAGAGCGGGCCCTCCCAGGCGGTGTCGAAGGTGAACGTCGCGGTCAGCGCGGACCGCAGCGGCCGCCCCGCCGCCGCGGCCGCCGGTGCGATCAGCTCGCTGTGGTGGTCGGCGCAGAGATTGCTGAGCGAACGGTGCTCGACGACCACACCCTTCGGCGCCCCGGTCGACCCCGATGTGTAGCTGACGTACGCGGGGTGGTGCGGCAGCAGCGGGGTACGGCGGTCCTCGTCGCCGGGGTCGCTGTCCGGTGCGGCGGCCAGTTCACGGACCGTGCCGGGTGCGTCGACGAGCAGCGCGGGCACGCCGGGCGGCAGCACATCGGCGGCCGCCGCGGTGGTGATGACACAGAGCGGGGCGGCGTCGGTGAGCAGATACCGGACGCGCTCGGCGGGGTGCTCCGGATCCACCGGCACACACGCCGCGCCCGCCTTGAGCACGGCGAGCAGCGCGACCGGGTAGTCGATGGTGCGCGGCAGCGCGAGCGCGACGAAGGTCTCGGGGCCCGCGCCGCGCGAGATCAGCAGCCGGGCCAGCCGGTTGGCGCGCGCGTTCAGTTCGCCGTACGTGAGGGTGCTCGCCCCGCACACCAGGGCGGTCGCCTCCGGCGCCCGGCCGGCGTGCGCCTCGAACATCCCGGCCAGCGTGGCCGTGGCCGGCGGGCGCCCGGTGTCGTTCCAGCCGCTCACCACCAGGTGCCGCTCGTCGTCCGTCAGCAGCCCGATCTCCGCGACGGGCCGGTCGGCGCCCGCGGTGGCCAGCGTGTCCAGCAGGGCCAGGAACCTGCGGTGGTGCGCGGCCGTCACCTCCGCGCTGTACAGGTCGGGGTCCGCGTTGAAGTCGATACGCAGCGAACCGTCGGCGGGGCGGTCGTACACATTCACGCCGAGCCCGGTCACCGGGCCGTTGGAGAGGTTGTGCAGGACGGCCGGGAGCCGGCCGAACGTCAGCTGCGGGTCGTACCCCATGATGTTGATGCCCCAGTCGCCCAGATACCCGCCGGCCGGGATACCGCCCAGGTCCTTGACGAGATACGGCGCCGGGTAGCGCTGGTGACGCAGCAGCCCGCGCGCCTGCCGTGCGGTGTGGCGCACCAGCTCGGACACCGTCGCGCCGGGCTCGGGGCGTACCGCCAGCGGGAGCACGTTGGCCAGCATCACCGGGACCGTACGCGCCACCGCCCCGGTGCGGCCGGTGACCGTCAGATCGAGCGACACCTCGTCCTGCCCGCTCAGCCGGTGCACGTACAGCGCGAGCGCCGCCATCGCGACCGACGGCAGGCTCGTCCTCGCCTGCCGGGCCAGGGCCCGCAGTCCGGCGGCCGCCGGGGCCGCGACCGGGCCGCTCTCCCGTACGAAACGGTGCGGGACCGACTTCAGCCGGCCCGCGGCCTCGGGCGCCGTCGGGTGGCCCGCGAGCTGCGCGGCCCAGTACTCCCGGTCCTCGGTGAAGCGCTCCGACGCGTGGTACGCGGCCTCGTCGGCCAGCACCTCCTCCAGCGTCCCCCAGGTGGAGTCGGGGCGGAAGCGGCCGGACTCCAGCGCGGAGTACAGCTCGGCCACCCGCTGGATGAAGAGGGAGAAGCCGTAACCGTCGAGCGCGATGTGGTGCACGCTGATGTAGATCAGGAAGCGGTCGTCGGCGGTCCTGAGCACGGCGAAGGTGAAGAGCGGGGGCTGCCCGAGGTCGAGCGGGCACCGCATGTCGTCCCACATCCAGGTGTGCGCGGCGGCCCACGGGTCGTCCGCGCCGCGCAGATCCACCAGCGGCAGCGGCCACTGCGGCGCGGGCGCGACGCGCTGCCAGGTGCGGCCCTCGTCGTCGGTCTCGAAACGGGCCCGCAGGGCCTGCGTCTCGCCGACGGCCTCACGCAGGGACTCCTCCAGCAGGTCCAGGTCGAGCGGGCCCCTGATCTCGACGTACTCGGCCGCACGGTAGTTGGGGTTCTCCGCGTCCAGCTCCTGGGAGAACCACATTCCCGTCTGTGCGGCGGTCAGCGGCAAGCGACCGTTCCGGCTGCCGGACTTCCTGTTCATGCGTGCCGTCTCCTGACGCAGGTGCTTGTCTCTACGGGCCATCAGGGCCAACGAGCGTCACCGGACAGGTGTATTGGTCCGGGGCGAAACTCTTTGGGACGGGCGTTCGCGCGCGGGCCGGGCGGCGGGCGCCCCGGCCGCTCCCGGCCCTGTACCAAGACTTGGCCTGCGCTTTACGAGAAGCTCTGCAACCGCTGTGCCCGGACAGTTGTCTCTAGGGGTGTTGTGTCCAGCGGGAAGTAATGTGAGCGGAGCATGAGCATGGGCCGGGTCAAGGGCAGCATAGGGATCGCACTGCTGGTCAGCGCGGTACTGGCGGGCACGAGTGCCTGTGGGGGAAATGCCTCGGCATCCGCCTCGGGGGACTCGGCGAACGGCGCGTCGGCCAAGGCGTCGGCGAGCGCGCACCCGAAACCGACCCATCCGGCGGGCCCGCCCATGCTGCTGGAGACGATAGCCCCGAAGACCGGGACGACCGTCGGCGTCGCGATGCCGATCTCGGTGGTCTTCACCAACCCGGTGGCCACCTCGGCCCGTGCCACGGTCGAGAAGCACCTCAAGGTCTCCGCCTCCACACCGGTCACCGGCGCCTGGCACTGGTTCAGCAGCACCCGCGCCGACTGGCGGCCCGAGAAGTACTGGCAGCCCGGCACCAAGGTGACGCTCGACGCGAACCTGACGGACGTGAGCAACGGCAACGGCCGTTACGGTACGCACAACTACCAGCACAAGTTCACCGTCGGTGACGACGTCGAGGCGACCGCGTCGGTGCCCGGCCACTCGATGAAGGTGACGCGCGACGGCAAGGTGGTCCGCACCCTCCCGATCGACGCCGGCAGCCCCAGCTTCCCCTCCTGGGACGGCACGATGGCCGTGATGGACAAGGCCAAGGAGGTCCACATGACCTCGTGCAGCGTCGGCATCAGCTGCACCAAGGGCAGCCCGGACTTCTACGACCTGACGCTGCCGTGGGACGTGCACCTCACCAACTCCGGCACCTACATCCACTACTCGACCGGCGACCCCTACCCGGGCCACAGCTACGGCTCGCACGGCTGTGTGCACCTCTCGCTCGCCGACGCCAAGTGGTTCTACGACTTCGTCAAGCAGGGCGACCCGATCACCATCACCGGCTCCCCGCGCGGCAAGGCGGCCGGTGACAACGGCTACGCGGACTTCAACCTCTCCTGGGCACAGTGGCTGAAGGACAGCGCCACCGGCCAGCAGACGACGGCCACCGGCTGACGCGGCGCCCGCTTCCCGGAGTCCGGCCGCTGCCCGGGCTCCGGACTCCGCCCCCCCCCTGGCTGCCGCGTCGATGACGCGTTGCGCCACCGGCTGCGCCATGGTGAGGTGCTGAGCGGCCCGGCACAGGGCCGGGGCCGGGCGAGCGGAGGAGCGGCGCGCTGATGACCGAAGAGACGACGGCGTCCGGAACTGGACAGGGCGGATTCCCACGGCCGGGGCTCCGGATGCGGGCCAGGGATCCCGCCGAGCCGCACCGCGCGTCCACGCCGTTGGAGCTCTTCTTCGACCTGTGCTTCGTCGTCGCGGTGTCCCAGGCGGGCGGCCGGCTGGTGCACGCACTCGCCGAAGGCGAACCGGCTCACGGGATCACCGGCTATCTGGTGGTGTTCTTCGCCATCTGGTGGGCCTGGGTCAACTTCTCCTGGTTCGCGTCCGCGTACGACACCGACGACGTGGTCTACCGGATCGCGACCCTGGTCCAGATCGCCGGGGTGCTCGTCCTGGCCGCCGGGGTACCGCGCGCCTTCGACCACGCCGACTACGCGGTCGCGATCGTCGGCTATCTGATCATGCGGGCCGTCCTGACACTCCAGTGGCTGCGGGCGGCGCGCAGCGAGACGGGCGCCGCCAGGACCACGGCCCGGCGGTACGCGGCCGGGCTGGTGCTCGTACAGATCGGCTGGGTCGTCCTGCTGCTGCTCCCCGGCGCCGCCTGGAAGTGGGGCTTCGTCCCGATGGCGGCCGCCGACATGGCGGTTCCCGCGTACGCCGAGCACCGCCACCGCACCCCCTGGCATCCGCACCACATCGCCGAGCGCTACGGGCTGTTCACCATCATCATGCTCGGCGAGACCGTCGCGGCCGCCACGGTCGCGGTGCAGTCGGCGGTGGACGAGTCGGCCGCGCTCGGTGAACTGCTGCCGATCGCGGCGGGCGGCCTCGTCATCGTCTTCGGCGCCTACTGGATCTACTTCGCGGTGCCCATCCACGAGCACCTGGCCTCCAACCGGCAGGCGTTCCTCTGGGGGTACGGCCACTATCTGGTCTTCGGCTCGGCCGCCGCGATCGGCTCCGGCATCGAGGTCACCGTCGAGGAGGTGACGGGCCACACGGACATCCCGGCGGTCGCGGCGGCGGCGACGGTCACGGTGCCCACCGCGCTGTTCCTGCTCACGGTGTGGCTGCTGCACAGCCGCCACTTCAAACGGGGCCCGGCCCAGCGCGCGGTCCTGCCGGTCAGCGTGCCCCTGGTGCTCGCGGCCACGTTCGCCGGGAACCGGGCGGTACCCCTGGCCGGCCTCGTCGTCGCGGTCACCGTCGCGGTGGGCGTGGGGCTGGCACACCGGGCCGCCGCCGCGTCTCCTGGTCACGAACAGTAAGAAAGCCCGAGAATGTATACCATTGACAGGAGAATCTCTCTCATCTGCCCGCTCGGTGCGATCCATAGGCGAAGCCCTGGCATTTTTGTATACTAAGAGCCTCCGGGGGGTGGTCGGCGGGGAAGGGAGCCGGGGCATGAGGGAGGTACTGGACCAGGCCGTGGCGTGGTACGGGCAGGGCGTGCGGTTCGCGCAGGCGACCGTCGTGCGGACCTGGCATTCGGCGCCCCGGCCACCCGGAGCGACCATGCTGGTCGCCGAGACCGGCGAGGTGGCGGGCAGCATCTCCGGAGGCTGCGTCGAAGGGGCGGTGTACGAACTCGCCCGCGAGGTGCTGGAGACGGGGCGGCCCGTGACCGAGACCTACGGCGTCAGTGACGGCGACGCTCTCGCGGTCGGGCTCACCTGCGGCGGCATTCTGGAGGTCTTCGTCCGGCCGGTCGAGAGCGGGCAGGACCCGGCGGTCGAGGACATTGCACACGCGATGGAGGCGGGCCGGCCGCTCGCCGTCGCGACCACCCTCGCCGACGGTCATCTCCCGGCAGGGGCACGGCTCGTCGTCGGCCCCACCGGGGTCCGCGGCTCCCTGGGAGACGTCCGGCTGGACTCGTCGGCGGCCGAGTGCGTGCGCGAGATGCTGCGCCGGGGCGAGACCGGTGTGCTGCGGTCCGTAGCGGGGCCCGGGTGTTCATGGGCGGTACCGGTGTTCGTCGAGTCGTACGCTCCCGCGCCCCGCATGCTGGTCTTCGGAGCGATCGACTTCGCCGAAGCGGTGACCCGCATCGGGAAGTTCCTCGGTTATCACGTGACCCTGTGCGACGCGCGGCCCGTGTTCGCGACCTCGGCACGCTTTCCCCAGGCCGACGAGATCGTCGTCGACTGGCCGCACCGCTACCTCGCGGCCCAACGCGAACGGATCGACGAGCGCACGGTGATCTGCGTTCTGACGCACGACCCCAAGTTCGACATCCCGCTGCTGGAGGTCGCTCTGCGCACGGACGCGGGATACGTGGGCGCCATGGGCAGCCGGCGCACCCACGAGGGCCGGCTGGAGCGACTGCGGCAAGTGGGGGTCGGACAGGCCGAACTGGGGCGTCTGTCCTCACCGATCGGGCTCGACCTCGGGGCCAGGAGCCCGGAGGAGACGGCCGTGTCCGTGGCCGCCGAGATCATCGCTGCGCACTGGGGCGGCACCGGCAAGCGGCTGTCCGGGACCCGTGTGCCCATCCACCACCGGACGCCCAGGGAACCCCTGCCGGGCAGGCCGCCGGATCCCGTGCGGGACACCGGGTGAAAACAGAAAACTGTATGCTTCACACGGTTACTCACCGACAGCGTCCTCCGTCCTCCCGGCCCGGCCTGTCGTGCGGAGGGGAAGGGAAGGGGCGCTGTGGCGAGGCGAGCGGTCCACAAGGTCGGAGCCGACGGAGTGGAGACTCCCGGCACCATCACGGATTTCGTCACGGCCCAGATCCGCAACCGGATCGTGCTGGGAGCGCTCGGTCCGGGAGCCAAGGTGCCGGTGTACGAGCTGGCCGACGAGCTGGGCGTGAGCCGCGTACCGTTGCGCGAGGCCGTCCGCCAGCTCGAGGCGGAGTGCCTGGTGGACAACCTGCCGCGCCGCGGAACGGTCGTACGGCCGCTGAGCGCCCATGATCTCCAGGACGCGTTCGTGATCCTCCAGGCCATCGAGCCGATCGCGGCGCGCCGCGCGGCCGAGTCCGACGACGGGACGATCAGCGCCTCGATGCGGCGGTGGCTGGACGAAATGCAGGAACTGGCCGACAAGCGGGTGCCGCAGGTGTCCGAGGCGATGCTCCACGCGCACCGGGAGTTCCACTTCGCGCTCTTCCGGGCCGCGGGTGAAGGAGTGCTGCAGCGCCACCTGTGCATGCTGTGGAACACTTGCGAGCGGTACGTGATGAACAGTCTGCCCAACCACGAGCGGCAGACCGCGGCGGCGCGAGAGCACGCCGACCTGGCGCGGTGCATCCAGGAAGGCGATCCCGAAGGCGCGGCGGCGGTCCTGCGCCGGCACCTCGAGGCGAGCCTCGCCGGCGCCCTGGACTATCTCGCGGGGCAGGGAGCGCAGTCCGCCCCGTCGCCTTCCTGATCCTGGTAACGACGAGGAGATTTCCGTGACAGACGGTCGTGGGGCGGAGTCGTCCGCCGCTCAGCGGGCCTACGCCGAGATCGCCGAACGGATGGCCTCGGGCGAGCTCCGTCCCGGCGTCTGGCTGCGCGAGGAGTCGCTGGCCGCATCGATGGGGATCAGCCGGACGCCCGTAAGGGAGGCGCTGCGCAAGCTCAACTCCGAGGGCCTGGTCCGCACCGAACGCTACCGCGGCGCGCAAGTCGTGGACTGGAGCCCGGAGCAGGTCGCCGAGATCTACGGCCTGCGTGCGGTGATCGAGGGCTATGTGGCGGCTGTCGCCACACAGAACATCACCGAGGACACCCTGCGCGCACTCGAAGCCAACCTCGTCGAGTTCGAGACGGCGACAGCGGAGGGCGGCGCCGCCGGCAGACAGCGGGCCGCCGCACTGAACAACGACTTCCACAAGATGCTGCTGGAGGCCACCGGCAACAGCAGCCTCATGCACCTGCTCACCGGTGTGCTCGGGCTGCCGCTGGTGCACCGTACGTTCCTCCGCTACACCGAGCGCGACCTCGCGCGCAGCGCCGAGCACCACAGGGAGCTGATCGAGGCGCTGCGGCGCAGGGACGCGATCTCAGCGGAGATGATCATGAAGGTTCACATCAGGGCTGCCCAACAGGCAGTGCTGGAGCAGCAGGAGCGGGACGTCCCCGCAGACGGGTGACGAGCCACGTCGCCAGTACGCCGCCCACGAAGGCACCCGCCGTCGGCGCGTAGCGGCGGGCGATGGGCCATACGAAGGCCAGCGCGTTCAACTCGGAGCCGGCGGACGGGACGTCGGCGGTGGCGGCCGCGGCCGGGGCGGCGGCGGCCGGAGTCTGCTGACCCGGTGCGCCGGCCGGCTGCTCCCGGGTCAGCAGGCCTTCGAGGTTGGTGGCGAACTGCCCGATGATCCGCGCCCCGACGTCCGCCATCGCGCTGCGCCCGAACTGAGCCACCTTGCCGGTGATCCGCAGCTGGGTGCCCACCAGGACGCGGGTCTTGTCACTGCCGTCGGCCACCAGGTCGACAGTGACGACCGCTTCGGCCGAACCCTTCCCGCTGCTCTCACTGCCACCGGCGTCGAGCACCATACGGCGCTTGTCGGCGTCGCGCTCACGGAAGGCCGCCGTACCGCCGTAACTGACCTTGATGGGGCCGACCTTGACGGTCACTGTCCCCTCGTAGGAGCCGTCGTCCTTCGGGGTGACGCTCGCCCCCGGCATGCAGGGCGCGATCCTCGGTACGTCGGTCAGCAGCGCCCACGCTTCTTCCGGTGCGGCCGGGACGACGAACTCGTTGGTGAACTCCATGCTCTACTCCTCGTGGTTCCGGGTGATGACCGCTGTGTCCTCAGCGGCGATTCCGCCTTCCAGTGCCTCTCCGACCGCGCCGACGATGCCGTTGTAGCCGGTGCAGCGGCAGATGTTGCCGGACATGGCGACGCTGACTTCCTCCCGGGTGAGCGGCTGCCGCGCGCACACCAGATGGTGGCCGGAGAGCAGCATCCCGGGCGTGCAGAACCCGCACTGCAGCGCGCCGTGCCGGGAGAAGGCGGCCCGCAGCCGTTCCGCGTCGGGACCTTCCAGCCCTTCCACGGTCACCACGTCGCTGCCTTCGCAGGCACCTGCCAGGGTGAGACAGGCGCGCATGGGCAGACCGTCGACCAGTACGGTGCAGGCCCCGCACACCCCCTGTTCGCAGCCCAAGTGCAGTCCGGTGAGGTCGAGTTGGTCGCGGAGCAGGTCGGCGAGGGTGGTGCGGCCGGCCGTCCGCACCGTGTGCGGCCGGCCGTTGACCGCCATACGGACCGTGATCTCATTCATGAGCTGTCCTCCCCTCTGCGGCCCGCAGTGCCCGGTGCACCGTGACCGCGTGCAGTTGCAGCGCGTGCCGCGCCGTGGAATCGATGGCCGACAGGTTCTGGCCGATGTCGGCCGCGAGGGGCTCGACGAGGCGGACCGGCGCGAGATCGGCGGCCGCCCTGCCCCGTACGGCCGCTTCGGTGCCGCTCAGCCGGAGCGGCCGGTCGGTGGCCGCTCCGAGCCACAACTCGACGTCCTGCCACGTCCCGTCCGCGTCCCTTTCGCCGAGGGCGACGCCCAGGGACTCGGCGAACTCGCCGGGCTTGCGGCACATCTTGTACATGCCCCAGCGCACTGTCGGAGCGAGGCGCCGTACCTCCACATCCGTGATCAGCTCATCGGGTTCGAGGGCGGTGGTGAAGAAGCCGAGCAACAGCTCCCTCACCGGGACGGCACGTGTGCCGCGTACCGACCGGACGTGCGCCGTCGCGTCCAGGGCGGACATGACGGTGGGCCACTCGGCGGAGGAGTCGCTGTGCCCGAGACTTCCGCCGAGGGTGCCGCGGTTGCGGATCGCCGGATAGCCGATGCCGGCCGCGGCGTGCGGGAGCAGCCCCCGGGTGACGTCCGGCGCGAGCCCGTACTCGAACATCATGTGCGTGGTGGTCGCTCCGTAGGACGCGCCGGTGGCTGTCTCCCGGCTGGTGCGCAGAGCGGCGACGCCGGTGAGGTCGACCAGGGTCCCCGGTTCGGCCAGCCGCATGTTCATGATGGGCACCAGGCTCTGGCCGCCGGCGATGACCTTGCCGTCCTCGCCGGCGGCGGCCAGCAGTCCGGTCGCCTCGTCCAGCGTGGTGGGGCGCTGGTACTGGAAGTCCGGTGCCTTCATCGGGTCACCTCCAGCGCCGCCTGCTCCTCGGGCTCGGCGTCCGGCCGGCTCAGCTGGAGCGCCGTCCACACCCGCTCCGGGGTCATGGGTGTCTCGTTGACCTCCGTGCCGTACTCGCGCAGCGCGTCCCGGACGGCGTTGGCGATGGCGGCGGGCACCGGGATCGCGCCGCCCTCGCCGGCGCCCTTGATGCCGAACGCGGTGTGCGGGGACGGCGTCGCCATGTGTTCGATCTTGAGCTGCGGGACCTCGGTGGCCCCCGGCAGCAGGTAGTCGAGGAAGCTCGTCGACTTCGGCTGCCCGTCGGCGTCGTGCACGATCTCCTCCAGGAGGGCGTTGCCGATGCCCTGCGCGATGCCGCCGGTGATCTGACCGTCGACGATGAGCGGGTTCACCACGGTGCCGCAGTCCTCGACGGCGCCGTAGTCGAGAATCCCGACCGCCCCGGTGTCCAGGTCGACCTCCACCACGGCCACCTGGGTGGCGTAGGTGAACGCTCCGGTCTGCACGTCCGGCCGGTAGTAGTAGGTGGCTTCGAGCCCTGCCTCGATGCCCGGCACATGGTCGGGGGTGAAGAGGAATTCCTTGGCCAGCCGGGCGTAGGTGACCGAGCCCTTCCTGCCCACGACGGCGTGATCGCGCAGGATCAGGTCCTTGACCGGCTCGTCCAGCAGCACGGCCCCGATCCGCTTGACCTTCCCGGCCAGCGCGAGGGCGGCCCCGTGCGTGGCCCCGCCCGCCATCACCATGGTGCGGGAGGCGAAGGTGCCGTCGCCGCGCGGCGTCATGGCGGTGTCGCCGTGCGACACGGTGATGTGGTCGAGGTCGACGTCGAAGACCTCGCTGACGACCTGCGACAGCGTGGTCTCCGAGCCCTGCCCGTGGCTCTTGATACCGACGCCCAGGCTGAAGCTCCCGGTGGCGTCCATGGCCAGCCGCGCACCCTCCGTACCGATGGTGACGGCCAGCCCCCGGGCGGCCCACTCGATGCAGCCGTGGGCGGTCTGCTCCGTGAAGGACCCGTACCCGATGCCGATGCGTGTACGTGCCGAGGCGGGAAGCGCCCGCTGACGCTCGCGCCACTTGTCGTGCTCGATGAGGGCGGTGGCGCGGCGTACGGCCTCGGGGTAGTCGCCGCTGTCGTAGACCTTGTTGGCGACGGAGACATACGGCATGTCCTCGCTGCGCACCATGTTCCTGATGCGCATCTCGTACGGCTCCATGCCCAGTTCGTGGGCGAGCTCGTCGATGGTGCGCTCGATGGTGAAGGCCGCGGCCGGCCTGGCGACGCCGCGGTACGGGCCCGACGGGGTCTTGTTGCTGGCCAGACTGCGGGTGCGGAAGCGGTAGTTGCGCAGCCGGTACGGTCCGGGGATCATCGCCGAGGCCATGGTGGCGTCCATCGTGGCCGTCCACGGGTGCACCGAATAGGCTCCGCCGTTGACGAGGATGTCCGCCTCCACACCGAGGAGCGTGCCGTCGGCCGCCGCGTGGGCGGTGACCCGGTGCCGGTGGTCCCGTGCCTGCGTCGAGGAGACCTGCGCCTCCCAGCGGTCCTCGACCCAGCGCACCGGGTGGTCCACCTGGGTGGCGATCGCGGCGAGGGTGATCTCCTCGGGATAGACCGAGCACTTGGCGCCGAAACCGCCGCCCATGTCGGGGGCGATCACCCGCACGCGGCGTGCCTCCATCCCGAGCTGCAGCGCGATCATGTCCCGGATCATGTGCGGGGTCTGGGTGGACGACCACACCGTGAGTTCGTCGGCCGACCGGTTGTACTGGGCCATCACGCCCCGGGTCTCCAGCGGCACGACCGCCTGGCGGTGCATCGTGTACTCGCGGGTGACGGAGACGGCGGACTCGCGGGCCGCCGCGTCCACATCGCCCACCTCGCCCGATGTGGTGGCGTAGATGTTGTCCGGCCAGTCGTCGTGCACCGTCGGGGCGTCCGAGGCGAGGGCCGAGTCGAAGCCGACCACGGCCGGGAGCGGCTCGATGTCCACGCCCACCCGGCCTGCCACATCCTCCGCCTCCGCCCGGGAGGCGGCGATCGCCAGGGCGATCGGCTCCCCGACGTAACGCACCTTGTCCGCCGCCAGGTTGGGCAGCGGTGCGGCACGGAACCCGTCCAGTGTCGACGTCGCCGTCAGAGGCTCGGCGAACGGCGCGAGCCGTGCCGCGGTCCACACCGCCTCGCGGTCCGCCCCCGGGACCGTGACCGCGCGGATCCGGCCGTGCGCCGCCTGACTCCGTACGAACGCGACCTCACGCAGCCCGGGAAGCCGCATGTCGGCGACGAAGCAGCCCCGGCCCGCCAAGTGCCGGGAGTCCTCCCGGCGGGCTGCCCGCGCCCCGACCCCGTTCCGCCGTGCTGAGACGGCCTTCTCAGTGCTCACATGGCTCACCTCACTCGTAGTGGCTGGTCTCCGGCTGCTGCTGCCGCGCGACCGCCGTTGAGGAACCGTATACAAGATGGAGGCTACCGGCTAGTGAGGGCGGCGGTGTTCCGGCGGTGTCCGTGATGACTCCCCATGACGCGCCGAGCCTCGGGTGGGCCTGGAAGTGGCCACAGAGCCCGCACCATCCAGGGGGCTTGCTCGGGTGATCGGCCCGCAATCACGGGCCGTATGAGCCTTGACAACCATTCGGGCGCCCAGCATTCTCAATGTGCATAAAGAATTCTATCTGCCGCCGAGTGGCCTTCACGGTGCACCTCCGCATCCCTGCGCTTGTCCGCGAGCTCTTCTTGAGTGGGAGCGATCGCCGCATGTTGTATACGAGGTGTTGTTTCCATTCGGGGTTCTCCCTTTCTGCCCCAGCCCCCGTCATGAGGAGTGATGTCGTGTGAGCAGAACCAGCAGAACCAGTGGGACCAGCAGGGCCGCGGTGCTGTACGGGCCCGGCGACCTGAGGATCGAGGAGTTTCCGCTCCCCGAGATCCGTGCCGACGACGGTCTGCTCGAGGTGGAGGCCACCGGCGTGTGCGGCACCGACATGGCCGCCTACCACGGGGTCAACCCGTTTTACGAGCTGCCCTGCGCGCTCGGCCATGAGCTGGTCGGCAGGATCGTCGAGATCGGTCCTGCTGCCGGTGCGCGGTGGAACGTCTCGGCCGGGGACCGCGTCGTGGTGGAGGAGTACCTGCCGTGCGGCACCTGCCGCTCCTGCCTGGCCGGTGCCTACCAGATGTGTGATGTGCCGCGGTACGGCGGCAAGTCCGTGCACAGCGGCTGCGGACTGTTCGGCGGCTACAGCGACTACCTCTACCTGCACCCGCAGGCGATCGTCCACAAGGTCGCCGATGACATCCCCGCCGAACTCGTACAGCTCTACATCCCCCTCTCCAACGGCCTGGACTGGGTCGCCGGCATCGGCGGCCTGCGGCCCGGCGGCACCGTCGTGATCGTCGGGCCAGGACCGCACGGCCTGTCCTGCGTGGTCGGGGCACGCGAAGCGGGCGCCGGCACCGTTGTCGTCGTCGGCCGGCCGGCCGACGGGACCCGGCTGGACGTCGCCAGGGCGCTGGGCGCGGACCACACCCTCACCGGTGACCTGCCCGAAGTCCTCTCTGCGGTCCAGGAACTCACCGGCGGCGTCCTCGCCGACACGGTGATCAACGCCGCGGACTCCTCCGCCGCCCTGGAGACCGCGACGGCCGTCGCGGGCAACCGGGCGACCGTGGTCCAGGCCGGCCTCGCGAAAGGAGGCGGTGGCGGGGCGGAGGCCCTCGTCGACGCGATGAACCGCAAGGTCCTCACGCTCCGCGGCGTCCGCGGCCGCCCCAGCCGGATGGTGCCGCCGACGCTGCGGCTCATCGAGTCCGGCCGCTACCCGCTGGAGCGCATGTGCACCGGCCGCTTCCCGATCGAGCAGACCGAACACGCCCTGACGGTCACCGCGAGGGACCCGTCCGCCATCCGTTCGAGCATCATCCCCGGCCTCGTATGAGCGCACACCGGCGCACACACGCGGACACGGAACACCAGCACCAGCAGGAGGACGGCACGTGACTTCGGCCCACACAGCGAACGAACCGCTCATCACCGACGACTGGCACGTCAGCAGCAAGATCTACCGCGACCCCACGATCTTCGCGCGGGAGCTCTCAGCCGTGTACGGGCGCACCTGGGTGTTCGTGGCGCACGAGAGCGAGATACCGTCCGGCGGCGATTACCGGACCGCCCACATCGGCCGCCAGCCCGTCATCGTCAACCGCGGCGCCGACGACGGCGCCGTCAACGTCATGTTCAACCGCTGCCGCCATCGCGGAGCAGCCGTCTGCCGACGGGAGTCCGGCAACGCCAACTTCTTCCGCTGCGCCTACCACGGCTGGACCTACGGCTCATCGGGCGAACTGACCGGCGTCCCCTTCGACGACGGCTACGGCGACGGCTTCGACCGGCCGGCGATGGGCCTGGTGCACGTCCCGCGCGTGGAGACCTACCGCGGCTTCGTCTTCGCCTCCCTCGACTCCGGCATCGAGCCGCTCACCGAGTACCTCGGCAACGCCCGCCGCTATCTCGACTTCATCGCGGACATCGGCACGGACGGGCCCGAACTCGCCTCCGGCGCCCACAAGCTGGTCTTCAAGGGGAACTGGAAACTCCAGGTGGAGAACACCATCGACCCCTACCACTTCTCGTTCACCCACAAGAGCTGGCTGGACATCCTCAAGGAACGGTCCGGGAAGAGCAGTCCCTGGGTGAAGAACGTCCGCACCAATCCGGAGTGGCGCGGCATCGATCTCGGCGGCGGTCACGCCGTGCACGAGTACGGCAGCCTGGACGCCGGGGGACCGGACAACGCCCACGCCATCGCGATCGGTGAGCTGATCCCCTTCAACCTGAACATCTTCCCGAGCCTGGCCTTCGTCGGCGCGCATCTGCGGCTGATCGTCCCCCGCGCGGTCGACGAGACCTGGGTCTACCTCTACCCCCTGCTGCCCAAGGGCGCGGACGAGGCGGAGCGCAGCCGGATTCTGCGCGACCACGAGATCTTCTACGGTCCGTCCGGCTTCGGCTCCACCGACGACGTCGAGGTCGCCTTCGACCGGGTGACGGACGGCAGCCGGGCATCGGAGAGCAGTGCCGACTGGGCGCTGATGAGCAGGGGACTGGACCGCGAGGAGGTCGACGAGGCCACCGGTGTGCGCATCGGCCGGTCGTCCGACGAGGTGCCCCAGCGGGCCTATCTGCGCCGCTGGCTCGAACTGCTGGAGGCCGGCCGTGAGCAGGACTGACAACGGGATGCCGCGCGTGGACGACCGGACGCTGCGCGCCGCGGTGGAGGAGTTCCTCTACGCGGAAGCGGAGCTCCTCGACACCCAGGACTACGCGGGCTGGCTCGGACTCTTCTCGTCCGACGCCCTGTACTGGATCCCCGCGGCCGGCGGCGACGCCGACCCGACCCGTGCGGTGTCGATCGTCCACGACGACTACGGCTCCCTCTCCGAGCGGGTGTGGCGCTTCGACAGCGGCCTCGCCTACGCACAGGAGCCGCGCTCGCGCACGGCCCACCTGGTGACCAATGTCCGGGTGACCGGCGTACGCAAGGACGAGTCCGAAGGCTCAGGGGGCGCGGAGACCGTCGAGGCCGAAGCGAACTTCCTCACCGCCGAGTTCCGCAAGGACGTCCAGCACACCCACGCGGGGCGCTGCCGCTACCTGCTGCGCCGGTCCGGCGGCGAGTTCCGGATCACGCGGAAGACGGTCGAACTCCTCAACAGCAGCGGCTACCTGGGCAATCTCAGCCTGCTCCTGTAGCGCGGAAAGGACCCGGCATGACCGACGGCATGCCCCTGGAGCAGATCCTCGCGGCGCTGGAACCGGACCCTGACCGACTGGTCGTACGCAATGAGTTCGCGGCCGTCGCCGTCAGCCTGCGCGACCCCGGGCCCGGCCGGCCCCGGTTGCTCATCGAGGACCTCCGCACCCACCGGACCGTGGAACTGGACGCACTCGAACTGGAGACGCTCGCCTGGGCCCGCCACGAGGATCTCGCGCCCCTGCTGGACCCCAGCAACTCCCGCTGGCCCGGCGGTTCCACCACACCCCCCGACGCACCATCCACCGCACCATCCACCACACCCCCCGACGCACCACCCGAGAGGGAAGGCACATGAGTACCACCAGGACAGCACAGAAGTGGATCTGCATGTCCTGCGGGGACGTCTACGACCCCGCGGAGGGCGACCCGGAGGGCGGCATAGCCCCCGGTACGGCCTTCGAGGACATCCCCGACGGCTGGGTCTGCCCGGTCTGCGGCGCCCGCAAGGACGACTACGAGCCCTATGACGAGGACGCGGCGTGAGCGCGCCCCAGGACGGCACGCCCGTCGACATGCTGCTGATCGGCGGCGGTGCGGCCTCCACAGCGGCGGCGGCCGAGCTGCGCAAGCAGGGCTTCCGCGGGTCGATCGCACTCGTCACCCGCGAGCTGCTCACCCCGTACCACCGGCCCGCCGTGACCAAGGAGTTGCTGGGACCTGACGCGGACCGGCACGACCCGTCGCTGCACCCGGCGGACTGGTGGCTCCGCCATGACATCCGGCTGATGACCCGCTCCGCCGTCGCTGCCCTGGACACGCGGGGCCGTACGGCGACGCTCGTGAACAAGAAGGTTCTGCACTACGACAAGGCCCTCCTGGCGACCGGGGCCATGGTGCGCCGGCTGTTGGTGGACGGCGCCACGCTCGGCGGCATCCACTACCTCCGTGCCCCAGGCAACGCGGCGAAGCTGCGTGCCGAGGCAAGCGAGGCCCGGCGGGCCGTGCTCGTCGGCGGCTCCTTCATCGCGGTCGAGGTGGCCGCGGCGCTCTCCACGGCGGGCGTGCACTGCACGATGGTGATGCCCGAGAACGGCCCCCTGGAGCCGGCGTTCGGGCCCACCGTGTCGGCGTACACGGCAGGGCTCCTGCGCGCGCACGGGGTGGAGCTGGTGTGCGGCCGGCAGGTGACCGGGTTCACCGGAGACGGCCGGGTGGACGGTGTCCGCACGGACACCGGCGACCGGATCCCGGCGGATCTCGTGGTCGTCGGTATCGGCGCGGTCCCCGACACCAAGCTCGGCCGGGCGGCCGGCATCGAGGTGGGCTCCACCGGTGGCTTCGCCTGTGACTCGGCGCTGCGCACCAGCGATCCGCACATCTTCGCGGCGGGCGACGTCTGCGAGTACGACAGCCCCGTGCACGGCCGCCGGCTGCGGGTGGAGCACGAGGCGCACGCGACCGCGCAGGGGGCGACAGCGGCGCTGGGCATGCTCGGCTCTCCGGCCGCGCACCTGGAAGTCCCGTACTTCTGGACCGATCTGGCCGACTGGGCGCGGTTCGAGTACGTCGGCCCGGCCTCCGACTGGGACGGCGAGCACATCACCGGCTCCCTCGACAGCGGCCGGTTCACAGTCCGGTACACGCGCGGCGGGCGAGTGGTCGCCGCTTTCACCTGCGGACGGCCCGATGACCTGGAGCAGGCCCGCACCGCCATCACCACCGGCTGACCTCACCGAAGGAGCACCCGTGGAAGAGATCCAGGCCACCAGAGAGCCGGCGGAGACACCGGCGCCGCACGAGCCCGACCGGATGCCGCTGCAGGCGAAGCGGGCGGCGAGGGCCGCGTTCCTCGGCTTCGCCGTCGACTACTTCGACATCTATCTTCCGGTGGTCGCGCTCGCACCCGCGCTCCACTACTTCCAGTCGCCGTCCCTCTCCGGCACGGCGGGGACCACGCTCTTCTTCCTGACGTTCGCGGTGACACTGATCGGCAGGCCGATCGGCTCGGCCGTCTTCGGCAGCCTCAGCGACCGGATCGGCCGCCGCCGTTCCACCCTCATCGCCGTAGCCGGCTTCACCGTCGCCACGTTCCTGATGGCCGCCCTGCCGGGGTACGCGGACTGGGGGTACGGCGCGCTGGCCGCGCTCATGGTGCTCAGGCTGCTGGGCGGAGTCTTCATGGGCGGCGAGTACACCAGTGCCAACCCGCTCGCCCTGGAGTCCTGCCCGGCGCCGAGGCGCGGCTTCGTCGGCGCACTGATCGCAGCCGCCTACCCGGTCGGCTACATCGCCATCTCGCTCGTCACGCTGCCGCTCCTCCAACTCCTCCCGGCCGGCGGGACCGACTCCGCGTACGTGCAGTGGGGCTGGCGGATCCCGTTCGTCGTCGGCGGCCTGCTCGGCGTCGTCTTCTTCTGGTACTTCCACCGCACCGTCGAGGAGTCCGATGCCTGGACAGCGGCGGTCCAGGACCGGGTTGTCGGGGCGGAGGGCCGGGGCGGCGTGCGGAAGGCGCCGCTGAGAGAGCTGTTCGCAGCAGGCAACATCCGCCGGCTCGGGCAGGTGTTCCTGCTGATGAGCGGTCTGTGGTTCGCCGTCCAGTCGGTCGTCTCCCCGATGTCCGGGCTGCTGATCTCACAGCTGAGGCAGGACCCGGACGCGGTGACCGCCGGTCTGCTCGTCGCCAACGTCGCGCTCTTCGCCGGCTACCTCACGCTCGGTGTCCTCGGCCAGAAGTACGGCAGACGCAAGGTCCTGCTGCTGTCCGGGGCCGGCACCGCGACCATCGCCGCACTCACCTTCTTCCTTGCCATCCACATCCTCGACGGCGGCGGCAACTTCCCGCTGGCGATGGTCCTTTACACGGTCTGCCTCGTCGTGGCCGTCTCTCCCTACGGAGTGGCGACGGTGTACCTGCTGGAGGCATTCCCCACCCACATCCGTGCCTCCGGCTACGGCGTGGCCTTCAGCTTCTCGCTCGTCGTCCCGTCGTTCTACAGCCTCTACATGCTGGGGCTCTCGGCCGTCACGCCGTACGCCTACACCCCGCTGGTGCTGATCGTGCTCAGCGGCGTCCTCACCGTCCTGGGTGCCCGTCTCGGGCCGGAGACGAAGCACCTGGACCTTCGCCCGCAGCCTGCATGAGACCCCAGCCTGCCCCCCCCGACCACCGGGCGATCCCGCCCGGCCCACACCGGAATTCCACTCTCCCGAAAGGTTTCGACACCATGATCCGTCATGTCTTTCTCTGGAAGGTCGCTCCCGGCTGTGACCACGACAAGGTCATCGAGCTGCTGAGCCGGCTGTCCGAGCAGATCCCCTCGCTGCGCAGCTGGGAGATCGGCAGGCATCAGGGCGACCCGGGTGACAACGGCACCCCGTGGGACGGCCTGCTCATCTCCGACTTCGACGACTGGCAGGGCCTCCAGGAGTACTCCGACCACCCCTTCCACGTGGAAATCGTCAAGGAACTCAAGCCCCTGGTCGCCGACCGGGCCGTCGTCGACATCGAGAGGGGGAACGTCTGATGGCGGACAGGGTAGACACCAAGGCAGACATCAAGGTCGCCAGGAGCCCCTACGGCGAGGACGACCAGCGGGGCGCTCTCAATCTGATGACCCCCGCCTCGCAGGCGGCCATCATGTCCCGTGCCGACGCCTCTCGTGTCTACGACCTGAGCATCGACTACTTCATCGGGATGCCGAGCTTCCAGGCGGCCGGGGACCCCGCGTACCAGATCTTCATGAGTCACACGCCCGACGGCACAGCCGTGGACAACCTCAACGGCGCGGGCGCCGATGTCAACCGTCGCGTCTGTTACTCCGGTGACGTCATCTTCATGTACACCCACACCGGCACCCACATCGACGCCCTGAACCACTTCGGCGTCGGCGGGGAGATCTACAACGGTTTCCGCGCCGACGACCACCTGGGCAGCCGGCACTGGGACCGCGGTGGGGCCGAGCAGATCCCGCCCATCGTGGCGCGCGGTGTGCTGCTCGACATCGCCGGCCTGAAGGGCGTCGAGTGTCTGCCCGACTCGTACTCCATCACGGTGGAGGACTGCCAACAGGCCCTGAAGCAAGCCGGTCTGGAGCTGACCGAAGGTGATGTCGCCCTGGTGCGCACCGGCCGGATGTCGCACTGGCCGGACGGTTCCAAGGTGCTCGGTAACCCGCCCGGCCTGAGCCTGGACGCGGCTCGCTGGCTCACCGGGCAGAGCATCATCGCGATCGCCGCCGACCAGGAGTGCGTGGAGGTGGGGCCGTCCGAGCACGAGGACAACTGGCTTCCGGGGCACTGCCACTTCCTCGCCGAATCCGGTGTGCCGATGATCGAGCTGGTCGACCTGGAGGCGCTGGCCCGCGACGGCGTGCATGAGTTCTGCCTGGTGGCGGCGCCGATCCGGCTGCGCGGCGCCACCGGTGCGCCGCTGCGCCCGCTGGCCATGGCCCTGCGGGACCGGCCGTCCCGCCCGCGCGAGAAGTAGGGGCGGTCAGTGACGGAATCAGTGTCCGGGGGGAGCGGGGCGCCCCCCGGCGCGCTGCCACGTCCGGCGGGAGCCCGCCGACTGCGCGTCCATGTGCTCCAGGTGGCATACGGGGACGAGGAGCCGGTGGCGGAGCGGACGGCACGGGTCGCGGAGCTCGTACGCGGGCAGCGCGGCGCCGATCTCGTGGTGCTGCCCGAGCTGTGGGCGCACGGTGCCTTCGCCGCGTCCTCCTGGTGGGAACGGGCGGAGACGCTGGACGGCCCGGTGCGCACCGCGCTGGCGGCGGCCGCGCGGGAGATCGGTGCCACCGTCCACGCGGGCTCGATCGTGGAACGTCCGCCCGCTCTCGTACACCCGGCTCCGGAAGCGGAGAATCGGGGGTGCGGGTTGTGGAACACCTCGTTGCTGCTCGGCCCCAGCGGCGGACTGGAGGCGGCCTACCGGAAGATCCACCGCTTCGGATTCGGCGAGGGCGAGGCGCTGCTCCTGCGGCCGGGCGGGGAAACGGTGACCGCGCCGCTGAGCGGGGCGAGGGGGCTGCCGGTGACGAGGGCCGGGCTGGCCACCTGTTACGACCTGCGGTTCCCTGAGCTGTTCCGGGAGTTGCTGACTGCCGGGTCCGAGGTGTTCCTGGTGCCTGCGGCCTGGCCGGCGTCCCGCGTCGGCCACTGGACCCTGCTCGGGCGGGCCCGCGCGGTGGAGAACCAGTGTGTCGTCGTGCAGTGCAACACCGCGGGCGCCCACAGCGGGCTGCCCATGGGAGGCCGCAGCCAGGTCGTCGGGCCCACCGGGGACGTACTCGCCGAGGCGGGTGACGGTGAGGAAGTGCTCGCGGTCGAGGTCGATCTCGCCGAGGTGGACATGGCCCGTGACAGCTTCCCCGTACTGGCGGACCGACGGCTCTAGCCCTTCTTCCCCGGAGGGGCGACCCTCCCCGTGGCCTCGCCCCCGTACCGCCGGAGCGGTACGGGGGCGAGCGCCGGTTCCGGCGGTACGGGGGCCTCGACCGCCTCGACGGCTGCCGGTCGGGCCCGACCCGACCCGACCCGACCCGGGCCGGTCCGGTCGGCCGGACCGGCCCGGGAGTGGGTCTCACCCCGGTGGTCACGGGGCCTTGGCGAGTGAGGCGTCCTCGGTCACGTGCCGGTTGCGTGCGGCGGCCATACCGAACAGGAGCTGCGGCACCAGCATCACCAGCAGGACGATCAGCGGCAGCGTCCAGTTGCCCGACGCGTCATGGAGTGAGCCCAGGGCCAGGGGGCCCACCGAGGCGAGGACATAGCCGAAGCCCTGGGACATGCTGGCCAGTTGGGCCGCGTGCCGGGCGTCAGGGGCGCGCTGGACGATGAACAGCAGCGCGAGGCTGATCGCGCCGCCCTGGCCGAGACCGAGCAGCACCATCCACAGGTACGCGAGGCCGACCGGCATGACGAGCATCCCGGCGAGGCCGGTCGCGCACAGCACCGTCGACAGCACGGTCACCGTCCCCGGACGCAGACGCCGTTCGGCGATGACGGGGGCGAGGAAGGAGCCCGCGATCCCCAGCAGGGAGGAGAAGGACAGCATCCAGCCGGCGGTTCCGCCGCTCATGCCGGCGTGCTCCAGGATGGCCGGCAGCCAGGCGGTGGCCGCGTAGTAGGTGAGGGACTGCAGGCCCATGAAGGCGGCGACGTGCCAGGCGAGCGGCTGTCGCCACAGGCCCTTCACGGGGTGCGACGCCTCCCGCACCTCACGGGTGGAGA
Organism: Streptomyces sp. SID10853; assembly: GCF_010548145.1. Classification (GTDB taxonomy): domain Bacteria; phylum Actinomycetota; class Actinomycetes; order Streptomycetales; family Streptomycetaceae; genus Streptomyces. Next base: position 24,012 of record NZ_JAAGLN010000021.1, read on the forward strand.
CCCTTGTGCGGTTCCGGATCTGCGGCAGCCAGACCAGACCGGCGACGAGGGCGAGGACGCCCCAACCCGCCAGCACCATCCGCCAGTTCGCGCCGGACGCCTGCTGGATCGGCACGCTGAGCCCGGCGGCCGCCGCGGCGCCGGTGAAGAGGGACATCGAGAAGACGCCCATCAGCGGGCCGACGCGATGCGGGAAGTCCCGCTTGATCAGGCCCGGCAGCAGGACGTTGCCGATGGCGATGCCCGCACCGATGACGATGGTCCCGCCGAACAGCGCGATCGTGCTGGGCGCGAGCCGTACGAGCGTACCGGCGACGATCAGACCCATCGCGACGAGCAGGGCCCGCTCCATGCCGAGCCTGCGGCCGAGGCGCGGAGAGATCGGCGCCAGCAGCCCGAAACAGAGCAGCGGCAGCGAGGTGAGCATGCTGATCGCCGGGGACGACATCCCGCTGCTGTCCCTGATCGACGGCGCCAGGGGGGAGACGGCGACCAGCGCGGGCCGCAGGTTCAGTGCGAGCAGCACGATGCCGGCTATGAGCAGCCCCGCCTTACGGGCCGGTGTCTGCGCTTGCTGGTCTCCGGGTGCGTTCACGGGGCCGGTGGCCGTGGCGGACGGGGCCCGTGGGCCGACCGTCCGGGGGGTGTCCTTGTTCATCCGCTTTCCTTGTCCGATCCCGGGGAGCCGGATGAGCCCGACGAGCCCGGGGCGCTGGGGTCCCCGAGACCGCGCAGGGCCTCCATGGCTGCTGACAGATGGGTGAACGCGGCCAGCTCCGCCGCGGCGGGGTCCTGGGCCTCGATCGCGTCGACGATGGCGGTGTGCTCGGCCACCTGCCGCCGCACCGTGTCCGGCAGGGGCGCGGTGGTCACGGAGCGGAGGGTCTCGCGCAGCGAGTCGCTGAACTGGTCGTACAGCTCCGCGAGTACGGAATTGCTGGCCGCCGCGGCAACCGCCCGGTGGAAGGCCATGTCGGCCTCCACGAAGGCGGCGTTGTCCCCCGCGGCGTTCCGCACCGCGAGAGCATCGCGCAGCGCGGCCACGTCCTCGGGGGTGCGTCGCTGGGCGGCGTAGCGAGCCGCGTCCCGCTCCAGGCTGGCACGTACCTCGTACGCCTCCAGTGCGGTGCTGCGGTGCAGCCGGCGCTGGAGGGCGGCGCCGAATCCGCTCTCGGCCCTGACGTACGTCCCGTCGCCGGGGCGGGGCTCCAGCATTCCGGTGTGGGTGAGAGCGCGCACTGCCTCGCGCACGGTGTTCCGGCCGACGCCGAGTTCCTCCACGAGGACGGGCTCGGGCGGGATCCTGACACCGACGGGCCACTCGCCCTCGGTGATGAGCGCCTCGATCTGCTCGATGACGGCTTCCACGAGGCTGGTGCGCGCGGTGCTCCGCAGGGGCATGTACGGCTCCTTCGGCCCGGTCCTGGATCTGGCCACTGTTCTTGTGCGGCCGACGCCAATGTGCCGACCATACGAAGACTCTAACATCCCATGTTTGGATGTTTGCCGTGCGGGCGGTGTGGGCTATGTCGCCCACCGGTGCACCCGGCTGGTTGCGTGGGCTCGGCGTGACCGGAAAGTGGGGCGTACGGGCGCAGGCCGTATGCCGGGGCCTGGCGGCACGGGATCTCGCTCTACGGGTGGGGACCGGGAACTGCGTGACCTCTTCCGTGCCGCGCCGGAGGGGTGAGGGCGTCCGCGCTGCCGGCCGGGCCTCCCGCCGTGGACAGGGCGGGAGGCCCGGCGCGGTCAGGACCGCGCTCGCGTCGGCGTGCCGGTTCAGGGGCTGGGGCTCAGCCCGCGCGGACGAACTCCATATTGATCGAGTACATGAACTCGTGGACGCCCACGCACTCCCAGCCCACGTCTTCGACGGACCGCACGACCAGGTCGATCTCCTTGCGGATCTTCTTCATGGGGTTCCTGATCCGGGCCATGCCCCGGGGGTCGATGTCGATGGACGCTCCGAAGGTGCCGTCCCCTTGAGCGTGCGCGCGCCTGGCATCCGTGACGAGCTTCTGTATCCGGATCGCGTGCAGTATTCCCATGTTGTGCCTCCCGCTCTGTGCTGCCGTGGGCCCGTATGTGTTTCCGACTGCCTTACGAGCACGTGTCATTGGCGACGGAATTGCTGTCTGGGTGGTTGCGTGGCTGTGGCTGTGGGGCTGGGTATGCAGGCGGGGGAGGAGGCCGGGGGCGGGCGGTGTGGTGCCGGTGTCCCGGAGGGGCGGGAGCGGGTGTGGGCCGGCTGCACGGTCGGCGCCGGGGGCGGGCCGCTTCCCCTCCCGTCCCCCGAGGGGCCGTGCAGATTGCCCGTCACCTGGACCGCGGCGCCGCAGACGAGTAACACCGCTGCCAGCGCGGTCAGTCGGACGGAGGCGCGCAGTGGCCTCGACGCCGTGGACCGCGGGTCGACGTCCATCATCAGTCCACGTATTCCTGGGCGACCTGGACGTATTCGAAGCCCTTGACGTCGGTGGCGATCTGCATCTGACCGGTCTTCGACGAGGCGATCAGGGTGTTGAGCAGACCGGTGATCGCCGCGCTCAGTGCCGACTCGGTGTCCGAACCGTCGGCGATGAACAGCGCCTTGGTCGCCACCTGTTCCAGGACATCGCGCTTCGCGCCGCCGAAGCCGTACGCGATCACGTGGGGGTGGCGCGGCCAGTCCCTGTCCACGAGCGTGCGGAAGGAGTCCTTCCAGTACGTGTCGGTCGGAGCGCCGTCGGTCAGGAAGAAGACCGTCGGCCGTAGTACATCGAGGTTCTGCAGCCTCAGGTTGCTGACGTCCTGTTCGATGCACTCCCTCACCCGGTCGAAGGTCTTGCCGTACTCGGTGCGCCCGCCGCAGATCACCTCGGGCATGGCAGGCACCTGCTCCATGTCCGACATCGGGATCACCACGTGCACATCGGTGGAGAAGGCGACCACACAGACCCGGGCGAACTCCGAGACGCGGGGATTCGTCGCCAGGTTGTAGTGCAGACGGGAGAGGGTCGCGTTGAGCACGGCCTCGTGCGGCTTCATCGACGAGGACGCGTCGATCACCACGTAGGTGGGCAAGCAGAGTGACATGGTGCACCTCTGGGCTAGTGGTTGGAGGCGATGACGAACAGCAGGAGCGCGGCTATGAAGACCACGAGAACCCAGCCGGCCTGCGAGCCGGACTCGGGCGGCCCTGGAGGCGTCGGCTCGGGTTTCTTCACGGGCCGACGGGCGCCGGTGGTGGACTGCGGGGCCGGCTGAGTGGCCGGCTGCGGGGGCAACGGTGGCAGCGCGGTGCGTGCCGGACGTGGCGTGGTTCTGAGATAGGGGCCGCCGCTCAGCGCCTGGTTCAGCTGAGCGGCCGATGGCCGTCGCTCGCGGTCGGCCGCGAACAGCATGTCGAGCAGCACTTCGGAGACGGCGGGCTGGTTCGGCCAGGGGGACGCGGCGACGGTGTGGAAGGTGTGCCCGTCACGCCGGCCCGTCATGCATTTGGCGACGAGCAGTCCGAGCCGGTAGCGGTCCGTGTACTCGTCGGCGTCGGTGCCCGGCGGTGTGAGCGGGTCGGCCCAGTTCGGCTGATGGATGTCCTGCATCTTCTTCGGCTGACAGCCGTCGACGTCGATGAGGTAGACGGAGCGCTGTTCCGGGCTCCAGAAGGCGTTGGAGAACGACCAGTCCGAGTAGACCAGGCCCAGGCTCTCCAGGACCGCCGCGAGCTCCGTCAGCTGGAGGCAGGCGGCCCGCCTGCCCGCGAAGCCGGGGGACGGCAGTCCGACACCCCGGATCGAATCGTCGGACTTCGCCAGCCAGTCGATCTCCACGAAGCGGCGCTCGCTGAACGCGCCGCGCCGCAGCTCGGAACGGTACTGCTCGGGCGCCATCGGGATGACGCAGCCGACGGCCGGATTGCCGGGCTCGTGGATGCGGGCCGCGGGCCAGCACGTGCCGGTGTACAGGAGCGCACGATCCGCCTCCTGCAGCGTGCCCGGAGCCGAAACGAGCTGGTCGAGCCGGTCGGCGTCCTCCGGGTGCTGGTCCGGCCGGTAGAGCTTGGCCAGCCACCCCGGATGGTTCGTCAGTGGCTTCACGGCGATGGCCTGGCCGTTGTGTTCGGAGATCGGCTCGCCCAACGGTCCGAGATCGCTGACGCTCACGGTCCGTGGCAACACCCAGCCCCGCACATCGGCCGCCGGGCCCTCGCCCTCGACGAGACGCGGTTCCGTCATGCCCGGTCACCGTTCCACATCACGACAGCGGTGCGGTCGTCAAGGCACTGAGGTGCGTCGAAGCCGACGTCGGCGGTGAACCGTGTGGCCGGGACCGGCGAGCGCCAGGCGTTCGCGAAGTACTCGTTGACGTTGCCCGCCTGGTCCGCCCACGCGTCGCCGATCCCGTCCGTGACCAGGGCCAGGGCGGCACCGGGAGCCAGCGTGACGTACTGGCCCATGGCCAGTTGGGGTGTGTCCGGCAGTCGCCCGGCGACCTCGTTCGAGACCACCGCGGCCGCGCGGTCCTTGGCCTCGCCGGCGGTGAACCGCCACTGTGGGACGCGCGGGTCGAGCGTCCAGGCCGAGCTGTCGCCGAGCCAGGTGATCCAGGCCTCGGCAACGCCGTTCGCGTCCGGCTCGGCGAGCACCGCGGTGATCAGCACGGTGGCCACGTGCGAGGTGTCGACGCCGCGTCCGGCCGCGTGAGCGGCGACCGATTCCGCGATCCGCCCGTACAGCTCTTCGACATCGAGCCTGCCGAACCCCACTGTCTCGATCTGCTCGCGCAGCAGGGTGACGGCCCGGCTGGAGGCCGTTGTGGCCCCGGCGTCGGACCAAGCCGCGCTGGACAGGCCGTCGGCCACGGCCACGATCGCGTACCGGCTGTCCCGGCTCCGCCCGATCCGGTACGAGTCCTGCCGCGGCTCGGCGGGTTGGCTGCAGCGGTGGCCGGGCCCGATGACGGAGGCCGCGCGGACGGTGAACGTACCGACCGTGGCCTCGTCGGCAGCGATCCCGTTCTGTACCGTGCGCTCGGGCAGCAGCCAGGGGTAGCCCTGGGCGCGCGCCCCGTCGCCGAAACGGGGAACGCTGAGGTCGGTCGGCCGCTCGCGCAGGAACGGCCGGGGCCTCGGGGACGGGGGCTGCGGCGCCGCAGGTCCGGCGACGTAGTGGCAGACCGGAACCGCTGTGCGGGGCTGGGATTCCGGTGCGAGCCGGTCCCGCTGCCGGGCGAGCGCCGCGGATGTGGACCCGAGTACGGCCGCCGCGCCGACGGCACCCACGGCCGCGAGGGCGAATCCGTCCACCAGCAGGTCGTACCGCCGATGCGGCATGCCGACCTCGATGAAGGCCCCGATGGCGACGGCCATGAGCAGCACCGCCCGCAAGCGTCCGTCCATGAGACCGTCCCGACGGCCGTCGTCCCGGCTCACGGCCGTTCCCCGGAATCCCGGGAATTCGGCCCGGAGGAAAAATTCTGAGTGCCGTGCTGCACCGCGAATACCTCACCTGAATTGGTGGCGGAATTGACCTGGATCACGATGTCCGGCCTTTCCGGTGTGCGCAGCGAAGCCAGGGCCATGACGTCCTGGGCGATATCCCGGTTCCGGTCGAGCAGCTGGGACAGGGCTTCGGTCCAGTAGTCCACTGCCCCGGCGTCGACCGCTCCCCTCGTGGCGGTCGACTGCCGGTTCAGTGCGGCGGACAGCTCGTTGCGGCGGCTGCCGCGTGCCTGTGCGAGAACCCTGTCCATCAGCCTCTTCGCCTCCTGCCAGAGATCGGTGCCCATTGCGGAGACCAGAGCGGTGGCGCCGCTCGCGGCCAGCGCGGCGAGTTCCTCGTTCATCGGCGCGTATCAACCCCGGTCGTTGTGGCGGATGTACTGGTCGCCCCGGTGCACGGCGAAGGCCGTGCCGTGCCCCGAGGCCTGGACGAGCTGCTCCACGGTCCGCGGCCCGGGCCGCGCGGGCTGCTCGCCGGAGACCGGGTCCGGGCCGGAACCGACGCGTGGCCCGACGGGGCTGCCCGGGTACCAGAGCCAGGCCCGCGCGGCGTACTCCTTGACCCGGACGTCGGCCGCGGTGAAGGCGTCCGCTTCGAGCCCCTCGTAGCCGTGCCCGACTGTCTCCTCGTAGAAGTGGCGCGAGAGGATCGCGGCCAGCGGGGTGCCGCCGGTGCCGGCCAGGGTCGCGTGCCGCAGCGGGGGCGAGTCGAGCAGCCGGGCCAGCGCCTCGAAGGGGGCGCCGGAGACGGTGCCGTCCGGATCGAGCCGGACCTCGCCCGCGTGCACCGCGGCCCGCACTCGCAGCCGAGTGTCCGCGCCGGCGTGCCTGTTGTGCTCGCGGATCCGCGAGCACAGCTCAGGGAGCAGCGGGAACAGCAGTCCGGCCTTGGGCAGTGCGGCCGGGGCGACGAGCCGGCAGCCGTCTCCGGTGTCGGTGTACAAGAAGTCCTGCGACTTCAGATCCGCGATGCCCAGGGCGCCGAAAAGCGCGGAGCGCAGAACTCCGCGGATCTCCTGAAGCCGCTGCTCGCCGCGGCCCGCGGAGCCCGCGATGTCGCACGCCAGCAGGGCTCGGTATTCATACCTCGGATTCACAATCCCTCCGCGATCACGACGGGGACCGGCAATTCGGAGATCGATTTGCTGTCGTCCCTGTTGTCCGGTGCAGACAAGATGATTGACGGGATCGTAGAGGAGGGGTCCCCGGGTAGAACGGCTACTAATACGGCTTGTACGGCTTCGGCCGATGACAGGAGAGGTGTGGCCGATGAGGAACACACAGGTGCGCGGGGCCACGGCCTACTGGCCGTCGGCCGGGCTGCTCGGCCGGGTTGGCGACGCCGACCGCGGAATTCTCATGGGACTCGGCCACGGCGTGGTCTACCCGGCGGGCCAGATCACCATCCGTGAGGCCGACACCTCGGACTTCGCGCTGCTCCTGCTCGGCGGCACCGTGAAGGTCACCGCCCTTGCGCAGGACGGCCGCGAGGCGCTGCTGGCCGTACGGATGGCCGGGGACCTGGTCGGGGAGTTCGCCGGGATCGACGGCCAGCCGCGCGTCGGCACCGTGACCGCCTGCGGCAGGGTGCCGGCCCGCTACATACTCCGCTCCGAACTGCTGGAGTGCACGAAGCAGCACCCCTCCATAGGACTTGCGCTCAGCGCGAGCGTGGTGGCCAAGCTGCGCACGGCGACCGGCCGGATCGTCGACTTCACCGGTTGCGACGTGCTCGGGCGGCTGGCCAGGATCCTGCACCACCTGGCCGTCATCTACGGGCCTCCGGGCCGGAACGAAGCACAACTCCCGCTGTCGCAGCCGGGGATGGCCACGCTGGTCGGCGCGGCGGAGTCGTCGGTCCACAAGGCGCTGCGGGCGTTGCGGGAGTCCGGCGCGGTGGTGACCGGCTATCGCAGGATCATGATCCTTGACCTGGATCACCTCGCCAGGATCGCCGTTGCGGCCGGGTCCGACGGATCTGCGGCGATTTCGCCGAACACGTAAAAGCGCCGGGTTCGTACGACGGGCCGGCGCCAGCATGGCCAAGTGCAGGGACCCGGTAGGGCAGAGGACGGGGGAAGAACATGTCGGAGAACAACGGTGTTGCGGGCGCTTCCGGGCGGGTACGGACCGGCGACGTGTCCGGAACGATGGTCGTGGGCGACCACAACACGGTGAGCAACCTGGAGATCACCGCTCAGTACGGTTCGACCGTCACCGTGCACGGGGGGCCGCTGCCGGATCCGGTCAAGCGCCAACCGATCTCCCAGCTGCCGCGGTCCGCCGCCGGGCGGCTGATCGGACGGGAGCCGGACGTACGCGTACTGCGAGAGGCCATCGGGAAACGGCAGTTGGTGCAGATCTGGGGTGCGCCGGGGGTCGGCAAGAGCGCGCTGCTGCGCCACCTTGCGTGCGAGATGCCGCACGGGCCCGAAGGAGTGGCCTATGTCGAAGCCGGCGGACGTACGGCTGATGACATCGCGCAGGCGATATTCGACATCAGCTTCGACGCGCCGGACTACAAGCCGTCGTTGGAGGTGCTGAAGGAGCATCTGAAGACCCTGCGGCTGCGGATCTACCTGGACGACGCGGGACTCGACGAGAAGGACCTGCGCCGCCTCTTCGACATGGCCGGGCAGTCCACGTTCGTCTTCACCTCGCAGCAGCGGTCCGCGGTCGACTGTGTGCACGCGATCCGGCTCGAAGGGCTGACGGCCACGGCCGCGGCCGAACTGATGGAGATGCTGCTCTCCCGGAAACTGCTGCCCGACGAGGCGCCGGTCGTGGGCGCGTTGTGCGACGCGGTGGGAGGCAACCCGCTCCGGCTGCGGCGCATCGCCCTGTCGGCCGTGACCGGCAAGGGCCTGCCGGGCATCGCCGATCTCCCCGAACTGCTTCCCGCGCTGCTGAAGAAGCTCCGGCCGCAGGAGCGCGATCTGCTGCACCTGCTCGGCTCGCTGTCCGGCGCCGAGCTGTCCACCGGGCATCTCCATGACCTGCTCGGTCTGCCGGACGTCGACACGCTCGCCGGTGGTCTGGTGCGGCACGGCCTGCTGCTCGCATCGGAGAGCGGCTACAGCTGTCCGCCGGACGTCGCCGAGTCCGTGCTGGACAACCGGAAGACGGTGTATCCCGCCGACCGGCTCTGCCGGACGCTCACCACGTGGGTCGAGGCGAGGGACACCACCCCGGACGATGTCGCGGCACACTTCCAGGCCCTGGATGTCGCGGTGCTGCGAGCGGAGAAGAGCGGACACGCGCAGCTCGGCGCGGCGCTGGCCCGTGCCGCCTCGCCGAAGCTGGCGCTGTCCCGGCAGTTCGACGCGTGGGGCGGCCTGCTCGGAGTCGGCTGGGCGGCGGCGAAGTGCGCGGGGGACAAGGAGGGCGAGGAGTTCTTCCTGCGTGAGGCCCGCACCCGCCGGAGGGCGATCGGGCGGGCCGCGCAGACGGCGGCCCTGGTGCTGGAGGCGGATGTGCTGTGGCGGGAACTCACCGCCCTGCACAAGCATTCGGCGGTCCAGCAGGTCACCGGCTCGGCGTCGACCGGCACACCACCGGTCCACCCGGTCGCTCCGGCGCACGGCGTGGTCCACACACAGGCATTGGCACACCCGGCTGCCGCCACGTCCGCCACTTCGGCTCCCGGGCACACCGCCCTGCCCGCCCACGTGGCGAAGCCGGTGGTCGACCTGTCCCATGCCTCCGCACAGCCGCACGCCGCCGCCCACCTGACCGGCGCCCACTCGGCCGCGCCGGTACCCCAGCAGATCGACCTCTCGGCGGCGCACTCTTCCGCTGCCCACTCGACGCCCGCCGTGAGCACCACCACGTCCACGACGAGCGCAGGCCACACGGCACTCACCGCCGCCGGTGCGGCGAGTGCCAAGGGCGGTATATCGGCACTCGTCCTCGCCTGCACGATCGGCCTCGCGACCGTACTCGGCGTGGGTGCCATGGTGTACGCGAACGATCAGTCGAGCCCGTCTCCCACCGTCGTGGCGGGACCTGCCGGAGCGCCGAGCCCGGTCGACGACACCGCGGCCACCGGTGACAGCGATGACACCGAGACCACCGATGACGCCTCGCCCACCGTGGATCCCGTGTGCGAGACGGTGCTCCCGAAGCTGACTTCGGAGTCCCAGCAGTACAACACCGATGCCGACGCCGCGGACGCCGCGTTCGACTCGTACAGCAGCGCCGTGGACAGCTACAACTCGGGCGTGACGTCCACTGTTCCCGACGACAGCGCGGTCGTCTCCGCCGACAACACCGTCGCCGACGACCTGAACACCATCGAGTCCACGTTGCAGCTCGCCATATCGGAATCCCAGGACAGCTCCGTGGAAGCAGACCTCACCAGCATGCTGACGGCCGTTCAGGAGATGGCGAGTCAGTACCAGGCATTCGAACCCGATGTCTCAGGCAGCGTGATCGACACATCGAGTCAGAGCTCGGCGATGCGATCCGCCATCGACGGCCTGCTGACCGACTGCGGCGAGTGACCTCGCCCGGGACCAACCAGAGGAAAGGGCCGGCCATGCCTGCGGAATCCACACACGGAGACATCCACACCGGGGACGTTTCCGGGACCTTCGTCGTAGGAGACAACAACCGCGTGACGAACACGACGCGTCGCCCCAGGCCGCCGGTGCCGGTGCCTGAACCTGAGTCGGAGCCTCAGCAGCAGAGTTCGGCGGAGGACCAGGCCGCCGTGTTCGCCGTGCAACACGGCACCATGCACGTCACGTACAACGCCGGAGCCGAGCGTGAGGCGGAAGGCTGAGAAACACGGCGTGCCCCGGCCTGCGTCCGGCCGGGGCACGTGCCGTGCGATCCGCTCAGTTTCCGTCGTCAGTCCTGGTCGGCCAGCAACTCCAGGTCCTGAGCACTCAGCGTCGCCGTCTTCAGCAGTTCCCTGATCAGGTTGACGCTGAGCGTCGAGCCGACCGGCTCGCCCACCTCGTCGCGCAGCAGTCCGCGTACGCCCCGGCGGTGCAGCCGTTCGCGTACGTCCTCGACGGTGTTCGCGACCGACTTGTAGGTCCAGGACTTGGTCACGTAGGGGGAGGCGTTGACCAGGCGGGCCGTGTCCTCCCAGGCCAGCGGGAGCGGGAAGGCGTCGTGGCCCTCCAGGTAGCGCCGGGCGAGCGCGGTGAGCACCAGCCGCTCCTGCGGGGAGAGTTCGTAGACCGTCTCGGGGTCCACGGTCTCCGCACCGCTCGTGGAGCGGGGGTTCCGGTCGTCCTCGTCCACGACGCGGACCTCCACCAGGTGGGAACGCCGCTTGGACGAGTTGATCACCAGCGGGGTGTACCCGGTCTCGATGAGGCGCTTGTGGCCGGTGAGCATCAGCACGCCGTCGGGCAGTTCGATCGGCAGATTGCCGGTGTTGACCAGCCACCAATCTCCGTCCGCGGCCGTGCAGGTGAACACGCCGTGCCGACGGCTGACGGTCGGGTCGTCGACACCGACCGGCACATGCACGTCCTCGCGGTCGCGCCCGAACAGCAGCGTGTAACGGCGCGGCGGCACGGCGTACCCGCCCTCCGGACCCAGCACGAAGATCGTTCCCGGCGGCGCCGAGAGCACCCTGTCGGAGGGGCTGCCCGGCGGCAGTATCTGCGGTGGGAAGTTTCCGTACGCCATAGCGCATACCTCCGGATCGGCTCGCGTCAGTGTATGAGCGCACCGAGAGGACCGGTCCTCTCGCACATGCGTACGGTGGGCAAGGGGGCGTGCACGGCCAACTCGTATTGCCTAGGCTCGACTTGCTCGATAGCCTGTCCGCTGTGAGCGCGAGCGGTCGGGGACCTGCTGATGATCGATAGCACGATCGCCGAATCGCTCGGCGCGGACGATCCGCAGGAGATCGGCAGCTTCAACATCATCGGTCTGCTCGGCGTCGGCGGCATGGGTGAGGTCTACCTCGGGGCGTCCGACAAGGGCTACGCCGCCGTCAAGCGCGTCCGGCCACGGCTGGTCTCCAGCGAGCGCTTCGAACGCGAGGTCGGCATCCTCTACCGGGTGCCGGCCGGGGTCGGGCCGCGGGTGCTGGCGAGCGACGGCACCGCCGAACGTCCCTGGTTCGCCACCGAGTACGTCCCCGGACTCACCGTGGACGAGGCGGTCAGGCTGCGCGGCCCGCTGCCCGCCGCGGCGCTGTGGCTGCTGCTGGCCGAGGCCGCCAGTCATCTGTCGGCCGTGCACACGTTCGGGATCGTGCACCGTGACGTCAAGCCGGGCAACGTCATGCTGGTGCGGGACGGCGTGAAGCTGATCGACTTCGGGATCGCGCGCGCCGCGGACCAGGAGAGGCTCACCAAGAGCGGTGGCGGCTACGGTACGCAGGGATTCTCGGCACCGGAACAGCAGGCCGGGGACGGGGACGTGGGCGCGCCCGCGGACATCTACTCGCTCGGGACGCTCGTGCTCTACGCGGCTTCGGGCCGCACGCCCGGTGCTGTCCCCGACGCCGAGCCGCTGCGTGCCGTGGACGCCGACCTCGCCGCCGTCATCGGGTCCTGTCTCGCGACCGGCCCCGGAGCGCGCCCCACCGCCCGGGAGTTGGTGGAGGCGGTCCGCACGCACCTGCCTGTGCCTCCTCCCTCCTGGCCTTCCGAGGTCATGTCACGCATCGCCTCGCGACGTGCCTTCGCCGCGACGCCGGTCGGCAAGCTGGAGACCGTCCCGCCGCCGGACCTGGATGCCGGTCCGGTGCCTGAGACCGCGCCCCCGGCTGTCGCGTCGCCCCGTCACCCACGCAAACGCCTGCTTCTGCTGCCGGCCGCCGCAGTGATCGCCCTCGGAGCCGTCGCGGCGTTCGTACTCCTGCCGTCCGCTTCTCGGGACGACGGCGCCGCAGATCCGTCCGACAGCGCATCGGCCGGTGTCGAGCCCGTGGCCGGGGCGACGCGGACGCCCTCGGCGAGCCCAAGCCGTTCGGCCTCGCCCACCGCGGAGTCCGGGCACCCGGGCCCGGCCGGCAGGGACACGACCCTCCCGGCCCTCCCGGCCGGCCCGGCAGGCCCGGGCGCGACCGTCCCGCCGAGCGCGCGCAGCACACGTACGCCCTCTGCGCCCGTCGCGACCGCCGGGCCCTCAGCACCCGCCACCCACGTCACCGCATCGTCGATCAACGGCATCAACGGCAGCGACGACCCGGCACAGGTCAAGGGCTCCGAGGCGGACACCGCCTGGGTCGGCAACGACGCGACCTGCTCCGCCTGGCTGGACGACAACGGCTCCGGCGAGCTCGCGGGCGTGCTCAATACCTCCCTGAAACGCAGCTGCGACGCCGAACTCCACCGCAGCGACGGCATCGCGTACACGTTCCACGCCTCCTGGGGCGCGGCGAAGACGAATTTCATCTCAGACGTCCACCACACGATGTGGATCTGCGTCTGGAGCGCGGGCGACCGATCCGACGAGCAGTGCTCCGCCCGCTTCGCCATGAACGACGGCACCCCGGTCAAGGACTGAAACAAACGGCACAACTCGTGGTCCACTCCACCTCGGTGGCCTCCGGCTGATCCCTCTCTGATCTGTCTTCCTCCGCTTCCTCCGCTTCCTCCCCTTCCTCCCCTTCCTCCGCTTCCTTCGCTTCGTCTGTTTCCGCGCCCTGGTCCTGCCCGCCACGGTCGACATCGCGCCGGACCTGATCCCACTCGCGTGAACCGGACTGGCCCTGGTGATGATCGGCGCCGTAGCGATGTATCTGCGGTCGGGGCCGCCGTGCACATTCCCCCGGCGGCACGGCCGCCGGAGGAGTGTCGCCGTGAATGACGCCTACAGCCGTCTCGTCACCGACCGGCAGCCTCCCGCGGTGTTCGGGGGTCCGGGGGCGGGTGCTGTCCGCTCCCGCGGTGGCGCCGGAGTCCTCAGGAGTGCTGCGAGTCGCCGGTGCTGCGGCCGTAGCGGGCGAGCATCGTCGTGACCGCCTCGTCGACGGCGTGGCCGACGTCGGCAGGTGCGGGACTCCAGTCGGCGAGCAGCATCCTCGGCCACAGGACGTAGTTGGCGATCATGCCGAGGAACTGGTTGGTGGCGCTTTCCGCGTCGGGTACCACCGCAGTGCCCGCGGCGTGCTGGGCCTCCAGGTAGTGCTGGACGGAGATGAAGTAGGGCAGCTTGCCCAGCTCGAACTGAGCCCGTCCCAGTTCCGGGAAACGCGGCAGTTCGGCGATGACAATGCGGAAGAGGGCCGCCATCGCAGGCCGGCCGATCAGGTCGGCGTACTGGCGGCCGATCGCGCTCAGGCCGGCGCCCAGGTCACCGGGCTGCGTCGCGGGCGCCGCCGGGTCAGGCCCGCCCTCCCAGTACTCGGTGACGATGGCTTCGAAGAGTGCCGCCTTGGTCGGGAACTGCTTGAACAGCGTGGACTTCGAGACGACCGCTTCCTGCGCGATCTTCGCCAGCGAGGTCCCGTCATAGCCCCGTTCCAGGAACAGCTTCGTGGCCGCTGCGGTGATCGCCTCGCGCTTGCGCTGAGCGAGTCGTTGATGGTGCGCGGAGAGTCCTGCGGTCATGGGGCCAGTATGAACCATCACGAGGCGAGTCACTTGACTCGCCACTGCGCAGATGTTTACGTGGTGGCGAGTCGTGCGACTCGCATTCGGTCGGCGAGGGTACGCGCGGCCGGTGTCGTTCTGTTCCCGCATGGAGAAGCACTCATGGAGTCAGACAAGATCGCATTGGTGACCGGCGGCAATCGCGGGCTGGGCCGGGCCGCGGCCCAGTCGCTGGCCCGGCACGGGCTGCGCGTCGTCGTCACCTACCGCGGCGACGCGCAGGAGGCCGAGGAGACGGTCAAGAGCATCGAGGAAACCGGCGCCACGGCTGCCGCGCTGCGGCTGGACATCAGCGACGTGGCCTCCTTTCCCGCCTTCGTCTCCCACCTGGCCGCGCAACTGGAGCGCTGGGACGCGACCCGGCTGGACGTCCTGGTCAACAACGCCGGGATCGGGCTGTTCGGACCGTTGGAAGCGGTCACGGTCGACGACTTCGACGCGGTCATGGACACCAACGTGCGCGGCACGTTCTTCCTCATCCAGGCGCTTGCACCCCTGCTGGCAGACGGGGGGCGGATCATCAACGTCTCCTCTTCCCTCAGCCGCCACACCAGCGCCGGCACCTCGGTCTATTCGGCCTCCAAGGCGGCGGTCGAGGTCCTCAGCCGGACCTTGGCCCTGGAGCTGGGGGCGCGCAAGATCCGCGTCAACGCCATCGCACCGGGGCCGACGGCCACCGACTTCAACGGCGGCGCCATGCGGGACGACGCGCAGATGCGCGAGGGACTGAGCGCGCAGACCGCGCTCGGCCGCGTCGGTGAACCGCAGGAGATCGGTGACGCGATTGCCGCGCTCGCCTCCGAGGACCTGCGATGGGTCACCGCCCAGCGCCTGGAGGTCTCCGGCGGCGCCCTGTTGTAGGGACCCCGCCCGCACCGTGTGCCCCGCCTCTTACCGGGCAGAACCGGGAGCCGTATCAGCGGACCGTGCAGAACCGTCAGTTCGGCCGTAGTCCGGTAGTCCGGTGCTCCTGCGCATGATGCAGGTGATCCCCGGACCGAAGGCGAGCAGAATCGGGGTCTCCAGACGCGTACCGACGCGCCGGTCCACCGGCCCCCCGCTCCACCGCTCCACTGGTCCAGGCGCGCGCGGGCTTCTCCGTCTGCCCCATGCGATCACCGGCCGGGTCCTATCGGTTCTTGAGCTTCTCGATGCCCAGTTGATCGGTTTCTGTCGCCCGGCCCGAGAGACGGTGGACCATGATCCAACTGCCGTCCGACAGGGCGCCGGTGAAGACGGAGGCGTCGCGAGTGGCACCGTTGTGCCAGACCAAGGGACCGGATACCTGCCAGGATGGGGCAGGCTCTCCCAGCTTGCGGTCCACGAGGAGGGCCGTCACCAGGCCGGCAGCGGCACGTGGAGTGGCCCACAGGCCGCCGGCGGGGAGAATGGCGCCATTCATGGTCCAGGGCTTGCGTGGACGCCCGGTCAGTGAGCGTCGGCACAGTGTTCGGTGCGCAGGCGGACTGGAAGTCACCTCAGTGATGTCCAGCGGCTGGAGGACGTGCCGCTTTACGAGGTCCTCGTAGGAGGTCTCCGTAGCTGCGACGAGAGCAGCGCCGAGGATGGCGTAGCCAAGGTTCGAGTACTCCTCGTTCTGGCCCGGGCTTGCAGTGGTGAGGGTGGCGAGTTGACGTACCACGGTGTCCAGGGCCAGGTTGTCGAAGGCCGTGTAGGGGTCGCGCCGTTGCAAGCGCGGTGGGAGCCGCGGCAGGCCAGACGTGTGTTCTGCCAGATGTCGCAGTGTGATGCCGGTGCCGGACGGGACCGGCAGAAAGCGCTCCAGTGGGTCGTCCAGGTGAAGTCTTCCTTCCGCGGCCAGGCAGGTCAGCACGGTCCCTGTGACCGGCTTGGTCAGGGAGCCGATGTGGACGAACCTGTCGAGGTCATGGCCGTGTTCGACGTGGGGAGCATCGAAGCTGCTGAGGACGCAAGTGGGTACGCGGGACATCGGGCTCTCAGCTCCGGCTGCGGGAAATGGCGCAGGATGGTGAACCGGCGGGCCTGCGGTGCCGGTTCACGGCCACCCACCGATGGACGGTGTGGGGGGCTGGACTGACGAGGGGAAGCCGCAGGAAGAAGGCTGCGGCGGGGTACCGAAGCACCGGGGATGAGCCGACGTAACGGGCCAGGGCCCGTGGACCGCCGGCTGGACTGTCTGCTGTGGTGCTGTCCATGTGCTGGGCTCTCCTCTTGTCAGCAGGGGGCGGCTCGAACGGAGTTGGCCGGTGGGTGTTTTCCGTCTGCGGCCGACCAGTTCTGACGGATGGTCTCTCACTGGGGTGAACGCGGTACCCAGCGGGCTGCGTACCGCGCCACCAGTCAGTCATGACGCCGGGGTCGGTGCGGACTCGGTCTACCGGTTCGCGGCTTCGCGAGAGGCGATCCGGTTCGTGTGACCGACCGCGCGGCCCACCGCGTTGCGCACCGCGAGGCCCGGCCGGGTGCGGGGCACCATGAGCCGGGAGAGCAGAGCGACGCGTCGCTGCCGCGGACCTACCTCACGGCGGAGCCGCGACTCGTAGGCGGCGAAGGCTCGGGCGTGATCACCGGGATGGGCGGCGAGCTCTTCTGCGAGGGCGTACGCGCCCGCCATCGCCATGCTGGACCCGTCACCCAGCAGGGCTGTCGCCGCCGCCGCGTCCCCGAGCAGTACGACCCGTCCGCGGGACCATGAGGGCACCCGGACGGTGGTCAGGGGGTCGAAGAACGGAGCCGGATGGTCGAGGAACGCCGCCACGAGTTCCGGTGCCCGCCACCGCACGTCGGCGTAGGCGTCGGCCACGGTCTGCTTGTGAAGGGCGATGTTCTTGCGGTCGTGGGGGGCCGGCTGTGCGGCCCGGAAGGTGAAGATCGCGAGCGGAGTGGTCCGCGAGGGGTGGACGACCAGCATCCGGTTCGGCACGGTCAGCATCGTCATCTCGCTCGGGTCCTCGATGGCGTCGGGCTCCAGCGGCACGGTCGCGCCGTACAGGCCCAGGTCGCTCGCGAACTGCCGCTCGGGTCCGAATACCAGGCGCCGTACGGTGGAGTGCATCCCGTCGGCACCGACGACCAAGTCGAAGCGCCGTGGCGCGGACCGCCTGAAGGTGACGTCGACCCCACCTTCGTCCTGGTCGAGAGCGGTGACCGTGTCGTCGAACAGGAACTCCGCCTCGGTCTGCGCCGACCGGTGGAGCACCTCGGACAGGTCGGCCCGGGTCACTTCGACCGTCGGCGCCTCGTCGGAGGCGAGCGGGAGCCGCAGGATTCGCCTGCCGCTGGGGTCGAGCAGGGCCAGTGACCGATTGCGGGTCGCGAGCCCGCGGAGCTGCGGGAGGATGCCCATGCGGTCGGCGACCGGGGTCGCGGGCCCCTTCACGACGATCGCGCTGCCACCGGAGCGCAGCTGCCGGGCATGTTCGACGACCGTCGGCCGGTAGCCAGTCCGGGAGAGCCAGTACGCGAGTGCGGGCCCTGCGATTCCGGCACCGACTATCAGCGCCTCGGGCTTCTTCATGACGATGACCTCTCGGAGTGTCGACGACCGGGTCCCCGGCGAGTGCCGGGGCCGGGTCCCGGGGTGCGGCGGCACGGGGCAGCGCAACCGGAACCAAGGTAAAAAAGATTTGGTACCTCAGTGGAGCACACCCTTCAGGTACGATTCAAGTTGTACCTGAAGGGGGTGTCGCGTGACCGGGAAGAACCTGGTCGGCCCGGAGGCCGATGCGCTCGATCTGGGTGCGGTGTTTCGCGCCCTCGCCGACGAGCGCCGTCGTTCGGTGTTGACACAGTTGGCCGCCGACCGCAGCGACGGCGAGCGGGGCTGCAACTCGTTCGATCTTCCGATCTCGAAGCAGAGTCAGACCCACCACTTCCGCGTCCTGCGCGAGGCAGGTCTCATTGACGAGGTCGACTACGGCAACCGCAAGGGCATCCGTCTACGACGAGCGGACATCGAGAAGAGATTCCCCGGGCTCCTCGCCCTCCTGGGAGCAGAGCCCCCGGGCGATACCGCTTCTCGCTGAGCACAGGTGAGCACAGGCGGTCGCCCTGGGCCCTCGACTCCGGGATGGTGCGCTTGATATGCGCCTGTGGCCAGGGGGACCGGGCGTTTACGTCGAGATCGGGGAGGGCTTGGCCGCACAGCGGGGCGGCGTGCGGCCGGCGGCATGATGGGGCTCGGTCGGAGAAAACCGTTGGCGCGCTGCCGGGGCCCGTGGCTAAGGTCTGCTGTGTTCTTCCGGCGGCCTGTTGCCGCCGGAGCCGGCCGATGCAAGGCAGGAGGTGTGACCGATGGCTGTCGTCGTGATGGGTGCTGTCCGCACCCGGAAGCTCATCCACTCCACCTCCGTGGCCTCCGGCTGATCCCTCTCTGATCTGTCTTCCTCCGCGCCAGTGCGCGCGGCGCCGGGGCCACCCTTGTGAAGGGTCACCCCTTGTCTTTCTCTTCTTTCTCCCAGGCTTCATCCGCTTCAACCGCTTCATCCGCTTCCGCGCACCCGCTCGCCGCCTACGGCTGGGACGCGGACTGGGAGGCCGAGTTCGCCCCCTATGCCGCACAGGGTCTGCTGCCCGGCCGGGTCGTGCGGGTCGACCGTGGGCGGTGCGATGTCGTCACGACGGCCGGTCCGGTGCGGGCCGACACCGAGTACGTCGTACCGCGTGACCCCATGCGAGTCGTGTGCACCGGGGACTGGGCCGCGGTCGACCCGGCCGGTGATCCGCAGTTCGCGCGGGCGCTGCTGCCCCGCAGGACCGCCTTTGTGCGCTCGACCTCGTCCGACCGCTCCGAGGGCCAGATCCTGGCCGCCAACGTCGACCACGCGATCATCGCCGTGTCGCTCGCCGTCGAGCTCGACCTCGGGCGGATCGAGCGGTTCCTCGCGCTGGCGTGGGAGTCGGGCGCCACGCCGCTGGTCGTCCTCACCAAGGCCGACCTCGTACCGGACCCGACCGGGCTCTCGTATCTCGTCGAGGACGTCGAGACCACCGCACCGGGCGTGCAGGTGGTGCCCGTCAGCTCCGCCACCGGTGACGGCGTGGACGTCCTGGCCGCCCTCGTCGCCGGGGGCACCAGTGTGCTGCTCGGAGCGTCCGGCGCGGGCAAGTCGACCCTGGCCAACGCCCTGGTCGGCGAGGAGGTGATGGAGGTCCGGGCCATCCGGGACGTGGACGGCAAGGGCCGGCACACCACCACCACCCGCAATCTGCTCCTCCTGCCCGGCGGAGGCGTCCTCATCGACACTCCGGGGCTGCGCGGTGTCGGGCTCTGGGACGCGTCGAGCGGGGTCAGCCAGGTCTTCGCCGAGATCGACGCGCTCGCCGGGCAGTGCCGTTTCCACGACTGCGCCCATGACACCGAACCCGGCTGCGCGGTGCTCGCGGCCATCGACGACGGCTCACTGCCGGTCCGCCGCCTGGAGAGCTACCGCAAGCTGGTCAGGGAGAACCAGCGCATCCTCGCGAGGACCGACGCCCGGATGCGCGCCGAGATCCGCCGGGACTGGAAGCTGAAGGGGGCGGAGGGCCGGGCCAACATGGAGGCCAAGCGCGGCAGGATCCGCAAGCCCTGAACAGCCCGGGGGCCGGTCCCCAGCCCTGAACAAGGCCGGGCACCGGCCCTCCCCAGCCCTGAACAAGGCCGGGGCCCCGGCCCTCCCCGGCCCTCCCCGGCCTCTCTGGCTCCCTGACCCCGGCTCCCGGCCCCACCCCCGGGGCGCACTGTCCGATTCCCGCCAGCCGGGGGCCGGGCGCCGGGGCACACTGGACTCCGTGATGGATGAAGAGACCAGGTACGAGGCGGTGAGCAGCCGCGACGCGCGCTTCGACGGAGAGTTCTTCTTCGCCGTGCGCACCACCGGGATCTACTGCCGGCCCAGCTGTCCGGCCGTGACCCCCAAGCGCCGGAACGTCTGTTTCTATCCGACAGCGGCGGCGGCCCAGGGCGGCGGCTTCCGCGCCTGCCGCCGCTGCCGGCCGGACGCCGTGCCCGGGTCGGCCGCCTGGAACGTACGCGCCGACGTCGTCGGCCGCGCCATGCGCCTGATCGGCGACGGGGTGGTCGACCGCGAGGGTGTGCCGGGCCTCGCCGTACGGCTCGGGTACAGCACCCGGCAGGTCCAGCGGCAGCTGACCGCCGAGGTCGGCGCCGGCCCGGTCGCCCTGGCCCGCGCACAGCGCTCGCACACCGCCCGCGTCCTGCTCCAGACCACCGGGCTGCCCATCACGGAGATCGCGTTCGCCGCCGGGTTCGCCAGCGTGCGCCAGTTCAACGACACCATCCGGCAGATCTACGCCCGCACCCCGAGCGAGCTGCGGGCCGAGGCCGCCACCACCGTGCCCGGCGCCGCCCCCGGGACGGCCGCCGGTATCCCGCTGCGTCTCGCCCACCGCGGCCCCTACGCGGCGCGGGAGGTCTTCGACCTGCTGGCGCGGGAGGCGATCCCGCGGATCGAGGAGGTGCTCGGCACGCCCGGCTCCCGCACCTACCGGCGCACCCTGCGGCTGCCGTACGGCGCGGGTATCGCCGCGGTCGGCGAACGGTCGGCCGGGCGCTGGCTGGAGGCGCGGATCCATCTCACCGATCTGCGGGACCTGACCACGGCGGTGCAGCGGCTGCGCCGCCTCTTCGACCTGGACGCCGATCCGTACGCCATCGACGAGCGCCTCTCCGCCGACCCGCGTCTCGCACCGCTCGTCGCGCGCCGCCCGGGGCTGCGTTCGCCCGGTACGGCGGAGCCCGAGGAGTACGCGGTACGGGCGCTGGCCGGGCGGGAGAAGTCGCAGTGGCTGGTCGAGCGCTACGGCACACCGCTCGACCGGCCCTGCGGCGGCCTCACCCACCTCTTCCCCGCACCGGCCGAACTCCGCACCGACGAGCCGTCGCTGGGCGCCGTGTCCGGTGTACGCCTCGATCCGGGAGCCGACCGTGACGAGACCGAACAGGCGCTCCTCGCGCTGCCCGGGATGACCCCGCCGGCCGCCGCGCTGATCCGGATGCGGGCGCTCGGCGACCCCGATGTGACGCTCTCCGGCGAGCCGGGCTCGGAGATGTGGCGGCCCTGGCGCTCGTACGCGCTGCGGCACATCTGGCTCGATCAGCAGTGAGCCCCGGGGTAGTGGTGCACCGCGTCACTCCAGGCCCCAGCTGTGGATCTTCGCGGGGTGGATACGGATCAGCTCGTCGCTGAAGTGCGGGCCCAGTTCGTGCGGCCCGGTCAGCAGCTCGGCCTCACCCCTGATGTCCACCCCGCGCACCTGCCACGGCTGCACACTCACCACATCGTCCACGACCAGCGCCACCTTCGGATTGGCCTCCAGGTTGCGCCACTTCTTGGTCGTGCCCAGGGCGTAGCCCCCGATCAGGATCGTCCCGTCCTCCTGCGGATAGAAGCCGACCGGGTTGGCCTGCGGCTGGCCCCTGGGGTCGACGGTGGCCAGCCGCCCCAGCCGCTGGGTGGCGAGATACGCGCGTTCGGCGTCGGTGAATTCACTCATGTGCCCAGCATCGCGCGCCGGCCCCGCCGCCGCAGCGGCGGCGCGGCCCGGCTCTCCCGCGGTGTTACCCCGGCAGACCCCAGCGGGCGGCCTGTTCGTTGGGCGTGACCGGCCGCACCGTCAGGTCGGGCCGGTCACCCGCAGCGGTGATGAGCGCGGACTCTCCCCTGCGGAGTGCGAGGGTGACGGTGCCGTCGCCCGCGTCCTCGTACCGCAGCCCGCGCCCGTGGCCGTCGCGTACGTCGATGCGGCCCGGGATCCCGTGGCGTACGGCGCACGGGGCGCCCGCCTCACTGGTCACCCTGACCCAGCGGGTCACCCCCTTCTCCCGTACCGCACTGAGCAGGAACGCCCCCTGGGTACGGAAGTCGTGCAGCACGAGGTCGCGCCAGACCGCCGGGACCGCGGGGAACACCCTGAGCACACCGCCCCACGACTGGCAGAGCATGTCGTGCAGCGACTGCGCCGCGGACAGCGGTGTCTCGATGACCGGGCCCGACTCCTTGTACATGGTGTTGGCCTGGATGAAGCGGGCCATCAGCTCACCGAGGTACTTCAGTGCGTCCTCGCCCTTGCCGAGCAGCGCGGACATCGAGGCGGCGCCGGTGAACGTGTAGCCCTGGAGGGCCCCTTCGAAGCCGACCCAGTGGGCCAGTGACTTCTCGATCAGCGCGCGTTCGTCCGGGGTGCGGCCGGTCAGCTCGTGGAGCGGGTAGACCGCGAGAAGATGCGAGTAGTGGCGGTGGGACATCGCGAAGGGGACACCCGCGCCGATCATGAAGCCGTTCTCGTCGACCGGGTAGGGCACCAGCTTGGCCAGTACCTCCTGCCAGCGCTCCTTGAGCGGGTCCTTGACGCCGAGTACGGCGGCCGAGTCGACCAGGGTGCGGCAGCCCCAGCGCAGCAGCATCAGGTCGTAGTTGGTGTCCGGGGCGTTGACCCCGTACTCGGGTGAGAAGGTGGCCGGCAGATGCAGTTTGCCGTCCTTGCCCGGGGTCAGGAAGTGCAGGTAGTAGTTGACGGCCTTGCGCAGCAGCGGGAAGAGCGTGTCGCGCAGGATCCGCTCGTCCATGGTGTGGCGGTAGCTCAGCCAGACGTTGTGCAGTGCCCAGGTGAGGTTGCCGACCTCGGGCGTGGGCGGGTCCTCGCCGGGGATGCCCACGCCGTAACCGCCGTTGGCGACGGTCGCGCCGTTGACCAGCTGGGGGTCGGTGGTGCGCGGGATGCCTGCGGAGTCCTTCCGGTACGGCGCCGCCAGCTGGTTCGAGAGGTTCTCCCGGAATTCCCCCAACGCCCTTGTCACCGCGTCGAGTTCCAGATGGTTCGAGCCGTGGATCAGCCAGTACTCCAGCTGGACGTTGAGATTCCACCAGGTGTTGGGCCAGGGCGTCTCTTCCAGCCAGGGCCCTGAGGTCGCCATGACGGGGGCGTCGGCGCGGGCGGCGGAAGCGACCTTGTAGAGCTGGATCCAGTAGAAGCGCTGGATGCGGGCGTCCGGTACCGAGACGAAGCTCTTGCGGTAGTAGCGGTGCCACCAGGCGCGGTGGGCCGTCGCGTGTACGTCGAAGGGGACCGGCGCCACGGTGCGTATCAGCCGTACGGCGCGGTCGCGTGCGGTGCTCTTCGGGTGGGAGTGCGCCACCGTGGCGTACAGCGTGCGCCGGGCGCTGGGAGCGCCGTGGGCGCCGTGGGTGCGCTCCTGCCACGCGGTCACATGCTGGCCGCCCGCGAGGAGCGGCTGCACGGCGGTCGTCACCCCGCTGTGCTGCTCGGTCACGGCGGGCGGGTTGGCCGTGTAGCCGTCGGGGAGCGGCTTCGAGGCCGCACGCGGGCTGATCGCCTCGGCCGGGTGGAAGACCCAGCGGAAGTCCTTCTCGCCCTCGCTCGGGGTGACTTCGACGGCCAGCACGGAGAGCGAGTTGTGGACGAGGGCGCGCAGGGTGAGGGTGCCGCGGTCGGTGGTCAGGGTGCCGGTCAGCTCGGCGTCGCGCAGCCCCAGCCGCCAGTCGATGCCGGTGATGGTGCCGGCCGGTTCCAGCGTGAAGTAGCCGATGGGCAGCCGGGCGAGGCCGAAGAGCGAGCCGAACTCGGGGCGGTGGTCGGTGACCTCGGAGTGCTGGACGTTGAAGCGGACCGCGTTCCGGCCGGGCTCGGCGTAGATACCGGAACCGAGGTAGCCGTTGCCGAGGTACGGGCCCTCGTACCAGGTCTTCGGCATCTGCTGCCAGACGAGGTCGGCGTCGTCCAGGATCGCCTTCCAGCTGTCATCCGATGACTGAACGGTGGCCGGGGCAGGCCGGGGCGATACCGCCCGGCTGCCTCCGGGGGCGGCCTGCGCGGGTACGGCGGCCAGGCCCCCGGTGAGCAGGGCGCCGCCGATGGCGGTGCCGGTGGCGAGAACGGTGCGTCGTTTCGGTGGTTCGGATACAGCGGCCATGACGCCTCCCGGCGGCTCGTCATCCATGAATTCATCCGAGCTATCCCTCGGAGAAAGGTAGGCATGGCGCTGTGATGCGTCAATGAGTAGGGGCGGAGTCGAAAGAGATCCTATGTCTTGCGGGTGCTGTGGGGAGGGGGCGGTATTACCCCCAGATGAGGGCGCCGAGCCAGGCGCCGGTGACGGTCAGGCAGGCGGTCAGCTCGACCAGCACCGCCGTGCCGATGGCCCGCATGACCGTGCGGGTGGATGCCCAGCCGGCCCGGTGGCCGCCGAGCCGTACCCACTCCGCGCCGAGGATCCCTCCGATGAAACCGGCGATACCGCCGAGCACGGGCACGATGAAGAACCCCACGATGCCCGCGGCCCCGCCGATGTAGACCGTCCTGCGCGGTGCTCCTGACTCACGCGGGCGGCGAGTGGGCAGCAGTGGGCGGAGGGCCTGGTTCAGCAGCAGGAGAGCCGTGGCGCCGGCGAGGATGCCCCAGGCCAGCCCGGTGGTGTCGGTCAGCGCCCACCAGGCGGCTGCGGCCCACACGATCGCCGGCCCCGGCACACCGGGGACCAGTACCCCCACCAGGCCGAGCAGCATCACCAGGCCGACCGCGACGAGCTGCCACAGACTCATCTGCCCAGCGTGCAGGAAGCGACCGTCTCCCGCAGCACGGCATCGGACCTCCGGCCACCGGGGCTGCGTGGGCCGCCGGGGTGCCTGGTGCGACTGGGGCCTCTGGTGTGGCTGGGTCGTCTGGTGTGGCCGGGGCGTCTGGTGCGGCCGGTTCGCGGGTCGCCTGTGCTGACTGCGTTGCCCAGGCCGCCTGCGTTGCCCGGGTCGCCTGTGCCGCCCGGTCGCCTGCGCCGCCGGGGTCGCCCGCGCCACCCG
>NZ_JAAGLN010000220.1 GCF_010548145.1 Streptomyces sp. SID10853
CAGCGCCGCACCGCGAGGCCGACCCGCTCGCCGGCCTCCCCCGCCCCGGACGCCAGTCCCGCGGCCGCGGGCTCGCGTCCCCAGCTCTCCCTGACCCGCTCGTCGGCGGCGGCCACCGCGCACTGCAGCAGCACCGCGAGGCTCTGCGAGAGCGCGTCGAGCAGCTCGCCCGGTGAACTGTCCAGCGGATAGCCGCGCCACCGGGTCCTGGCGTCCCCCGCCAGCGCGGCGCCCGCCTTCAGGCGCGCCCGTACGCGCCGGCCCTCGGCCTCGTACGCCTCCTCGACGGTGCCGGTGAGCCGTACCGCTGCCGAGTACTGCGTGGCAACGGCCGCGGCCAGCTCGGGCATCCGGGCGCCGAGCGAATCGATCACTCCGCTCGCCGTGCGGTCCAGCGACTGCTGTCTGGCCGCCGGATCCTGCACCCGCTGGGCGAGCCAGGCGCGCAGCGGCGCCACGGCGGTGGTGGGCAGCAGTCCGCTGCCGCCGCCGGCCGACTCGGGCAGTTCGGGGATCGTGAAGCGCGGTGCGTCCCCGAGCCCCGCGCGGGTGAGGAGCGCGCCGTACTGCCGTGACACCTCGGCGACGACCTGGTGGGGCACCCGGTCGAGGACGGTGACGAGCGTCGCGTTGTACTCCTTGGCGGTACGCAGCAGATGCCAGGGCACCGCGTCGGCGTACCGGGAGGCGGTGGTCACCATGACCCAGACGTCGGCGGCGCAGATCAACTCGGCTGCCAGCGCCCGGTTGCCCGCGACGAGCGAGTCGATGTCGGGGGCGTCGAGCAGGGCGAGACCGCGTGGCAGGTTCGCCGCGGTTTCGACCCGCAGCGCACCGCCGACCGGCCCGTGCGGCTCCGGCGGGCCGTCGTCGTCGCCGGTGTCGTCCTGCTGCGGGAGCCATACGCGGGTGAGGCGCGGCAGCACGCGCAGCCCCGAGAACCAGTGGTGGTCGTCGGGGTGGCAGACCAGGACGGGCGTCCGTGTGGTGGGCCGCAGCACGCCGGCCTCGCTGACCCGGCGCCCGACCAGCGAATTGACGAGCGTGGACTTCCCCGCACCGGTCGAGCCGCCGATCACGGCGAGCAGGGGGGCCTCCGGGGCTCTGAGCCGGGGCACCAGATAGTCGTCGAGCTGTGCGAGCAGCTCGGTCCGCGTCCGGCGGGCGCGCGGGGCGCCCGGCAACGGGAGCGGAAGGCGCACGGCGGCGACTCGGTCACGCAGGGCGGAGAGTGCGTCAATCAGCTGAGGCCGTACATCCAAGGTCACCACATGCGAAGAATGCCCAATTAAGTTGGGTTTTTGAAGCGTATAGCCACTTGTGCGCGCCAATCGGGGGCTATCAGGGCCGTTCGGACACCCGGGACACTCGGGACGAGTGGGACGCAGGCATAACGACTGCACAACACCCGGGATCCGAGTGGCCAAAAGCTGTGCACGATCCGCGCTCGCCTGCGATTATCAGTTCGCTTCACTGAACCTCCACATCGTGCCACGGAGGTGAAGCAACGGGGAGCAGGTGAATGGAGCCCTATCCTGGTCCCCGGCAAGGTCACGCACCCGTACAACCGGGGCTCCAGGCCGCCGAGGCCACGATCCGGCCCCCGTAGCTCAGTGGATAGAGCAGGCGCCTTCTAAGCGCTTGGCCGCAGGTTCGAGTCCTGCCGGGGGCACTCTCGCCGCAACGCGGCCGGGCCCTCCCACCGGGAGGGCCTTTTTTCAGGTCTGGGGAACGTAGCGAGAACGACGTATTGGCGGCGTAAGGGTCCGCTGATCCGGGCGTCGGCGCTCGCGGCGGCCCGGGCGGGGCCCGGTGCGGTCAGAAGCGGATGATCGTGGACAGCGGCGGGAGACTGTTGCCGAGTTCGTAGCCGCCGATGTAGACGTTCTTGGCGTCGATGGGGTCGTGGGAGGCGAAGGTCCGGGCGTTGCGCCAGTAGCGGTCGTAGCGGTACGCGTTGGAGGTGCTGCGCGCACCCGTGATCTCGTGGATCTCGGAAGCGGCCGCGAGTGAGGCCTCGACGGCGGCGACCTTGGCCCGGAAGCAGTCGACGGTAATGGCGTCCATGTCCGCGTCGTCCCCGGCCTCCAGCCGGTCCGCCGAGCTGTGCAGCAGGGCGCGGGAGGCGGCCAGCCTGCTGGAGAGGGCGCCGATGCGGCGCAGGATCAGCGGGTCGTCGGCCGGAGTGGCGAACCGGGGCAGCGATCCGCGCTTCATGGTGCGCGTGTGCTGGACGAGCGCGTCCAGGGCGCCGTCACCGATGCCCTGCATCAACCCGGCGTGCAGCAGCATCGCCGCGCCCAGGAAGACCGGCGAGAACTGTCCCGCCGGCTGGTGCCGGCCGTCGGGCACGAAGACGTCCCGGTAGGTGGCCGTCCGGCTGCGGGTGCCGCGCTGGCCCATGTTGTCCCAGTCGTCGTGCAACTCGACTTGGGGGTGGTTCAGGTCCACCAGGACCTGGTGGTGCGCGGGCGGTTCGCCTTCCAGCACACAGCGGACCAGGGCCATACCCTGTCCGCCACTGTTGGAGTTGAAGGACTTCGTGCCGTTGAGTACCACGCCGCCCTCGACGGGCCGTGCGGTCGTCCGGCCCGTCACGCCCGTCTCCGCGACGGAGGAGACGAGCCGGAGGCCGTCGTCGAGTATCCGGCGCGCCAGCTCGCCGCGGGTCGCCTCCGCAAGGCCGCTGCCCGGCTCGAACAGCTCGCGGGCCACCAGGACGGTCGTGAGCCAGTTCTGCCCCGTGGGGCCGTCGCCCGCACTGACCTCCCGCAGCGCACGGATGACCGCGCCCCAACCGCCGCGCTCCGTACCGTCCCACAGCCCTCCGTACTCGCCCGGGACCGCCAGCCGAGCCGCCCCGAGCCCGGCCAGCAGCGCCAGGTTGGCAGTGGGGTCGGCGTGGTCACGGTCGCTGACGAACCCGCCTTCGGCCAGTTCGCCCCGGCGCTCCCGGATGGCGGCGATCAGGGTGCGGGCTTCCGCCGCGCTGTCCAACTGCGTTGACATGAGTGACTCCTCGACGCGTCCAGTACAAGAAGGTGAACTCGCATTCGCATCTTAGAGACGCGCGCACGCACCGGACTCGGCGACAGGGCGATGGCCTGCCTGCTCGCTCCCGGCCGCCGCCGGATACGCCCGGCACCGCCGAACCTGAAGGCGTCTTCAGGATGCTTCAGGTCAGCTTCAGGATGCCTCCGGCAGGGTGGCACCCATCGACGCGGACCACCCCGGAAGGCCGGGCCGGCAGAGAGCCCCCGAGCCGCCGGAATCCAACTGATCGGCAGGAGAAGTCATGAGCATCGCAACGGCAACGTGTTCCAGGACCGAGATCGGCGACCTGTGGGCGAACGGTGGCCAGTTCGAGCTGCGTACCGTGCCGCTCGACCCCGAGGTGATCGTGAACCTCGCCGAAGTGCAGGTGCCGATCCCGCAGTCCGTCCTCATCGGCTGGGTGGACGTGCCCGCCGGTGACCCCCGCGGAGCGACCCAGCACGCGCTCTACCTCACGGCCGGCGGCTACGCCTACCGGGTCACGACGTACCTCGACGGCCGCCGCGTCAACGGCGAGAGCCCCAACTGAACCTGCCCGTAAGGCGGTCAGGCCCCGTCCGGCCCGGCCCCGATTCGGCCCGGCCCGGCCCCGTCGTCCCCCCGCCGCGGTCACTCCCGTTTCCGTTTTCCGTCACTCCCCGCTGTCGTCGAGGTGTTCGGCGATACGGAGCAGGGCGGGCAGCGCCGCGCGCACCGTGTCGCGGTCCGCGTCGCCCAGGGCCGCGAGGGCTGTGCCCAGACGCCGTTCGTGGGCCTGCGCCCAGGCGGTGAGCTGGGCGCGGCCCGCGTCGGTGAGGACGACCACGGAGGCCCTGCGGTCGGCCGAGTCGACATCGCGGGTCACCAGACCGGCCGTGATCATCTGGCCGATCAGCCCCGAGACCGTGCTGGCCGCCAGATGCTGGCGGGTGGCCAGGTCGCTGATGCGGGCCGGTGAGTGTTCCGCGAGCACCTGGAGCAGTTCGACCTGCGCCATGGGCAGGGTCTCCCACGGGTAGTCGGTGCGGATCGACGCCCGCAGGGAGCGGCGCAGGCGCGTGACGGCCTCGGTGAGCAGCCGGGCGTCGGACGTGTGGTCCTTCGCGGACGTGCGGTCCTTCGGCGGCTTACGGGTCCCGGAGCGGGGCTGGGGCGGCATACGCGAACTTTACTGACCTCCGGCGCGGGGGTCACAGACTCGGGTGCCGCACCGGCGGCAGCGGCACGGGCCCTCACGGCACAGGTCCTCACCGGCACTGGCCCTCACCGGCACGGCCTCTCGCCGGTACGCCCCTCGCCAGCGCAGGCCCGCGGGGGCAGGGGGCACAGGCGGAAGGTTCGGTGACCGAGGTAATCTCGTCCGGGTTACTCCGGCCCCGGTCGGCAACCTCACGTCGAGAGCGGTCCCGCCGATGAACCTGGCGTACCTTCCCAGCCCTTCCCAGGGCGTCTGGCATCTCGGGCCCTTCCCGATCCGGGCGTACGCGCTGTGCATCATCGCCGGGATCTTCGCCGGTGTATGGCTGACGGGCCGCCGCTGGGCGGCCCGTGGCGGCAACCGGGACCACATCGCCGACATCGCGCTGTGGGCGGTGCCGTTCGGTGTGCTGGGCGGGCGGCTCTACCACGTCATCACGGACCCCGAGCTGTACTTCGCCGCCGGAAAGCAGCCCATCCGCGCCCTGTACATCTGGGACGGCGGGCTCGGTATCCCCGGCGCCGTGGCCCTCGGCGCGGTGGGCGCCTGGCTGGGGTGCAGGCGCCGTGGGATCGCACTGGCCGACTTCGCGGACGCCGCGGCTCCCGGGCTGGTGCTGGCGCAGGCGATCGGCCGGTGGGGCAACTACTTCAACCAGGAGCTGTTCGGCGGCCCCACCCATCTGCCCTGGGCCCTGCTGATCGATCCCGCGCACCGGCCCGACACCAGTCCGAACGTTGCCTTCTACCATCCGACGTTCCTCTACGAGTCCCTGTGGGATCTCGGCGTGATGGCCCTGCTGCTCTGGCTCGACCGGCGCTACCGGCCGCGCAGGGGGCGGCTGTTCGCCTGCTACGTGCTGGCGTACACGGCCGGGCGGGCCTGGATCGAAGCCCTGCGGATCGACCACGCCAACCACTTCCTGGGCCTGCGGCTGAACGACTGGGTATCCGCCGGGCTGTTCGCCGCGGCGCTGGCCTATCTGATCGCCACCCACCGTCGTGCGCGTACAAGCACGGGTACAGGTACGGATACGGGTACGGGTACAGGTACGGATACGGGCACAGGTGCAGGTACGGATACGGGTGCCGCGAGTGCCGACGGCGGTGTTCCGGCCCCGGAGAGCGGCACCCCGCAGGCCGCCTCTCCGCCCGACCGCGACTCCGACCGCGACCGTGCCGCTGAGCATGACCGTGCCGCTGAGCGTGACCGCGACCGTGCCGCTGAGCGTGATCCAACGGACAAGTAGCGCGCGGACAGCTCCCGCTCCTGCCCACGTGCCCTCACGTACGCGACCCAGCCCCCGCCCGCGTCCCCGCCCTGGGCCCCGAGCATGCCGCGTACACCGCCACCAGCGCCGCCACCAGCAGGACGATCACGGCCCAGCGCGGCCCGTCCGGCACCCCGTGCGGCGGGGCGAGGTGCAGCGCCAGCGTCACCAGCGCGACGCCCAGGGCCGTGCCCAGACCACGGGCCATGTTGACCAGGCCGCCTCCGGTGCCCGATGAACGCGCCGGGATCGCCCCCATGATCAGCGTGTTGTTGGCCGGGGTGAAGATGCCGAGGCCCAGCCCCAGCACCGCGAGCAGCAGCACCAGCGGGCCCGGGGTCAGTGGCGCCAGGGCCATCGCCACCAACGCGGCCGCGCAGACCAGCGCGCCCAGGACACAGCGGCCCCGGTCGCCCAGCGCCGAGGGCAGCGCCCGGTCCGCTGCGGTCGCCGCGACCGCGAAACCGACCGGCAGCGCGGTCAGTACGAACCCGGCCGTCAGCTCCGACGAGCCGCCACCGGTCAGCACGATCGGCACCAGCACCAGGGGCCCGAAGAGCACCAGATAGCCGCAGAGCGCGCCGGTCAGCCCGGACGACACCGCCCGTACCCGCAGCAGCGCCAGGTCGAGGAGCGGCACCGCCGCCACCCGCTGCCGCACCACGAACGCCCAGCCGGCCGCCACGGCCAGCACGAAGAGTCCTGCGACAGCCCAGCCGGGCACCGGCAGCCCCGATGCGGCCGAGAGCCCGAGCAGCCCGCTGGTCGTCGCCACGACCAGCAGTGCGAGGCCGGGCCGGTCGAAGCCGCCCGACCGTTGCCTGCTGCGCGTCCTCGGTAGCAGATAGTGGCCCGCGACCAGCGCGACCAGACCGATCGGCACATTGATCCCGAAGACCCAGCGCCAGCCCAGCGTCGCCACCAGCGCGCCTCCCACCGTCGGCCCCAGCGCGAGGCCGAGCGCCTGGGCGGCGGCCTGGACGCCGAGCGCGGTCCGCATCCGCTCCCTCGGCGCGCTGGTGGCCACCAGCGCCACACTGTTGGCCTGCATCATCGCCGCGCCCGCCGCCTGCACCACCCGGAAGGCGACCAGCGTCGCCAGCGACGGGGCGAGCCCGCAGGCCGCCGACGCCGCGGTGAAGACCACGAAGCCGTAGAGATAGAAGAGCTTGCGCCCGTACGCGTCGGACAGCCGCCCGATCGGGACCAGCAGCGCGACCAGCGTGAGCAGATACGCCAGGGACACCCACTCGACGGCGGCCAGGGACGCGTGGAACTCCGTACGCACGCTCCCGTACGTCAGCGTCACGATGCTCGCGTCGAGCTGGCCCATGAACGCGCCGAAGCACACGGTGGCCACGGCGAGCCACCAGGCGCCCGGCCGCTGCCTGATCCGCTCCGGGCGGGCCCGTTCGCGCAGGAGGACGGCCGTCCAGGGGTGCCGTTCGCCGGAAAGCGCCATGCGCCTGCTCACGTCTCCTCCACTCGCACGCCGGGTGCCGGGCCGCGTCCCCGCGAGCACGACGGCAGGAGCCGTCGGCGGGGTGCGTCCCACAGGAGAAGATTACATCGGATACCGAAATACTTTGTTGCCGATACGTGTGGACCGCGACGCGCTACGGGCGGCGGCCCGCCTGTACGTCCCGCTCCCGCGCCCCGCGCACCCGCCGCCCCGCGAGCAGCAGATAGGCCGCCCCCGAGACGATGATCGGCAGGAACCAGGAGAGGTCGGCGCCGCCCAGCTGCCCGCTCAGCCAGCTGTGCAGGAGGGGCGAGTTGATGGTGAGCAGGCCGGTGGCCATACCGCAGGCGAGCGCGATCAGGCCCTGGACGTTGACACCGCCCACGCCCCAGTAGCGGCTGCTGCGGTCACTGGTGTGGATGTCGTGCTGGTCGTAGTGCCAGCGGCGCAGGATGCCGTCCACGATCCAGACGGCGGCGAACGGCCCGGCCCAGATGTTGACCAGGGACAGGAACTCGTTCAGCGCGGTCTCGAAGTCGTACACGAAGAGGATCAGCAGCACCGCCACGAGCGCCAGCGTGGCGTCCAGGGCCGTGGCGAGCCAGCGCTTGAGCGGGATGCCGATGGCCTGGATGGCGAGCCCCGACGAGTAGAACACCGAGGCGTTGTTGGAGATCGAGCCCAGGAAGCAGGCGGCGATGTAGAGGACGTACAGCCAGCCGGGCACCAGCGGCCGGACGCCCGCCACCGGGTCGGTGAGGTCCGTGCGGGTCGCGACCAGGACGCCCGCGATGCCCAGGTAGACGGCCATTCCGGCGCCGCCGCCGAGCACCCGCGGGAAGACCTTGCGGACCGGGGTGTCCGAGGGCAGGTAGCGGGCGTAGTCCGGCGAGACCACCAGGTACGACAGTGAGCCGGAGGCGATCAGCGCGGCGGCGGAGACCACCAGCGCGAGCCAGTTGCCGCCGCCTCCCGCGTGGTGCGGCGGGTGCCAGTTCCAGTCCACGCCGCCGATCGTGAAGCAGAGCAGCAGCGCGAAGATCACGGCCACCGCCACCGCGAAGTACGGCTGGACCTTGACGAGCAGCCGGTGCCCGGTGACCGCGATGACGATGGCCACGCCCAGCACCAGCAGGGTCGCCAGGACCTTGCCCGGGGCGCCGGAGTGGTGCCAGCCCAGCCGGCCGAAGAGGGCGAGCACGGCGAAGACGCCGAGGAGGCCGTTGACCGTCTTGAAGCCCAGCGACATCGCCCAGGTGAACAGGGCGTTGAGGCGGTTGCCGAACACCCCGAACGGCGCCCGGCTCAGCGTGAGCGCGGGCAGCCCCGCGCGCGGCCCGGCGATCGAGCTGTACGCGACGAGAGCGAACAGCGCGTTGCCCGCCACCACCGCGACCAGGGCCTGGACGAGGGAGAGGCCGAGGGCGATGGCGCCCGCGCCGAGGACGAAGAAGAACTGGTAGGAGTTGATTCCCGCCCAGAAGAAGCCCAGTTGGCGCGGGGTCATATAGCGCTCGGACTCGGGGATGAAGTCGTAGCCGTGCTGTTCGACCGCGCCCGCTGCGGGGCCGCCGCCGGCGCGTTCGGCCGTGCCGGTCCCCGGCCGGTCCGGCTGTGCGGTGGTGCTCATCGGTGGTGCTCCTTCACGGTGGCGGCCGCCGGTGCGGGCGGGCGCGTGTGCCGTCATCGGTGAACAGCCTGGGTTCAGTGGACGGTGGACCGGGGGATCCCGGGCCGGTCAGGCCGTGGCTGACCAGACCTGGCGGGCGCCGATCCAGGTCTCGTCGACGCCGGCCGTGGCGAGCCGGGCGAGGTCGTCGGTCCGGTACGGGTCGGCGTCCGTGACGACGAAGTCGGCGAACGCTCCGGGACGGAGGCTGCCCACCTCGTTCTCACGGTGCAGCGCCCGCGCTCCGCCCAGCGTGTGCGCACGGATGCCGTCCGCGACGGCGAGCCGCATCTCCGGGGTGCCGAGCCGGGTGCCGAGCACGGTCTCGCGGCTCGCGGCGGCGGCGACCGCCTCGAAGGGCCGGGGCGGGGCGACGGGCGCGTCCGAGCTGAAAGCGAACTCCGTACCGGCCGACTGGAGCAGTCCCGCCGGGTTGTAGCGGTGACCCATCTCGCCGATCGCGGTGAGCGTGCCGTCGCCGGTGCGGAGGTGGTGCTGCGGCTGGAGCACGGCGTGCACGCCCAGCTCCCGCATGCGGGTGATCTCGTCGTCCGTGGGCAGCCCGCAGTGTTCGACGCGGTGCCTGGGGTCGGTGCGGGGGGTGTCGGCGAGTGCCTTCTCGACGGCGTCCAGGACCATGCCGATCGCGTACGGGGACTGCGCGTGGGTCGCGGTCTGGAAGCCGGCCCGGTGGGCGCGCAGCACCAGGTCGGCGTATTCGGCGGGGTCGTGGTAGAGCTGCCCGTGGTTGCAGCAGTCGGCCGCGTACCCCTCGGGGAAGTAGGCGGTCCAGCCGCCCAGGGTGCCGTCGGCGTAGAGCTTGACGCCCTGGATCCGCAGCTGGTCGTCGCCGAGCTCACTGCCGAGACCGAGGTCGAGGGCGGTGTCGAGCAGCGCCGACGTCAGATAGACGGAGGTGCGCATCCGCAGGTCGCCGGCGTCGCGGGCGCGCAGGTACGTGGAGAGTTCGCGGCGGGACGCCTGGGCGTCGCCGATGGTGGTGACCCCGGCGGCGAGGAAGGTCTGCTGGGCGCGGAGCAGATGGCCGCGCATGATGTCGGCGGGGTCGTCGAGGTGGAAGTTCGGGCCGTGGTTGGTGATCTTCACACCGTCGGGCCCCGTCAGCAGATCGCAGGCGCCGTCCCACAGCTCGCCGTTGGGCTCACCGGACGCCGTACGGCCGATGCGGCCGCCGACCGGGTCGGGGGTGCCGGCGGTGATGCCGTACTTGTGCAGGGTGTAGGTGTTCACGACGCCGCCGTGGCCGGAGGCGTTCATCACGTACACCTCGCGGTCGGTGGCGACCCGGTCGAGGTCCTGGCAGGTGGGGTGGCGGCCCTCGGCCAGCCTGCGGTGCTCGTAACCGAAGCCGCGCAGCGGGGCTTCCTGGCGGAGCCCTTCCGCGTGCCGGCGGAGTGCGGCGACCAGCGCGTCGATGTCCGCGACCGTCTCGGGCCGTACGTCGGCCCACGCCAGGTTCTGTCCGTACATCACCGGGTGGCAGTGCGCGTCGACGAAGCCGGGCATCAGCTGCCGCCCGCCGAGGTCCAGCCGCTCGTCCACCCGGCCGTCCAGTGCGGCACCGCACTCCTCGGCGGTGCCCGCGTGCACGATGCGCTCGCCGCGCACCGCGAGGGCCTCGGCGCGGCCCGCCGGGGTGAGGGTGTGGACGGTGCCGCCGGTGACGAGAAGGGTGCGGTCCTGCTGTGCTGCGGGCGTGGTGGCCATGTGGGTGCTCCGGTCGTACGGGGAGGGCGTGCGGCCCAGGCGGGCGGGCGCTGCTGCCGGGGCAGGGCGGCGGCGCATGCGGTTCGGCAGGCACCGGGCGGCCCGGCGCCACGGGAAGCGGATCGACGCCCGAGAAAGGCATGCGCGAGCGATTCGCTGACTGAGACAGTACGACTCAAGCGAAAGATTATTCAGAGGGGTGAGTCAGAAACTTTTCGCTTGCTCTGGAGGGCCTCGACGAGCGAAGCGTGTGCGGCCGGAGAGCGGGCGCGGTGAGGAAACGGGAGGGAGTGGTGACGGGACGGGCGCGGCCGAGACAACGGGTCGGTGAGGAAACGGGGGGCGGTGAGGAAACGGGGGTGCTGACGGGACGGGCGCGGTGACGGGACGGGGCCAGGTCGAGGGACCGGTCAGCTCGTCAAGGAGTCGTAGCGCTCCTTGACCAGCTCCAGATGGAGCCAGCTCTCCAGTCCGTGTACACCGTCCAGGGCGCGCAGCTCCTCCAGCGAGGCCAGCACATCGGCCAGCGTCTCGCCGCCGACCGTGCCGATGACGTCAGCCCTGCCCACACACTCCGCGGCGAACTGCACCTGCTCGGTGGCCAGCAGACCGCCCACCCCTGCCGTCCCGTGCGCGTCGCCCGAGCGGCGCAGCGAGAAGCCCGCGAGGTGGCCCATGCCGAGGGTTCCCGGCCGTACCAGGGCCGCGACCCGGAAGACACCGGCGTCGAGGAGCCGCAGCGAGCGGGCCCGCGCGGCGGCCGCCGACATGGCGATCCGGTCGGCCAACTCGGCGTAGGACATGCGCCCGTCGGTCTGCAGCGCCCGCAGGATCGCGTGGTCCGTCTCGTCGAGGCTCACCGTGTCGGGCGAAGTCACCGGCAGATAGGGGTCCTTGAGCACCCGCGTGTACGGGGTCGTGTCGACGCCCCGTACGCCGGGCAGCCGCGCGATGTCCGCCACCAGGGCGCTCAGCGCGGCGAAGTCGGACGTCCGCAGCTCGGCGATGACCGGGCGCCGGCCGGCCGTCAGTGTCACGAAGACCGCTTCGGACAGCCCGGCCACGGTCCGTGCCACGGGCTCGGCGGGCCCGACGACGTCGAAGGCCACATGCGCGCTGACCGTGCGGCCGAGCACCGCGGGGTGGATGACACCGACGATCCGCAGGATCCCGTCCTCGGTGAGCCGCAGCGCCCGCGCGCGGGCGGCGGCGCGGGAGAGGCCGACGCGCGCGGCGAGCGTCTCGTAGGACGTGCGGCCGTCCGCCTGGAGGAGGTGGACGAGCGCGAGGTCGGTGGAGTCGAGGTTCATCGGACAGCCAGTCTGCCACGTGCGCCGGAACGGCCCCCGCGGTCAGGGCGCGG
>NZ_JAAGLN010000221.1 GCF_010548145.1 Streptomyces sp. SID10853
CCGTGCTGGCCGCGGCCCACAGCACGGCGGACGCCGAAGTGCTCGCCGCCGCCCGGCTCGACCACGACGGCGGCCGGGCCGGCGTGCTGCCGATGCGCGATCTGCTGGCCGACGAGTGCTGGCCGGCCGCGCCCGACCACTTCGTCGGCGACCCGTTCCTGCGCACTCTGCTGCTGCACCGGCTGCGCCACCCCACCGGGGAGCCCTCGTCCTCATCGGAGCTGTGGTGCCAGGTCCAGGAGACGATGCGCGACCACTGCGCGGAGCTGGCCCCGCGCCGTCTCCACCACGAACTGGCGCTGGGCAGCACCGGGAACGCCGTCGCGCATCTGCGGGACACCTTCCGCACGGCCGACGCCGCCGTCTGGCTCGACGAGCTGCGCTTCATCGCGTCGGCCCCGCACTTCGCGGAGCACGACGTACGGCGGGCGGTGGCCCTGGGGCGGACCGACGCCGAGCAGCAGCCGCCGGCCGGCACCGACCGGGTGTTCCATCTGCGGGTGCGCCGGCTGCTCTTCTGCGTCTGGCAGCTGACCGATCTGCTGGCACTGCCCGACGAAGGTCTCACGGAGAAGATGGGCGACGAGCTGGCCCAGCTCTCGGCGCTGCATCCGACCGGCAACGAAGTGCTCTGGCACGCCTCCAGGACCTGGCCTTCGGCGGTCCGCGAGTGGCGCGGCCCGGGCCCTACCGCTAGCGACCCAGGGGGCAATACGCCGTGAGCAACAGGTTCCGCGAGTTCTTCTGGTACACGGGTCTGCGGCGCATCCTCACCTCGGTGGTGGTCCTGGTCCTGCTCGCCGGTGCGGGCATCGCCGCGTACGCCATTTACACCCCGGACCTGCACTGCGCGAAGGGCGTCGACCGGCCCGAGAAGGGCGCGGAGTGCATAGGGGTCAACGGCGACGGTTACGACTTCGGGCGCCCCGCGCTGCGCGAGGTGGCGCAGGCCATCGCCCGTGAGAACAGGACGCTCGCGAAGGGCCAGTACGCGACGGTGGCCCTGCTGCTGCCGCTGACATCGACGGACAGCGACATGGCGAACAAGGTGCTGCACGAGGCGCAGGGCGCGTTCGTCGAGCAGTACCGCGCCAACCACGACGACAACGACCAGGTGCCGAAGATCCGGCTGGTCCTCGCCAACACCGGTACCGGCAGCGGCCAGTGGGAGAGGACGGTCGAGAAGCTCAAGACCATGACCGGCGCCCCTGACCATCTGCGTGCCGTCTCCGGCGTGGCGACCAGCAGCGACGCCACCCGCGACGCGGTGACCGAGCTGACCGGCAGCCATATCCCGGTGATCGGCACCACCATCACCGCCGACGACATCTCCAACGGCCCCAAGGACATCCCCTTCCCGGGGCTCGCCCGGGTCTCGCCGACGAACAAGGACGAGGCCGACGCGCTGAAGAACTTCGCCGACATCGACCCGAAGAAGACGCTCCTGGTGCGCGACACGCACCCCGGCGACCACTACACGGAGACACTGCGGTCCGCCTTCAACGGAATGCTGGCGGGCGCACCGTACGAGGACCGGGTGTACACCTCGCCGCCCGACCAGTCCGAGGACGGCTCGACCGCCAACACCTTCGCGCAGATCACCGACGCGATCTGCTCGGCCCGCCAGGTGAACACGATCCTCTTCGCCGGCCGCCACACCCAGCTGCGGCAGTTCGTGAACGCGCTGGGAAACCGGATCTGCGTCCGCACGAAGTTCACCATCCTCACCGGTGACGAGGGTTCCTACCTCGGCTACGACACCAAGCTGAACAAGCAGGCGCTGAAGCCCAAGAAGGGCGCGGAGCCGGTCGTCGTCCAGTACGCGGCGCTCGCGCACCCCGGCTCCTGGTCGAAGGCGACCGACCCGCAGATGCCGTCGACCGGCGGCAGCCCGGCCGCCTACTCGACCTTCACGAACGCGGTGGCCACGGCTTCCGGCAAGGGCGTCGGGCCGATCGGGCCGATGGACGCCGCCTCGCTCGCGGACGGGCAGGCGATCATCGCGTACGACGGGATGGCGACCGCGGTGACCGGCATCCGCCGGGCCAGGGCGAGCAGCAGCGCCCTGCCGGACATCGAGGACGTCGCGGCGGTCTGGTCGAAGCTGCAGGGACCGCTGCGGGTGAACGGCGCGAGCGGCTGGATCTGCCTGGACAACTTCGGGAACCCGTACGACAAGGCCGTGGCCATCGTGCAGTTGACGCAGACGGGCACCCAGGAGTTCGTGAAGCTGGCCTGGCCGGCGAAGACGAAGAAGCCGCCGGCTCAGGAGTGTCTGCCGCCGCGCGGCGAGTAGGCGGAGCGCAGCTGCCGGCGCCGCTCGCGGCTCCCGGCCGGTTCGCCCGGCCGGAGCCCGGGGCGGCCTTCGAGGACTTCGTGGAGCAGCTCGAAGTGCGCGTGCCAGCAGGCCAGCGCCGCCGGCCGCCGGTCGGCGGGGCCGGTGAACTCATGGGTGAAGCGCACCACGGTCGCCTCGGCGCCGACGGACTCCAGATGGAACCTGATGCGGCCGCGCCCGCCGAAGGTGTACTCGGCGACCCGCTCGCCGTCCCAGGCGGTGACGGTCCCGTCGGCCGCCACCGGCCCGTCGGAGCCGCGCAGGGTGACCCGGCCGCCGAGCCGTGACTCGAAGACGTCGGCGGTGGCGAGCCACTGTCCCATCCCCACCGGGGTGGCCACCTCGCCCCACACCCTGGCCGCCGCGTACGGCAGGAAGAGGGCGAACCGCAGGGTGTGGGTGTCCCCGTGGCTGCTGCTGGTGCCGTGTGCGATCGCCTCGGTCATGGTGCAAGCCTCGCCCCGGGAGGCGGGTTCCACACCGGAAGAGGGCCGGTTCACCGACGCGTGTCGGGAACCGGCCCTCCTTCCTGGTGGTTTTCGGCTGCTCGGACTCCGGCTGCTCAGACTCCGGCGTAGGAGTGCATGCCGTTGATGAAGATGTTCACGCCGTAGTAGTTCCAGATCCAGCACGCGAAGGCGAAGAGCGCCAGATAGGCGGCCTTGCGGCCCTTCCACCCCGCGGTGGCGCGGGCGTGCAGATAGCAGGCGTAGACGACCCAGGTGATGAACGACCAGGTCTCCTTGGGGTCCCAGCCCCAGTAGGTGCCCCAGGCGTCACCGGCCCAGATGGCGCCCGCGATGATCGTGAACGTCCAGAGCGGGAAGACCGCGGCGTTGATGCGGTACGCGAACTTGTCCAGCGACGCGGCCGAAGGCAGCCGTGAGAGCACCGACTCCGCGAAGGCGCCCGGCTGCTCGCCGCGGGCCAGCTTCGCCTCGTAGCGGTCCCGGAAGAGGTAGAGCGCGGTGCCGACGAAGCCCATGTAGAACATCGCGCCGCAGATGATCGCGGTCGAGACGTGGATCCACAGCCAGTACGAGTGCAGCGCAGGGACGAGCTGGTCGCTCTTGGTGTAGAGCACCGTGGTGGCCACACCGAGGTCGAGCAGGACCGTGGTGACCAGGGCGAGCCCCAGCCAGCGGACGTTCTTCTTGACGATGAGCAGGATCAGGTACGCGGCGACGGCCACCGAGGAGAAGGTGATCGAGAACTCGTACATGTTGCCCCACGGCGCCCGCTGCACCGACATGGCGCGGGCCACCACACCGCCCGCCTCCACGAGGAACCCGAGGACGGTCAGCGAGATCGCCATCCGCCCGTACAGGTCGCCCTTCTCGGAGCCGCCGGCGGCGCCGGGGCCGTCCGGGACGTCCCGGGAGCCGGCCGCGGACCGGGTGACGATCTTCGGCCGGTCCAGTACAGCGGTGCCGCCGCCCTGCTTCTTGACCTGCACCGCGGGGGCGGCGGCCGTGGCCGTCTCGGTCAGTGCGGCGGCCGTACGGCCCACCTTGCTGCGGGCGCCGAACGTCCACTCCGCGATGTGCGCGAAGAAGGCCAGGGTGTACACGGCCATCGACGAATAGATGAGCACATTGCTGATGTGCGCCAGGT
Source organism: Streptomyces sp. SID10853 (assembly GCF_010548145.1). Lineage (GTDB taxonomy): Bacteria > Actinomycetota > Actinomycetes > Streptomycetales > Streptomycetaceae > Streptomyces. Next base: position 3,953 of record NZ_JAAGLN010000221.1, read on the forward strand.
TCTCATTGGTTGCGGCGGCGAGATTCACTTCTCGGCCCCTTCGGGAGTCTCTGCGGATGCAGCGGAATCAGGCGCCGACGGCGCCACTGAATGGAGCGTTGCGGCCAGGTCGGCCAGCTCCTCGGGGAGCTTCGCGGATTCGCTCCGGCCGAGGCCGGCCATCTCCACGACGGTCACGCCGTCCTCTCCCCGTACGGCACGGACCCAGACGCGGCGGCGCTGGATGAACAGCGAGCCGGCGAGGCCCGCGATGGCCGCCAGGGCTCCGGCCAGCGCGAAGGGGGTGCCGGGCTGGTGCGAGATCTTGAAGCTGGCCCACTGCTTGATGCCGACGAACTGGATCGAGCCCTCGCCGTGCGGCAGCTTCATGGTCTCGCCGGGCAGCAGCAGCTTGGCGAGCTTGTTGCCCTTGCTGTCCTTGTACTGCGTCATGTGCTTGGAATCGAGCTGGTACACGCTCTGCGGCAGCCCCGAGTTCACCCCGAGGTCGCCGTGGAAACCGGAGACCGCCATCACCGGGAAGTCGAGCCCCGGGTAGGTGGAGAACATCGAGCCCTTGCCCTTGCCCGCGTAGGTGGGCACGAACATGGTCTGGAAGCCGAGCTGTTCCTTCTTGCCCGCGGCGTCGCGGTAGCCGTCCATCACCTTGATGGCGCCGGTCGATGTGGCGTTGGAGTCGAGCGGCAGCAGCGGCACCGCGTCGCGGTAGATCTCCTTGCCCTTGGGGTCCTTGACCGAGACGACCGGGGCGTAGCCGTGCGAGACCAGATAGACCTTCGAGCCGTCGACCTCGAGGGGCGTGTTGACCTTGATGACGCCCTTCTTGTCCTTGCCGTTCGCGCCCTCGGAGTACGTCACATGCGCTTCGTACTTGCGGGGCGTGCCGCGGTTGGGCCCGTTCTTCTCGTACGTCCCGACGAACTTGTCCAGGGTGAAGCTGAACGGTGCCAGCTTGTTGGCGTCGAAGAGCGTGCCGGCCTTGAAGTCGTCGTACTGGGTGAGGGTGTTGGAGAAGCCGTCGCCGTCGACGACGAGCTTGCCGCCCTCGGACTTCCACAGCTGGCCGCTGGCGAAGGAGACCAGCAGCACGATCAGCGCGATGTGGAAGAGCAGGTTGCCGGTCTCGCGCAGGAAGCCCTTCTCGGAGGCCACCTCTCCGTCGCGCGGGGAGTGCGCGCGGAAGCGGCGCTTCTTCAGCATCGCGAGCGCGGCGTCCCGGACGGCCTCGGGCTCGGACTCCGTACGCCAGGTCGTGTAGGCGGGCAGCCGGGTCAGCCGCTTGGGCGCGCCCGGCGGGCGGCTGCGCAGCTGTCCGACGAACTGCCAGGTGCGGGGCACGATGCAGCCGATGAGCGAGATGAACAGCAGGATGTAGATCGCCGAGAACCAGACCGAGCTGTAGACGTGGAACAGTCCCAGCTTGTCGTAGACGGGCGCGAGCACATCGTGCTTGGCCTTGAAGTCGGTGACCTTCAGCTCGTCGATGCTCGTCTGCGGGATCAGCGAGCCGGGGATGGCGCCCAGCGACAGCAGGAGCAGCAGGAGCAGCGCGACCCGCATCGAGGTCAGCTGCCGCCAGAACCAGCGGATCCAGCCGATGACCCCCATGGCGGGGAGGGTGGAGACCGACTCCTCCTTGGGTGCCGTGGAGAGCTGTGCCCCGGCGGCGCCGAGGTCGGTCTCGTTGGCGGCCCCATCGGCGGCCGGGCCCGGCCGCGTGGTGTCCGTCGTGTCAGTCGTCTTGCTCATGTGGAACTCAGATCCCCACCGTGTAGCCGGATGACCAGACCTGCATCTCCTGGATGATGCGGTCCCAGGCGCCGGTCACGAGCAGCAGTCCGGTCACGATCATCATGATCCCGCCGATGCGCATCACCCAGGCGTAGTGCTTCTTGACCCAGCCGAAGGCGCCGAGCGCCTTGCGGAAGGCCACGGCCGCGAGCACGAACGGCACTCCGAGACCGAGGCAGTACGCGACGGTCAGTATGGCGCCGCGTCCCGCGGTCGCCTGCTCGAAGGCGAGGCCCTGCACCGACGCGAGTGTCGGTCCCAGACACGGTGTCCAGCCGATGCCGAAGAACGCCCCCAGGAGCGGGGCTCCGACCAGGCCGGTCACCGGCCGCTTGTGGAAGCGGAATTCGCGCTGGGTGAGCCAGGGCATCATGCCCATGAAGAAGATCCCGAGCAGGATCATCAGCACACCGAGGATCCTGCTGATCAGGCTCTGGTGCTCCTGGAGCCGGTGCCCGAAATAGCCGAAGAGCGCGCCGCCCGAGACGAAGACGGCGGTGAAGCCGACGACGAACAGCGCGGCGCCCGCCGCCATCCGGCCGCGTCTGGCCTGTGCGAGGTCCGAGCCGCTGACCCCGGTGACGTAACTCAGGTAGCCGGGGACCAGCGGCAGGACACACGGCGAGAAGAAGGAGACCAGGCCGCCGAGTACGGCGATGGGCAGCGCGACCAGCAGGGCACCGTTCTGAACGGTGCCGCCGATCCCGGATTCGGCGGCCGCGGTGACGAGCGTGCTCACCGGATCACTTCTCCGTGATCAGCGGGTCGATCATCTTGCGCAGCGTGTCCTCTTCGACCCCGCCCGCCTTGCGGGCCGCGATCTTCCCGTCGCGGTCGATGACGACCGTGGAGGGGATGGCCTGCGGGTTCAGGCTGCCCGACGGGAAGCGGAGCAGCAGCTTGCCGGTCGGGTCGTAGAGGCTCGGGTACGGGACGTCGTAGCTCTTCTCGAACGCCTTGGCCGGACCGGTGGAGGTGTCACGGGTGTTGATCCCGACGAACTCCACGCCCTTGGACTTGAGGTCTCTGGAGACCTTCGCCAGGTTCCCGGCCTCGGCGCGGCACGGCGGACACCAGGAACCCCAGACGTTCAGCACCACGATCTTGCCCTTGTAGGCGCTGTTCACATCGAGCGTCTTGCCCTCGATGGTCTTGCCGGACAGTTCGGGCGCGGTCTGGCGCCCGCTCTTCGCGGCGGTGACGATGCCGCTGCTGCTGGTCACATAGCGGGAGCCCTGCGAACTGCTGACCTTGGCACCGGATCCGCACGCCGACAGAGCGAGCGCGGAGACCGCGACCACTGCGCCCAGCTGGGCGGCGCGGCGGACGTCGGTGCGGCGGCGGAGAGGGCGCGTAAGAGCCATGTGAAAAGTTTCGCATGGCCGTTTCCCGGATCTTGCGCACCCCCCTCACTGCCCGGAAAGCCCGATGTCAAGCGGCCTTAAGGAAACTGTTCCAGCCCCCGGTCGGCCGCTGTCCGACTTCGAGAGTACGCAGCTTGTCGAGCACCGCGGGGTCCTGCACATCGAGCCAGTCGCAGAACTGCCGGAAGGAGACGAGCCGTACGTCGGGACGGCCCGCGATGTTCTTCATTGCCTCCTCGACGGCATCCATGTAGAGGCCGCCGTTCCACTCCTCGAAGTGGTTGCCGATGTACATGGGCGCGCGGTTCGATTCGTACGTCCGCTTGAATCCGGCCAAATACGAGGCCGCCGCCTGCTTGCGCCAGTACGGATACTGCGACGTCATGCCCTTTGTCGAATTCTTCGACTGGTTGGCGAGCATGTTGTAGTCCATCGAGAGCACCTCGAAGGTGTGCCCGGGGAACGGGATCTGCTGGAGCGGGAGGTCCCAGAGTCCGCCGCGCTTGACCGGCCAGGTCTGCATGCCGCCGGGCGAACTGGCGTCGTAGCGCCAGCCGAGCTTCTTCGCCGTCGGCAGCAGATTGTCCTGGCCGAGCAGGCAGGGGGTGCGGCTGCCGACGAGTTCCTTGCGGTAGTCGAAAGGCAGCGGGGGCTCGTCGGTCCAGCCGGTGTTCGTCCGCCATTCGGTGACGAAGGAGACGGCCTGGTCGATCTCGCTCTGCCACTGTTCGGGGGTCCAGTGCGCGACCGAGCCCGAAGTGGTGCCGCAGAAATGCCCGTTGAAGTGTGTCCCGATCTCGTGGCCGTCGAGCCATGCCTGCCGGGTGTACTTCATGGTGGCCTTGATGTGGTCATCGTTGAGATAACCGATGGCGGACGCACCGACCGGGTTGTTCGGCGGGCGGTAGAGCGATTTCTTCGACTCGGGCAGCAGATAGAGCCCGGAGAGGAAGAACGTCATCTTCGCCTCGTGCTCCTGCGCGAGTTTCAGGAATCGCGGGAAAAGGCCGTTGCCGACCTCGCCCGCGCCGTCCCAGGAGAAAATCACGAACTGCGGCGGAGTCTCTCCCGGCTCCATCCTGACCGGCTTGTCCGGCTGATTCGGCTGGGGACCGGTGTCGGCGGTCGACCCGTCCCCGATCAGCCGGACAGGACCCTTTTTCGCGTCGGCGGCCCCTGAACCCTGGCTGCCCTTTTCCTTGCTGCCCACTGTGGCCTGTCCGCCGGCACCGCAGCCCGCCAGTCCGGCCGCGGCCGCAGCCCCGGCCCCCAGTCCCAGCAGGCCCCTCCTGCTCATGTTTCGCATCGCGTCACCCATCTGTTCGTCGTCCGGCGGCCCATACAAGCGGGCAACCGGTCAGATGATGGGATTAACGTGACGGTTCCGGCGAACCGGTACGATTTTTCACTCTAGGCGCCGAACGCCTTTGCTTTTCCTTTGACAGGCTTTGCACCGGACAGGAGATGGGACGGCACCAGATCCCTCGCCGGTTCCGTGTAACCGACGGAGACGATCCGGTCCCCCTGGTACGTGAAGGTCGTCAGCGAGGCGAGCGTGCACTGCCGCTTGCGCGGGTCGTGCCACAGCCGCCGCCGCTCGACGAAGCTCCGCACGGTCCAGATCGGCAGCTGGTGGCTGACACAGACCGCCTCGTGCCCGCGCGCGGCGTCCCGTGCGGCGTTCAGCGCGCCCATCATCCGGACGACCTGGTCCACGTACGGCTCGCCCCAGGACGGGCGGAACGGGTTGGTGAGGTACTTCCAGTTCGCGGGCCTGGACAGGGCGCCGTCACCGACGCCGAACGTCTTGCCCTCGAAGATGTTCTCGGCCTCGATGAGCCGCCCGTCGGTGGCCAGGTCGAGGCCGTGCGAGGCGGCGACCGGGGTCGCGGTCTCCTGCGCACGCTCCAGCGGGGACGCCACGACATGGGTAATGTCCCGGCCCGCGAGGTGCTCGGCGACCCGGTCGGCCATCTCACGGCCGAGCCCGGAGAGGTGGTAGCCGGGCCGGCGCCCGTACAGCACGCCGTCCGGGTTGTGCACCTCACCGTGGCGCATCAGGTGCACGACGGTGATCTCGTTGCTTCTGTCGCTGCTGTCGCTCATGCGGACACCTCGGCGGCGGCTCGGGCGGCGGCGGGCAGCGCGGCCGCGATGCGCTCGACCGCCCGCTCGTCGTGCGTGGTCGAAACGAACCAGGACTCGAAGGCCGACGGCGGGAGATAGACACCCTGCGCCAGCATCGAGTGGAAGAAGGGAGTGAAGCGGAAAGCTTCCTGCGCCTTGGCGTCCTCGTAGTCACGGACCGGGCTGTCGCTGAAGAAGACGGAGAACATGTTGCTCGCCGCCTGGATGGTGTGCGCGACACCCTCCTTGCTGAGCGCCGCGGCGACCAGGCCCTGGATCTCCAGGGAGACCGCGTCGACCTTCTCGTACGCCGCGTCGTCGAGCAGCCGCAGCTGGGCGAGCCCGGCGGCGGTGGCGACCGGGTTCCCGGACAGCGTGCCCGCCTGGTAGACGGGGCCCACCGGCGCCAGATACGCCATGACGTCCGCACGCCCGCCGAACGCGGCGGCCGGGAAGCCCCCGCCCATGACCTTGCCGAAGGTCATCAGGTCGGGGCGGACGCCGTCGACGCCGTACCAGCCGGCCTTCGAGGTACGGAAGCCGGTCATCACCTCGTCCGAGATGTACAGCGCGCCGTCGGCGGCGCAGAGCTCCTTGAGCCCGGCGTTGAACCCGTCGACGGGCGGCACCACGCCCATGTTCCCGGCGGAAGCCTCGGTGATGACGCAGGCGATCTCACCGGGGTGCGCGGCGAAGGCCCGGCGTACGGCTTCGAGGTCGTTGTACGGCAGGACGATGGTGTCGCCGGTCTGCGCGCCGGTCACCCCCGGGGTGTCGGGGAGGCCGAGGGTGGCGACCCCCGACCCGGCGGCGGCCAGCAACGCGTCCACATGTCCGTGGTAGCAGCCGGCGAACTTCACCACCTTGGCGCGGCCGGTGAAACCGCGGGCGAGCCTGATGGCCGACATGGTCGCCTCGGTGCCCGATGACACCAGGCGCACCTGCTCGACGGGCCCGACCCGGGCGACGATCTCCTCGGCGAGTGCGACCTCGCCCTCCCCCGGCGTACCGAAGGAGGTGCCGCGCGCGACGGCGGCCTGCACGGCGGCGACGACCTCGGGGTGCGAGTGCCCGAGGATCATCGGACCCCACGAGCACACAAGGTCGACGTACTCACGTCCGTCGGCGTCGGTCAGATAGGGACCGGTACCGGACACCATGAACCGGGGCGAACCGCCCACGGCACGGAAGGCGCGAACCGGAGAGTTCACCCCGCCGGGTGTCACAAGGGACGCACGGTCGAAGAGCGTCTGCGAAACTGGGGCATCGTATTCGTACGGATAGCTCACACAAGCCATGGTGTCAGAGGCGCAGACGGTATTGCGGAGAGGTGTTTCACCGCACATCCGTGGGGGAGGTCTCTGACACGATGATCGGGTTGCGCGGCGGCGGCCGCGAGTGGTCGGGTGGAGATATGCATCGCGGTGGCGGACTGGGCGAGGGGACCGATGACCTGGGTCCCGAGCCTGCCCGGAGGGGAAAGCACCGACGAGAGGCAGAGGCACGGGCAAAGGCACGGAGTACGGGAAGCAGGAGCGGTGGGCTTGTGGGCGTGACCTACAAGTACTTCGGCGCGCCCGACGGGGCGACGGCGGCCCGGGTGCCGGTGACCATGCGCCCGGAGGAGCTGGGCGGCGATGAGCTCGGCATGGGCGGCATGTTCACGAAGATAAAGCCGGAGACGATGGCCGCCATGGTCCTCACCGGCATCCAGGGCATACCTCTGGGCAAGGTGCCCCCGCTGGAACTGGTCGTGCTGCACCCCGACTACGCGGTGGTGAAGCTCCCCATGACAGTCATCGACCCGCTGCGCGGAGTCGGCGAGGAGTCGGTCGGCGCCGCCGCCTTCATCTGGTCGACGGTCCCGGACCGCGGCGGCCCCCGGGACGCGTACAACGCCTATCAACTGCTGCACGAGTGGCAGGACTTCTCCCACCGGCTGCACGACGCGGGGCATCAGGCGTACTGCCTGGTGTGGCCCTGACCGGCCGCGCCTCCTCTTCTCCCGCGTCAGCTCCTCCGGCCTCAGGTCCCCCGGCCCAGGCCCCCTCAGGTCCTCTCGTCTCGGGCCTTCTGTCCTGATCGCCCCGGGCCTGCGCTGCGCCGAGCGGCTGATGTACGGCCCCGGGTCGACCGCGTACACCGTGTCCGTGCCGCATCCCGCCGGAGGATCGGCGGATGGCCAGGCACCTCAGGACAGCGGAACCGGCGAACCGGCCGGCAGTGACAGCTTCAGCGGCCACCAGGCCCGCGACCGTACGGGCGGGTGGGCGCCGTGGCCCGGGACAGTGACGGTGGCGGCGGCCCCGGCAACGGCAACGGCAACGGCAACGGCAACGGCGGCAACGCCGGTGACGAGCGCGGCCCGCGATCTGCCCCGGCGGAGACCGGCCACGGC
>NZ_JAAGLN010000222.1 GCF_010548145.1 Streptomyces sp. SID10853
ATAGTGTTTCGGTGGTCATTGCGTTAGGGAAACGCCCGGTTACATTCCGAACCCGGAAGCTAAGCCTTTCAGCGCCGATGGTACTGCAGGGGGGACCCTGTGGGAGAGTAGGACGCCGCCGAACAATCTTTCAACGTCGGCCCCTGAACTTCGGTTCAGGGGCCGACGTTTTTTTATGCCCTGTCACTTGGTGTTCACGTACGCCCCGCAGCATGCAGTCATGAGTACCGCGAGGTTCCTGAAGTCCGCAGGCGTCGGAGTCGGTGACGAGGTCGTCGTGCCGGCGTACGGCGATGCCGAAGCTGCTGCAGCCGTGGTGATGGCCGGGGCCAGGCCCGTCTTCGCCGACATAGATCCCGGGAGTTACTGCCTCGACCCGGATGCGGTCGCTGCCGTACTCACCTCACGTACAACCGCCGTGGTGGCGGTCGCCGCCTTCGGGCACCCGCCGGACCTGGCGCGGATCGGTGAACTCGGGCGTACCCACGGGCTCCTGGTCATCGGACCGGGCGACGCTGTCGCCGCCGCGGACGAAGTCGAGCAACGCCGGTCCCACGCGGCGTACTTGCGCGACCGCTTGACCGGCGTACGCACACCGGTGCCGAACCCGGCCCATACGTACGACCGTTACGTGGTGCGGGTGCCGGGCAACGGGCGTCCTGACCGCGATGCCTTCGCGCAGGCCCTGCGGCGCAGGGGAGTGGGGTGCGAGGTGCCCGTGACGACGCCCGTTCACCGTATGCCGGCTTTCCGGCGTGATGTGCGGCTGCCGGAGACCGAGCGGGCCGCCGACGAGACCCTCGCGCTTCCGGTGCACGGTTCGCTGCGCCGGCGTGAGCTGCAGCGGATGGTCTCCTCCTGCAACGCGCTCGGCGGTCTGCTCCAACCCGCCCTCTGAACAGATGGCTTGGTGCTGACGCGGGGCTGTGGAACGGCGCCGGCGTGCTGGCGGGAAGCACCCTCGACTTCGGGTATGATCTATCTCGTTGCTGCGCCCCAATAGCTCAGTCGGTAGAGCGTCTCCATGGTAAGGAGAAGGTCTACGGTTCGATTCCGTATTGGGGCTCTCACAACGAAAGGCCCCCGCCGGTTGGCGGGGGCCTTTCGCGTATGTGCTACTTGGGCGGTTCCGGAACGCGCATGGCCAGGATCGCCATGTCGTCCGACGCCGGTTCGGCGGCGAACCGCTCCACCGCGCGCAGGATGCGGCCGGCCACCGCGCCGGCCGTCAGACCGGTGCAGGTGCTGAGCACGTCGGCCAGGCCGTCGTCGCCGAGCATCCGGGTGCCCTCGCGGCGCTCCGTGACGCCGTCCGTGACGCAGAGCAGTACGTCGCCAGGTTCGAGGGTCACGGCCTGCTCGTACAGCTCCAGGTCCTCCATCACGCCCAGCAGCGGCTGCGGCTCGGCCGCGGACTCCACGGTGCCGTCCTGCCGCAGCCGCAGGGGCAGCGGATGTCCGGCGCAGACGACCTTGAGGAGGGCGCTGCCGTCCTCCTGGGGCCACAGCTCGCCGTAGAGGAGCGTCAGGAAGCGGCTGCGGGCGCCCTCGTCGAGGATGGCGGCGTTGAGCCGCTCCAGGACGGCGGGCCCCGAGAAGCCCTCCCGGGCGAGCAGCCGCAGCGCGTGGCGGGCCAGGCCGGTGACGGCGGCCGCCTCCGGGCCTGTGCCGCAGACATCGCCGATGGCGAACCCGTAGGCGCCGTCCCGGATGGGGAAGAGGTCGTAGAAGTCGCCGCCGACCTCGTTGCCCTCGCCCGCCGCGCGGTAGATGACCTCCACCTCGACATTGGGGACCTCGGGCAGGCCCGGCGGAAGCAGGCTGCGCTGCAGGGCCTGGCTGATGGCGGTGCGCTCCGAGTACAGGCGGGCGTTGTCCAGCGCGAGTGCCGCCCTGCGCGAGAGGTCCTCGGCGAGTTCCAGGATCTCCTGGCGGAAGTGGTCGTCGGACGGTTTGCCGAGCGTCAGCATGCCGATGACGCGGTTGCGGGCGACCAGCGGCAGGACGACGGTCTCGCCGCCGACCGCGGCGGCCGTGGCGAGCGTGGTGCCGATGCCAGAGCCGAGCGCCGGGCTCGACCCGAGACCGAGGCTGCGCATCGACGACGTCAGCGCCGCCTGGTGCGCCGCCTCGCCGGGAGCGGCCCAGCTCCGGGCGCCCGGGGTCGGGACGGGCTCGGGCGGGCTGATCCGGGAGAGCAGCGCCTTGAGGCCGTCGATGCGCTCCTCGTCCTCGTGCAGGACATAGGAGAGGTACGGCTCCGACGACTGGTCGGCGATGGTGTAGACGGCGCACCAGGCGGCCAGGGTCGGCACGGTCATCTGTGCCATCAGCGCGAGGGTCTGGTCGCGGTCGAGGGTGCCCGCCAGCAGGTCGGACGCCTCGACGAGGAACGAGAGCGAGCCGCGCCGCAGCTTCTCCAGCTCGCCGAGCCGGGCCGACTCGACGGCGAGCGCGATGCGGTCGGCGGCGAACTGCAGACGCAGTGCCTGCTCGTTGGAGTACCGGCCGGGTGCCTCCGTGGAGACGCCCAGGGAGCCGGTGAGGCGGCCCTCGACCTTGAGCGGGACGGTGACGACGGACCGCATGCCCGTGCCGTTCAGCAGGGGGACGGCGCCGGGCACGGCCGCGAGGTCCTCGTGGACGGCGGGCATCCGCGCCGATCCGTACCGTCCGGTGCCGGCCTCGACCGGGACCCGGGCGAAGCGCTGACGGGCCGAGGGCAGGCCGGTCGTGGCCCGTACTTCCAGCTCCGTCTCGTCGTCCGTCGCGAGCAGCAGGAACGCCGCGTCCGCGTCGAGCATGTCCCGGGCGCGCTCGACGGTGCGCTGGAGGAGGCCGTCGAGGTCGTCGGGGGCGGGGGAGCCGATGAAGACCTCGAACGGGTCGGTGGTGCGGTGGTCGGTGAAGGAGTTCGAGTCGTTCTGCGGGGTGCGCGCCGGTGTCTGGAGGACGGCGCGCTCGTAGTCGTTGACCAGGAGACAGACGGTGCTCGGCTCGCCCTGCGCGTCCCGTACCCGCAGGTGGGAGGCGTACACCGGGACGACTCTGCCGTCGGCGGTGCGGATGCCGTAGCTGCCTTCCCAGCGGGACAGCTGGAGGGCGTCGGCGATGCCGGTGCCGGTGCCGGGGGTGTGCGGCCAGGCGGCGAAGTCGGTGAGCTGCTTGCCGACGACCTGGTCCGCGGGGTGGCCGAAGAGCTCCGTCGCGTCCTCGTTCCAGGAGGAGACGGCGCCGGTCGCGTCGATCTGGATCACGGCCACCCGGACGCGTCCGTCGGCCACAGGGAGGAGCTCGGCGGGGAGCAGCGGCCCTGCCGAGCGGGCACCCACCGGGCGCTGCGGCAGGTCGAGTTGGAACCACACCTGCTTCTGGGTGGGTGTGTAGTCGACGCCCCAGCGGGATGCGAGGGCCGCGCAGAGCAGCAGTCCGCGGCCGCCCTCCCGGTCCGGGTTGCCGAAGGACTGGCCGCTGCCCTGGAGCGGGACCTCACGCTCCGGATAGTGGTCGGCGACCTCCACCCGGATGCCTTCGTCGGTCCGCAGGCACAGGACGTCGGCGTTGGTGCCCGCGTGGACCACCGCGTTGGTGACCAGCTCGCTGGTGAGGACGACCGCGTCGTCGACGACGTCGGAATAACCCCACCCCTGGAGGGTGTCACGTACAAAGGTACGGGCGGTCGCTACCGACCGTCCGACCGGTTCGAAACTGGCAGCCGCCCGCGCGGTGATCACAGAACTCCTCGTACGCGTCTCGACGCCCGGCTCTGCCATGTCGGCCCGCCCCTCGCTGCCCGGTGGTAGTACTGGTGCCTCCGCCCCCGCCGGGCGGACCGGGACGGTTGGACAGCCGGATGCCAGGTTACTTACCTTCGCGGTCCGTGCGGATGCCGGTTACGGGGTTTCCGCCCTCAGTGGGCGGGGACGGTATGCAAAGCTGCCGAACTGTTATGGCCTGGTCCTGCCATGGTGAAACACTGGGCAAGCTTCTCGGTACAGCCCCGGGCAGTACGGCCAACCCCTGCGGGAGGGACACGGTGGAGTCTGGCACGGCGGCGCGTGACAAGAACACGCGCGCAAAAAGCGGACAGTCGCCAAAAAAGCGACACCACGGGACAACTGAAGTGGATACCGCCGCCCTGGGCAGACTTCTGACAGCTCTGGCCGCGATGCGCGACGGCAACTTCCGGCGGCGTCTGACGGTCTCGGGCGAAGGCACGATGGCCGAGATCGCGGCCGTCTTCAACGAGGTCGCCGACCGGAATCTCCATCTGACGGGCGAGCTCGCCCGGGTGCGCAGGATGGTCGGCCGTGAGGGAAAACTCACGGAGAGGCTGGAGACGGGCGCCCTGGAGGGCTCCTGGGCGGTCGCGATCGATGCGTCGAACGAGCTGGTGGACGATCTCGCGCGGCCGGTCTCCGAGGTCGGCAGGGTGCTGTCGGCGGTGGCCGAGGGTGATCTGGAACAGCGGATGGACCTGCGCTCGCAGGCCATGGACGGGGTGGAGCGGCCGCTGCGCGGCGAGTTCCTGAAGGTCGCCCGCACGGTCAACAACCTGGTGGACCAGCTGTCGGCGTTCACCGACGAGGTGACGCGCGTCGCGCTGGAGGTCGGCACCGAGGGCAAGCTCGGCGGTCAGGCCCAGGTGCGAGGTATGTCCGGTTCGTGGAAGGGCCTCACGGACTCGGTGAACACGATGGCGTACCGGCTGACCGCGCAGGTGCGTGACATTGCTCTCGTCACGACCGCCGTCGCCCGTGGCGATCTGTCACGCAAGGTCACCGTCCATGTGGCCGGTGAGATGCTCCAGCTGAAGAACACCGTCAACACGATGGTCGACCAGCTGTCCTCGTTCTCATCCGAGGTGACCCGGGTCGCGCGTGAGGTGGGCACGGAGGGCGAGCTGGGCGGTCAGGCGGCCGTGCCGGGTGTGGCCGGTGTGTGGAAGGACCTCACCGACTCGGTGAACACGATGGCCGGGAACCTGACGTCGCAGGTGCGCGGTATCGCGGAGGTCACCACGGCCGTCGCCAACGGTGATCTCTCGCAGAAGGTCACGGTGAGCGCGCGCGGCGAGGTCGCCCAGCTCGCCGAGACGATCAACCAGATGACCGAGACGCTGCGTACCTTCGCGGACGAAGTGACCCGGGTGGCCAGCGAGGTCGGCGCCGAGGGCCTGCTGGGCGGCCAGGCGCAGGTGCCGGGCGCCGCGGGCACCTGGAAGGACCTGACCGACTCCGTCAACACCGTCTTCCGGAACCTCACGACGCAGGTGCGGGACATCGCCCAGGTGACGACGGCGGTCGCCAACGGTGACATGTCGCAGAAGGTCACGGTGAACGTGGCCGGGGAGATGCTGGAGCTGAAGAACACCGTCAACACGATGGTGGACCAGTTGCAGTCCTTCGGTTCCGAAGTGACCCGGGTGGCGCGTGAGGTCGGGGTCGAGGGCCGCCTCGGCGGGCAGGCCGAGGTGCCGGGCGCCGCGGGCACCTGGAAGGACCTCACCGACTCGGTGAACACGGCTTTCCGTAACCTCACCGGGCAGGTCCGCGACATCGCGCAGGTGACGACGGCGGTCGCCAACGGTGATCTGTCGCAGAAGGTCACCGTGGATGTGGCCGGGGAGATGCTGGAGCTGAAGAACACCGTCAACACGATGGTGGCGCAGCTCTCGTCGTTCGCCGACCAGGTGACGCGGATGGCGCGTGACGTGGGCACGGAGGGCCGGCTCGGCGGGCAGGCCCGGGTGGACGGTGTCAGCGGTACGTGGAAGGAACTCACCGACTCCGTCAACTTCATGGCCGGCAACCTCACGTCGCAGGTGCGCCAGATCGCCCAGGTGACCACCGCGGTGGCCCGGGGTGATCTGTCGCAGAAGATCGACGTGGACGCGCGCGGCGAGATCCTGGAGCTCAAGAACACCATCAACACGATGGTCGACCAGCTGTCGGCGTTCGCCGAGCAGGTGACCAGGGTCGCCCGCGAGGTCGGTACGGACGGCAGGCTCGGCGGTCAGGCGCAGGTGCCCGGGGTGGCCGGGGTGTGGCGCGATCTGACCGACTCGGTGAACGGGATGGCGGGCAACCTCACCGCTCAGGTCCGCAACATCGCGCAGGTCGCGACGGCGGTGGCCCGGGGTGATCTGTCGCAGAAGATCGACGTGGACGCGCGTGGCGAGATCCTGGAGCTCAAGAACACCCTGAACACGATGGTCGATCAGCTGTCGTCGTTCGCGGAGCAGGTGACGCGGGTCGCGCGCGAGGTGGGCACCGAGGGGATCCTGGGCGGTCAGGCCGAGGTCCAGGGGGTATCCGGCACCTGGAAGGACCTCACCCAGTCCGTCAACTTCATGGCGAACAACCTGACCTCGCAGGTACGGAACATCGCCGAGGTGACCACGGCGGTCGCCAAGGGCGATCTCTCGAAGAAGATCACCGTCGACGCCAAGGGCGAGATCCTCGAGCTGGTCACGACCGTCAACACGATGGTCGATCAGCTGTCGTCGTTCGCCGAGCAGGTGACGCGGGTCGCGCGCGAGGTGGGCACTGAGGGCATCCTCGGCGGCCAGGCCCGGGTGCGCGGGGTCACCGGCATCTGGGAAGACCTCAGCGACAACGTGAACCTGATGGCCAACAACCTGACCAGTCAGGTGCGGAACATCGCGCAGGTCGCCACGGCGGTCGCCAACGGCGATCTGACCAAGAAGGTGACGGTGGAGGCGCGCGGCGAGGTCGCGCAGCTCGCCGACACCGTCAACACCATGGTGACGACGCTGTCCTCGTTCGCGGACGAGGTGACGCGGGTGGCGCGTGAGGTGGGTACGGACGGCTCGCTCGGCGGCCAGGCGCGGGTGCCGGGGGTCTCCGGTACGTGGAAGGACCTCACCGAGTCGGTGAACTCGATGGCGTCCAATCTGACCGGGCAGGTGCGCCAGATCGCCACGGTCACCACGGCCATCGCCAAGGGCGACCTGACGAAGAAGATCGACATCGACGCCCAGGGCGAGATCCTGGAGCTGAAGACCACCATCAACACGATGGTCGACCAGCTGTCGAGCTTCGCCGAGCAGGTGACCAGGGTGGCCCGTGAGGTGGGCACCGAGGGCCAGCTGGGCGGTCAGGCCCGGGTGCGGGACGTGGACGGCACCTGGCGCGACCTGACCGAGTCGGTGAACGAGATGGCGGGGAACCTGACCCGTCAGGTGCGCGCCATCGCGGCCGTGGCCACCGCGGTGACCCGCGGCGACCTCAATCTCAAGATCGATGTGGATGCGGCGGGCGAGATCCAGGCGCTCCAGGACAACATCAACACGATGATCGCCAACCTGCGTGACACCACCGTCGCCAACAAGGAGCAGGACTGGCTCAAGGGCAACCTGGCCCGTATCTCCGGGCTGATGCAGGGGCGCCGTGAGCTGGTGGACGTGGCATCGCTCATCATGAGCGAGCTGACGCCGGTCGTCTCCGCCCAGCACGGCGCGTTCTTCCTGGCGGTGCCGACCGGTTCGGCCGCCGAGAGCGGCGCGGGCGACGAGAACGCGTACGAGCTGCGGATGCACGGCAGTTACGGCTACTCGGCCGGCTCCATGCCGACGACGTTCCGGCCGGGCGAGACGCTCATCGGCACGGCCGCCGAGGAGAAGCGCACGATCCTGGTGGAGAACGTGCCGCCGGGGTACCTGAAGATCTCGTCCGGTCTCGGTGAGGCGCCGCCCGCCCATGTGATCGTGCTGCCGGTGCTCTTCGACGGGACGGTCCTCGGCGTGATCGAGCTGGCCTCGTTCCAGCCCTTCACGCATATCCAGAAGGACTTCCTCAACCAGATCGCGGAAATGATCGCGACGAGCGTCAACACCATCAGCGTCAACTCGAAGACCGAGGTGCTGCTCAAGCAGTCGCAGGAGCTGACCGAGCAGCTGCGGGAGCGTTCGGCCGAACTGGAGAACCGGCAGAAGGCCCTTCAGGCGTCGAATGCCGAACTGGAGGAGAAGGCCGAGCTGCTGGCCCAGCAGAACCGCGATATCGAGGTGAAGAACACCGAGATCGAGGAGGCCAGGCAGGTCCTGGAGGAGCGTGCCGAGCAGCTGGCCGTCTCGATGCGGTACAAGTCCGAGTTCCTGGCGAACATGTCGCACGAGCTGCGTACTCCGCTGAACTCGCTGCTGATTCTCGCCAAGCTGCTCGCCGACAACGCCGAGGGAAATCTCTCGCCGAAGCAGGTGGAGTTCGCGGAGACCATTCACGGCGCGGGTTCCGATCTGCTCCAGCTGATCAACGACATTCTGGATCTGTCCAAGGTCGAGGCGGGCAAGATGGATGTCAGCCCGACCCGGATCGCGCTGGTCCAGCTCGTCGATTACGTCGAGGCCACCTTCCGTCCGCTGACGGCCGAGAAGGGCCTTGACTTCTCCGTGCGGGTCTCGCCCGAACTGCCCGCGACGCTGCACACGGACGAGCAGCGGCTGCTGCAGGTGCTGCGGAACCTCCTCTCCAACGCGGTGAAGTTCACCGACACCGGGGCGGTGGAGCTGGTCATCAGGCCCGCCAACGCCAATGTGCCGAACGCCATCCGTGAGCAGCTGCTCGAAGCGGGCTCGCTGCGCGAGGCGGACGGGGATCTGATCGCCTTCTCGGTCACCGACACGGGGATCGGTATCGCGGCCAGCAAGATGCGGGTGATCTTCGAGGCGTTCAAGCAGGCGGACGGGACCACCAGCCGCAAGTACGGGGGCACCGGGCTCGGTCTGTCCATCAGCCGGGAGATCGCACGGCTGCTCGGCGGGGAGATCCACGCGGCGAGCGAGCCGGGCCGTGGTTCGACGTTCACGCTGTACATGCCGCTGCACGGCAGCGAGCTGCCGCCGCAGGGGTATCCGCAGCTGACTCCGGGCGGCCTGGAGAGGTCGCCGGGCGGGGCCGACGAGGGGGCGTCGCGGGCCGAAGCGGGCCAGGCGTCCGGCATGGCGCCCACGGACGGCCAGGGCGGTCCCGCGGAGCTGTTCCGCCGGCGCCGCAGGTCGCTGGGACCGTCCGGCGGACAGCCCGCGCTGCCCGCCAGTTCAGGGGTGCAGGCGGCGACCGCGGAGCCGGATACCTGGGCGGAGGAGCCCCAGGAGCCGGCCGAGCCGCGCCGGGTCTTCCAGTTCAACGGCGAGAAGGTGCTGATCGTCGACGACGACATCCGTAACGTCTTCGCGCTCACCAGCGTTCTCGAACAGCACGGGCTCTCGGTGCTGTACGCGGAGAACGGGCGCGAGGGCATCGAAGTCCTGGAGCAGCACGACGATGTGACGCTCGTGCTGATGGACATCATGATGCCGGAGATGGACGGTTACGCGACGACGACGGCGATCCGCAGGATGCCGCAGTTCGCCGGGCTGCCGATCATCGCGCTGACCGCGAAGGCGATGAAGGGCGACAGGGAGAAGGCCATCGAATCCGGTGCTTCCGACTATGTCACCAAGCCTGTGGACCCTGACCATTTGCTCACGGTAATGGAGCAGTGGATGCGCGGTGAGTGATCGATTGATGAGTGAATCTACAGGAGTTGCTGACTGACTGTGGCTGAAGGCGTGTGAGAGGGGCGCATTCGGGGAACCTTCTGGTCTCCCGGCGCGTTTCTGCATACGAGCGCCGTGACATCGCGGTGACATCACGGTGACAGGGTGTGGCGACGGGCGGGGTGCGGTTACCATGACCGGCACAAGGACGGACGGCGTTACGGAGCTGTCCCCTGGGGCGGCGCCCGGTGCACTGCCGGGACGAGGAGGACGGGCCATGGTGCAGAAGGCCAAGATCCTCCTGGTCGATGACCGGCCGGAGAATCTGCTGGCGCTGGAGGCCATTCTCTCCGCGCTCGATCAGACACTGGTGCGGGCATCGTCCGGGGAGGAAGCGCTCAAAGCGCTGCTGACGGATGACTTCGCAGTGATTCTGCTGGACGTCCAGATGCCGGGCATGGACGGTTTCGAGACCGCCGCGCATATCAAGCGGCGGGAGCGGACCCGGGACATCCCGATCATCTTCCTCACCGCGATCAACCACGGTCCGCACCACACGTTCCGTGGCTATGCCGCGGGCGCCGTGGACTACATCTCGAAGCCGTTCGACCCGTGGGTGCTGCGGGCGAAGGTGTCGGTCTTCGTCGAGCTCTACATGAAGAACTGCCAGCTGCGTGAGCAGGCGTCGCTGCTGCGTCTCCAGCTCGACGGCAGCGCTCCCGCGGTCGGTGACGCCAAGGAGCCCGCCGGGCTCCTCGCCGAACTGTCCGCGCGGCTCGCGGCAGTTGAGGAGCAGGCTGAGGCGCTCTCCAAACAGCTCGACGAGGAGTCGGCGGACGCGGCCGCGGTCGCCACCGCCGCCCATCTGGAGCGCAAACTCACCGGTCTCCGCCGGGCTCTGGACGCGCTGGAGCCGGGCACGGGCGGCCCGACTGCCCCGGTGCCCTCGCAGAATTGACGGGCCGTCCGGCGATCGCCGTCCGCTGAGGGCGCGTCACCAAGCGTCACCGCGCGTCAAGAAGGCATGTTCACCCCGGCGACACGAACGGGTGAAGCGGTAAGCACGCGTGTCCGTCGCCGCCGACACAGGTAACCTCGCCTCCATGGCCTCACGTACGTCCGGCAAGGGTTCCCCAGGCGCGGCGGGCACCGCCAAGCCGCGTGCCGGCCGTACCGGCCCAGCCAAGAAGGCAGCTCCGGCGAAGAAGACCGCCGCGAAGAAGACCGCCCCCGCGAAGCGCGCGCCCGCCAAGAAGGCGGCGGCGAAGCCCGCACCGAAACCGGCGCCGTCCCCCACCGGAGGCGTCTACCGGCTCGTACGGGCTGTCTGGCTCGGCGCGGCCCACGGCGTCGGCGCGATGTTCCGCGGCATAGGACGCGGCGCGAAGGGGCTCGACCCGGCCCACCGCAAGGACGGGGTGGCGCTGCTGCTGCTCGGCCTCGCGCTCGTCATCGCGGCCGGCACCTGGTCGAATCTGCACGGACCGGTCGGTGATCTCGTCGAGATGCTGATCACCGGCGCCTTCGGCCGGCTCGATCTGCTGGTTCCGATACTGCTGGGAGCCATCGCCGTACGGCTGATCCTCCACCCGGAGAAGCCGGAGGCGAACGGCCGGATCGTGATCGGGCTGTCCGCGCTGGTCCTCGGAGTGCTCGGCCAGGTCCACATCGCCTGCGGCGCTCCCGGGCGCGGGGACGGCACATCTGCCATGCAGGACGCCGGCGGGCTGATCGGCTGGGCCGCGTCCAAGCCGCTGATCTTCCTGATGGGTGATGTCCTCGCCGTACCGCTGCTCCTGCTGCTGACCGTCTTCGGGCTGCTGGTCGTCACGGCCACCCCCGTCACCGCCATCCCGCACCGGCTCAAGGCGCTCGGGGCCCGGCTCGGTATCGTCGACCCCGAGCCCGCGGGCGCCGAGCAGGACGAGCAGGACGACGAGCGGTACGAGGAACAGTGGCGCGAGTCGCTGCCGGCCGGCCGCCGCACGGCCGCACCGCGCGGCCGCACCGCCGAGGTGTACGACGCCGAGGCCGCCGAGGAGCAGGCACTCACCAAGCGCCGTACCAAGCCGCGCAGGCCATCCGTGCAGCCGGCGCCCGGCCGGCC
>NZ_JAAGLN010000223.1 GCF_010548145.1 Streptomyces sp. SID10853
CAGCGCCTCCCCCTGGGTGATCACGACGTCCTGCCGGGTGGAGAGCAGCGAGGTCGTCTGCCGCTCGATCGCGGCGAAGTGCGCGGGGGTGCTCGGCGGCGAGCTGGTGCAGCGTGGGGGCGTCCAGCGCGGTACCGGTCTGCGCGGGGGCGTACTGCAGGACGACGGGCAGCGGGTCCACCGCGGCGAGCACGG
This sequence comes from Streptomyces sp. SID10853, assembly GCF_010548145.1. Taxonomy (GTDB): domain Bacteria; phylum Actinomycetota; class Actinomycetes; order Streptomycetales; family Streptomycetaceae; genus Streptomyces. Next base: position 196 of record NZ_JAAGLN010000223.1, read on the forward strand.
CCCGTACGTGCGCCAGTACGGCTTCGCGTGACGGGCCGAGGAAGTGCGGCGGCAGCACATTGAGCGCGTCGGCGCCGCGCTCGGCCGCCGCCTCGGCCTGGGCGACCGCGTGCCGGGTGGCGTGGTCGGGCACGGACACGACGGCGGCGACACCGGACTCACCGCGGGTGCGGTCGAGCAGCAGCCCGGTCAGCAACTCCCGCTCCGAGCCGTCGAGTTTGTGGAACTCGCTCGCGAATCCGGGGAACATCACCGAGCTGACCCCGGTGGCCAGCACCCGGTCGACGACGGTCGTGAAGCCGTCCGGGTCCAGATCGCCGTTGTCGTGGAAGGGGACTTCGAGCACGGGCGAGACACCGCGGACCAGCGCCTCGGTGTCCTTGGCCCCGGTGTCCATGGGTGTGGCGGGCATGGGTGTGTCGGTCATGGCGACGGCTCAGCTCCTCAGAAGGCCCGGCGCGGCGGGGCGGAGTCGGTCGAGCCGACCAGGAAGTCCAGGTCGACGCCGGTGTCGGCCTGGGTCACATGCTGGGTGTAGAGATACGTCCAGCCGCGCTCGGCCGGCGGCCTCGGCGCCTCCCACCCGCTCCGGCGCCGTTCCAGCTCGGCGTCGTCCACCAGGACGTCGAGACGACGGCCCGGGACATCGAGGCACACCTGGTCGCCGGTCCGTACGAGCGCGAGCGGCCCGCCGACGGCGGCCTCGGGCGCCACATGCAGCACACAGGTACCGAATGCGGTCCCGGACATCCGGGCGTCGGAGATACGGACCATGTCGCGCACACCCGCGTCGAGCAGCTTCTTCGGCAGCGCGAGGTTCCCCACCTCGGGCATGCCGGGATAGCCCCGGGGGCCGGTGTTGCGTACGACCAGGACGGTGTCGGCCGTGACATCGAGATCCGGGTCCTCGGCGACGTCCAGATAGTCGTCGAGCGAGTCGAAGACCAGCGCGGGCCCGGTATGGCTGAGCAGCCGCGGTTCGGCCGCCGACTGTTTGATCACGGCGCCGTCCGGGGCGAGATTGCCGTGCAGCACGGCCGTGCCGCTGCCCGCGGGCAGCACCGGGTCGCCGAAGGGGCGGATGACCGCGCGGTCGTACACCTCGACGCCCTCGCAGTTCTCCAGGAGCGAGCGGCCGGTGACGGTGACCGTGTCGGGGTGGAGGTGGTCGCGCAGATCGTTGATGAGGGCGGGCAGGCCGCCCGCGTACGCGAACTCCTCCATCAGGAAGCGGCCGGACGGCATCAGGTCGATCAGCAGGGGCAGTTCGGCACCCAGCCGGTCGAAGTCGTCCAGGGTGAGCGGCACCCCGAGCCGGCCCGCGATGGCGAGCAGATGCACGACCGCGTTGGTGGACCCGCCGATGGCCGCGTTGACGCGGACGGCGTTCTCGAAGGCGTGGCGCGTCATGATCCGCTGCGGGGTGAGGCCGCTCGTCGCCAGCTCGACGGCGCGGGCGCCGGTCTCCTCGGCGAGCGTGCCGCGCCGGGCGTCGACCGCGGGCAGCCCCGAGCCGCCGGGCAGCATCATGCCCAGCGCCTCGGCGAGACAGGCCATGGTGGACGCGGTGCCCATGGTCATGCAGTGGCCGGCCGAGCGGTTCAGCGAGGACTCGAACTCGGTGAACTCCTCCTGGGTGATCGTCCCGGCCCGCAGCTCCTCGGTCATCCGCCAGATGTCCGTGCCCGAGCCGACGTTGCGGCCCTTGAAGCGGCCGTTGAGCATCGGGCCGCCGGTGAAGACCAGCGCGGGCACGCCCGCGCTGGCCGCGCCCATCAGGGCGGCCGGGGTCGTCTTGTCGCAGCCGGTGAGCAGGACGACGGCGTCGATCGGGTTGGCCCGTATCTGCTCCTCGATCTCCATCGCGGCCAGATTGCGGTAGAGCATGGAGGTCGGACGCAGGAACGGCTCCCCGAGCGACATCGCGGGGAATTCCAGGGGGAAGCCGCCGGCCTGGAGCACCCCGCGCTTCACCGCGTCCGCGATGAGCTGGAGATGGCCGTTGCAGGGCGTCAGCTCGGAGAAGGTGTTGCAGATGCCGATGACCGGCCTGCCGTCGAAATTGTGGCCGCCGCGCCCCATGGCCCGCAGATGATGGCGTGCGATGAAGCCGTTCTTGCCGCCGTCCCCGAACCAGGCGCGGCTGCGCAGCTGCGGTGCCATGTGGTGGTCCTTCCAGTGCCGTCGTCGATGCGGTGGAAACCGGCTGTGACCTAGTCGTGTCCTGCCCGCTCTTAATGGTGCTATCAAATCACGATACGGTCCAGGCGTGTCCAGGGACGCACCGAAAGGGTCAATGATGATCGCCACACCGGGGAGGAACGCCATGGGGACCCGCACGAGTACCGGCACGAGAGCCGACACGGAGACCGGCACGATGAAGGCGGTGACCTGGCGGCTGATGCCGTTCCTGGTCCTGCTCTATCTGGTCGCCTATGTGGACCGCTCGAACATCGGCTTCGCCAAGCTGACGCTCCAGAACGAACTCGGCCTGTCCAACGCCGCGTTCACCCTCGGCCAGGTGGGGTTCTTCATCGCCTACGCGATCTTCGAGGTGCCCAGCAACATCTTCCTCGAACGGTTCGGGGCCCGGCGCTGGTTCACCCGCATCCTGATCAGCTGGGGCCTGGTCACCGCCCTCACCGCGCTGGTCTCCACCGGCTGGCAGTTCTACACCGCCCGGTTCCTGCTGGGTGCGGCCGAGGCCGGCTTCTATCCGGGCGTCCTCTACTTCCTGACCAAGTGGTACCCGTACCGCTACCGCGCCCGGATGACCGGCTGGTTCATGATGTCCACACCGCTCGCCTTCATCATCGGCAACCCGCTGATGGGCGCGCTCGGCGGCCTCGACGGGGTGCTCGGCATCAAGGGCTGGCAGTGGATCTTCATCGCGACCGGTGTCCCCGCGGTGCTCCTGGGCTTCCTCACCCTGCGCGTCCTGCCCGACGGGCCCGAGCGGGTCGGCTGGCTCAAGGACGGCGAGAAGGAGTGGATCGCCGACGAACTGGCCGTCGAGAGCAGCACGCTGGGCGGCGCCCATGAATCCCCGCTGAAGACCCTCCGCGACAAACGCGTGGTCCTGATGTCCCTGTACTTCCTGTGCTTCCCGCTCGGTGCGTACGGCCTCAGCTTCTGGCTGCCGACGATCGTGGACGGCTTCGGCGGACTGTCCGGGACGGCCGTCGGCTTCGTCACGGCCGTCCCGTACGTCTTCGTGGCGATCGGCCTGTACGTCGTGCCCAAGCTCGCCGACCGCAGCGGCTCCCGCTATCCGTGGATCGCGGGCAACGCGGCGGTCGGCGCGGCCGGTCTCGCGGGCTCCGCGCTGGTCCCTTCGGGCGACCATGTGCTGCAGATGGCCTTCATCAGCCTTGCCGCGATGTGTATCTTCGCCGGTCAGCCGGTGCTCTGGTCACTGCCGTCGCGGTTCCTGACCGGGGTGCAGGCCGCGTCCGGCATCGCCATGATCAACGCGGTCGGCAACCTCGGCGGCGGATTCGGCCCGATGGGAATCGGCGTGATCGTGGACCGCACGGGGTCGGCGGTGGCCGGACTGTGGTTCCTGGTGGCCGCGATGGCGGTGGCCGCGGCGGCCACGTACGGCATCAAGCGGCTGATTGAGAACGGCAGGGTCGTCGACCACGAGCCGGGTGCGCCGGTACGGAACGGGCCTCAGCGCCCGGCCTGATCCGGACGCAGGCCCGAACGCCCCACATCGAGCAGCAGCCCGGCCAGTCCGGCCGGTTCTGTGATCATGCAGTCGTGGCCGGTCGCCAGCTCCCACACCTGGGCGGGGTCGCCGTTGGGCTGGACCGCGGGGACCGGGCGCCGGGCGAAGCCTTCCGGCTTGCCGGTCACGCAGTGGATGTGTGTGCGCGGGATCGCGTCCGCGGCCGGATTGTCCAGCCGGACCTGCTGCTGGAGGCAGCGCACCGGCTGGTCCGACAGCATCGTGCGCAGCCAGGCGACGTCCGCCGGGTCGGTGACCCCGAACAGCCCGGCCGGCGGCGGCATCTCGGGCAGCGGCGGCACCCGCCAGCCGCTCTCGGACCGCAGGGCGAGGTCGATCAGGGACTGCGTCACGGGCATGACGTCGGCCGCGCTCTCGCCGTCCCGCGGGACCATCGCGTCCAGATGGACGAGCCGGCCGATCCGGTCCGGTATCCGGTGGGCCACGGCCGAGACGACCAGCCCGGCGTAGCTGTGCCCCACGAGCACCACATCGGTGAGGTCCTCCGCGGTGATCAGCCCGACGATGTCGTCGACGTGGGTGTCGAGCCCCACGTCGGGGCCGAGCAGGTGCGCCTTGTCGCCGTAGCCGGTGAGCGACGGCGTCAGCACCCGGTGCCCGGCCGCCGCCAGCAGCGGCACCACCCGCTCCCAGCACTGCCCGCTGTGCCAGGCACCGTGTACCAGCAGATACGTCGTCGGCATGGGTTCGCTCCTTGCTGTGTCCTGCGGGGAATGGCAGGCCCGGTGGGCCGCCGACCACGCTGCCGCCGGGGCGCGGGCCCAGCCAGTGCCCCCGCGATCCTGGGGGTGACAGGACCAGGCACATACGCCGGCGGCCGACCTACAGTGGCGGTATGACCGGTGAACCGAACCTGCTGGGTGATTACGTGCGCGCCCGCCGCGAGCTCGTCACCCCGGACCAGGCCGGTATCCCCGTGCTCGGCGTGCGGCGCGTGCCGGGCCTGCGCCGGGAAGAGGTCGCGATGCTCGCCGGTATCAGCGCCGACTACTACCTGCGCCTGGAACAGGGCCGCGACCGCAACCCGTCCGTCCAGGTCCTCGAATCCCTCGCCCGGGTGCTGCGGCTCGACGACGACGCGACGGCGTACCTCCTGAACCTCGGCGCGGCCGCCACACCACGGCGCCGCCGCCGACGGCCCCGCAAGGAGACCGTTCCTGCCGGGATCGCCCAGCTCGTCGCCACGCTTCCGCTGCCCGCGCTGGTCGAGGGCCGCTGCTTCGACGTCCTCGCCGCGAACGCCCTGGCGACCGCGCTGTCACCCCGCCTCACGCCAGGAGCCAACCGCCTGCGCAGCATCTTTCTCGACCCGGCAGAACAGGACCTCCACCCGGACTGGGAGAACGCCGCCCTGGGGATGGTCGCCGGTTTCCGTGAGTCCGTGGGCGCCGGGACGGACGACCCCCGGGTCATCGAACTGGTCGGTGAACTCTCCCTGGCCAGCCCCCGCTTCAGCCGGCTCTGGGCCCGCCACGACGTCGCGCTGTGCGAGGGCGGGCCCAAGCGGATCGACCACCCCCAGGTCGGTGCGCTCCGGCTGAACCGGGAGCGGCTCGGCATCGACGGCACGACCGGCCAGACCCTCGTCATCTACCACCCGGACCCGGGCACGGACAGCGCCGACCGACTGGCCCTCCTGGCCGCCGCCATCCAGCCCGCTGCCACTCGGCCGGAAGCCATCGGGCCCGAGCCCGCCTAAGCCGTATGCAGCATCAGCCCGATGCCGACCACCATCAGCCCGGCCGCCGCGATTCTCGGCGCCCCGAACCTCTCCTTGAAGAAGAGCGCTCCGATCGCCGCGCCCACGATGATCGACGACTCGCGCAGCGCCGCGATGGGGGCGAGCGGTGCGCGGGTCTGGGCCCACAGGACCAGGCCGTACGCGACCACCGACATCGCACCGCCGATCAGCCCCTTGGTGGCGTACGGGCGCAGCTGGGCGGCCAGTTGGCCGCGGCGCCTGTGCAGCGCGTACGCCGGGATGGCGATGCCCTCCAGGATCATCAGCCACGCGATGTAGCCCAGCGACGAGCCCGAGTCGCGGACGCCGACGCCGTCGACCGTGGTGTACGAGGCGATGGCCAGGCCGGTGGCGAGCGCCGCGATGATCGCCGGCCACTGCGGGCGGGAGCCCTTCAGGCCCCAGACGGCCACACCCACGAGCCCCGCGCAGGCCACCGCGACGCCCGCCAACTGCCAGCCGTTCGGGATCTCATGGACGAAGACGGCGGCCAGCACGGTCACCACGAGCGGTGCGGTGCCACGCGCGATCGGGTACATCTGGCCGAAGTCGCCGAGCGTGAACGACCGCATCAGCAGCAGCATGTACGTGACGTGCAGCGCGGCCGAGACGAGCAGATACGGCCACGCGGCGGCGGCCGGGAAGGGGACGAACAGCGCGCCCAGCGCGCCGACCAGCAACCCGCCCCCGGAGATCAGGGTGAAGGAGACCAGCTGGTCCTTGATGTGGTGGGCAATGGCGTTCCAGCTGGCGTGGGTTATCGCTGCGAGGACGACGGCGAGGATGACCGTGAGTGTCACGCGGCGGACTCCCGGACATCGGCCAGGGTGGCGCCCGCGTGGGCGACCACCGACTTCGGCTCCAGGGCGAAGACCGTGTGCGGGGTGCCGGCGGCAGCCCACACGACGGGGTGCTCCAGCAGGCCACGGTCGGCGATGACCCGGGTGCGGTTGCGGTGGCCGAAGGGCGGCACCCCGCCGATCGCGTAGCCGGTGGTCTCCCGTACGAGAGCGGCGTCGGCGCGCTTGACCTTCTCGGCGCCGAGCACCTCCCGTACGCGCTCGACGTCGACCCGGGACGCCCCGTCCAGCAGGACCAGGACGGGCGCCCCGTCGGCCTCGAAGATCAGCGACTTGACGATCGCGCTGAGCTCGCAGCCGACCGCGGCCGCCGCCTCGGCGGCTGTCCGGGTCGCCTCGGAAAAGCCGCGGACCTCGACCTCCAGGCCCAGTTGGCGCAGCGCCTCGGCGAACCGGGGATTCACAGTGGGTTCGGAAGTGCTCATGGCCCGTAACGCTAGCGTCCGGTGTACCTGCCACGCGAACCCGTTGAACGGTCCCAGGAGCCCGCGGCCGGCAACGGTGTCAGGAGCCCGCTGCCAGTACGGCCGCGACCACCGGACCTGCGGCGTCGCCGCCGTGGCCGCCGGACTGGACGACCGCGGCCGCGGCCAGGTCGTCGCTGAACCCGGTGAACCAGCTGTTGGACTTGCCCTGCGCGTCGACCTCGGCCGAGCCGGTCTTGGCGCCCTTGTATCCGCCGACCCCGGACATCGCCACGGTGCCCGTCCCGTACCCGGCCGTCGCCGTCGTGTGCATCATGTCGCGCAGCTGCTGGGCGGTGGCGGCGGGCAGCGGCCGCGCGGTGGCCGTGTCCCCCTCGCGCAGCGACCTGGGGACGATCACCGGCTGGTGGAACGCGCCGCTGCGGGCGGTGGCGGTGACCGACGCCATGTTGAGCGGGTTCATCTGGACCAGCCCCTGGCCGATCATCGCCGCGGCGGTGTTGGGGCCGGACGTCTGCGGCACGCTGCCGTCGAAGGTCGGGATGCCGACGTTCCAGACGGAGCCGATGCCGAAGTACTTCTTCGCCGTGTCCGGCAGGGCGGTGTCCGCGATACCGCGGTCGTTCAGCTTCCCGACCGGCTTGATGAAGGCGGTGTTGCAGGAGCGGGCGAACGCCTGCTCCATGGTGCCGCCCGGGATGGAGAAGTTGTCCAGGTTGTGGAAGGTCTGGCCCTGCCAGACGACCGAAGGCTCGCAGAGGAGGGGGCTCTTCTCGGATGCCAGACCGTTGTCGATGAGCATCGCCGCGGTCATGATCTTCATCGTGGAGCCGGGCGCGAGCTTGCCCTGCGTCGCCGCGTCGAAGGCGTCGGCACGGTTGTTGGCGATCGCGCGTATCTCACCCGTGCTCGGCCTGACCGCCACCACCGACGACTCGCTGAACTTCTTCACCGCCACCTCGGCCGCCGCCTGCGCCCGCGCGTCGAGCGTGGTGTGCAGCAGCGCGGGGGTGCCCTTGGACAGAGTCAGCAGGGTCCTGGCCGGGGCCGGGCTGTCCGCGGAGCCGCCCCCGGATCCCTCGGTGGCTCCACCGGCGGACCCGCTCGCCCCGATGTACGTCTCGATGCCCGGCTTGCCGCCCGCCTTGTCGCCGTACTTCTGCCGCAGCGAGTCCAGGACCGGCCCCAGCGAGGGGTACTTGGCCTTCGTCAGCTCGACACCGTTGACGTCCACCGCCTTGATCGGCGCGGACTCCGCCTCACCTGTGGTGAGCGTCTGCCCCTTCTTCAGGTCCGGGTGGACGACCGACGGGGCCCAGTCCACCAGCGCCCGGCCGGTCGTCAGACCGCGTACGACGCTCAGCGACGACGCGTACGACCAGGGCTTGGTCTTCCCCTCGTACGAAATGGTGGCCTGCACCGTGAACGGCACCTTCGCGCCCGATGCCGCACCCGGCGTCAGCGTCACCCTGGTGACATGCGCGTCCGCGCGGTAACCGGCCAGCAGCGGCTGCGAGTCCGCCACGTTGTTGGTCAGCTGCGCGGCCCGGGCCGCGTCGCCCTTCGCCCAGGCGGCGAGGAAGTCCTTGGCCACACCGCTGATCTCGTCCGCGGTGGGCGGACCGGTGCGGGCGGGCGCGGCCTGGGCCGTGTCCGCGGAGCCGCCTCCGCCGCCCGAACCGTTCAGCCCGTTCCACAGGTTGTACGCGCCATAGCCGACCCCACCGGCCACGACCACGAACACCCCGCCCGCTATGCCTATCTTCGCCCCGCTACGCACTGCCGCGTCCCCTCCCCAGGAGTCTCTTGAACATGTTCAAGAGAGTTACGCCCAGCAGCGTACGGGACCCCGGCGGCGCCGGGGGCTTCGTTATCCGACCGGGATCAGATCCAGGTGTTCAGCCACATCCGGTTGTTCCACTGGCTCAGCGGGATCGCGTCCCCGGTGAACAGCGGCCAGAAATAAATGAAGTTCCACACGATCAGCAGCACCAGCACACCCGCGCCGATCGCGCCCACCGCCCTGCGCCGCTCGCTCGAACCGGGCGGTCCCAGGATCGCGCCGATCATCATGGCCACGGCCAGACACAGGAACGGCACGAAGACGACCGCGTAGAAGAAGAAGATCGTCCGCTGCTGGTACATGAACCAGGGCAGATACCCGGCCGCGATCCCGCACGCGATGGCCCCGGCCCGCCAGTCCCGGCGGAAGACCCAGCGCCACAGGATGTACAGGACCGCGAAGCACGCCGCCCACCAGAGCAGCGGGGTGCCCATCGCCAGCACCTCGCGGGCGCAGCTCTCGGTGCCCTGCGGGCAGCCGTCCGTGCCCGGCTTCGGTGACTCGTAGAAGTACGAGACGGGGCGGCCCACCACGAGCCAGCTCCACGGGTTCGACTGGTACTGGTGCCCCTCGGTCAGATTGACGTGGAAGCTGTAGACCTCGGCCTCGTAGTGCCAGAAGCTGCGCAGCGACGCCGGGACCCAGCTCATGTCGAACTGCGGCAGATGGACCGTGCCGAGCACCGGCAGCTTGATGTGATCCGGGGAGAGCCCCGCGCGGTGGGCGGCCCAGTCGCGGAAGTACCCGCCCTTGGTCACGAACCAGCCGGTCCAGGAGAGCATGTACGTCACCACGGCGACCGGCACTGTCGAGACGAAGGCCGGCAGCACGTCCCGGCGCAGCACGGCCCGGTACGGGCGGACGGCGCCCGCGGTGCGGCGCGCGCCCACGTCCCAGAGCACCGCCATCACCGCGAAGAAGACCAGGACGTACAGGCCGTTCCACTTGGTCGCGGCGGCCAGGCCGAGCAGCACACCGGCCGCGATCCGCCAGGGCCGCAGGCCGAGCCCGACCGTGCTCGCGATGACGCTGTCGGGCCGCAGCCCGCCCTCCTCGCCCACCGGCAGGGCGGCGGCGAGCCGGGCGCGGGTTCTGTCCCGGTCGATGAGCAGCGCCCCGAAGGCCGCCACCACGAAGAACATCACGATGAGGTCCAGCAGCGAGGTGCGGCTCATCACGAAGTGCAGCCCGTCGACCGCCAGCAGCGCACCCGCCAGGCACCCCAGGAACGTCGAGCGCAGCAGCCGCCTGCCGATCCGGCAGATCATCAGCACCGAGAGCGTGCCGAGCAGCGCCGTCATGAAGCGCCAGCCGAACGGTGTGAACCCGAAGAAGTGCTCACCGATCCCGATGAGCCACTTGCCCACCGGCGGGTGCACCACATAGCCCGGGTCGGACGGCACCGAGACATGCGAGGGGTTCGCCAGGATCGCGTTGTTGATGTTGTCCGGCCAGTGGCCCTCGTACCCCTGGTGGATCAGCGCCCAGGCGTCCTTCGCGTAATACGTCTCATCGAATATCACCGCGTGCGGGCTGCCGAGGTTCCAGAACCGCAGTACCCCGGCGACCAGGGTGACCAGGAGCGGGCCGCCCCAGGCCGACCAGCGCAGCAGCCGCTCCGCGAAGGCGGGGGAGAGGCCGAGCACCTTCCACACCTGCGGGCCCGGTGTGGCGTACGGCGGCACCAGCCGCTCGCGCAGACCCGTCTCGCGCGGGGCCGCGTACCCGAACCGGCGCAGCCTGCGCCCCCAGGTGGGCGGCTGTTCCCCGGCGTCGTGGCCCTTCAGGGCTTGAGGCGCTGTACTCGTCACCGCGCCATCGTAGGGAACCCGACTGTGAGAGTGGTGTGCACGGGGCTGGGAGAATGGAGTCGTGACAGGAATGCTGGTACTCGCAGGGACCCCCATCGGTGATGTGTCGGACGCGCCGCCCCGGCTCGCCGAGGAGCTGGCGACGGCCGATGTCGTCGCCGCCGAGGACACCCGGCGGCTGCGCCGGCTGACGCAGGCGCTCGGCGTCCAGACCACGGGGCGTGTCGTCTCGTACTTCGAGGGCAATGAGTCGGCCCGCACCCCGGAGCTGGTCGACGCGCTGGCCGGCGGGGCGCGGGTGCTGCTGGTCACGGACGCGGGGATGCCGTCGGTCTCCGACCCCGGCTACCGGCTGGTCGCCGCGTGTGTGGAGCAGGACATCAAGGTCACCGCCGTTCCCGGCCCGTCCGCTGTGCTGACCGCGCTGGCGCTGTCCGGGCTGCCGGTGGACCGCTTCTGCTTCGAGGGCTTCCTGCCGCGCAAGGCGGGCGAGCGGCTCGGCCGGCTCCGCGAGGTCGCGGCGGAGCGCAGGACGCTGGTGTACTTCGAGGCCCCGCACCGGCTGGACGACACCCTCGCCGCGATGGCGGAGGTCTTCGGCGACGGCCGCAGGGCCGCGGTCTGCCGTGAGCTGACCAAGACGTACGAGGAAGTGAAGCGCGGGGGGCTGAAGGCGCTCGCGGAGTGGGCGGCGGACGGCGTACGGGGCGAGATCACCGTCGTCGTCGAGGGCGCCCCCGACACCGGGCCCGAGCAGCTCGACCCCGCCGAGCTGGTGCGCAGGGTGCAGGTGCGCGAGGAGGCGGGGGAGCGGCGCAAGGAGGCCATCGCCGCGGTCGCCGCCGCCGCGGGGCTGCCCAAGCGCGAGGTGTTCGACGCGGTGGTGGCAGCCAAGAACGCCGCCAAGGACGCGGCCAAGGGGGCGGCCAAGGACGCGGCCAAGGGGGCGGGCGGCGCCGCGGC
>NZ_JAAGLN010000224.1 GCF_010548145.1 Streptomyces sp. SID10853
CCGCCGCGCCCGCGCTCCCCGCCGCGCCGCCGAGCCCCCGGCACGCCCCCCTGCACTCCGCGGACGGCGGGGGTACCAGCCTGCCGGACCTGCCGAGCCCGACGAGCCCGTCCATGGGCTACGCCTCGGCCACCCCGGGCACGCCGCTCCGCACCACCGCCACGGAAACGGTGCGGGGTGACTCCATTGGTACGCGTACGGGTCCGGGTACGGCGGCGGGGACACCCACGGCGCCGGCCACCTTGCCGCAGTCGTCCCTGCCGCCGGCCGGCTGACGGTGCTTGTGCCCGCCTGACGATCCGGTGCGCCCTGCCGGACACGATCCAGCCCCGGCGGACGCGCCTGGCGCCCACCGGGGCTGATTCGTCCCCGTTCCCCCCTGTCCCCCGTTCCCCGGGTTTTTCCCCCGTTCCCCGTACCCCCCGGTCACTGGCCCGCTCCTCCTCCGGACGGAACCGGGACCGGGACCGGGACCGGAGCGGGAGCGGGGTCGGAGCGGGAGCGGGGTCGGAGCGCGAGCCGGGTCGGAGCGAACCGCGTCAGTCGGTCGCGATCGCGTTCAGTACGTTCATCCGGCCCGCCCGGAACGCCGGGATCAGGGCGGCGAACAGGCCCACGAACGCCGAGGCGACGAAGACCCCGATGATCGTCGGCCACGGGATCTCCAGGACCCCCATGCCCTCAAGCGCGAGGATCTTCTGGGCCGATGTGCCCCAGCCCATCCCGAGCCCCAGGCCGAGCAGCGCACCGAAGAGCGCGATGACCACCGACTCCAGCCGGATCATCCGGCGCAGCTGCCTGCGCGAGAGGCCGATCGCCCGCATCAGGCCGATCTCCCTGGTCCGCTCGACGACCGACAGGGCCAGCGTGTTCACCACGCCGAGCACCGCCACGATGATCGCCAGGGCCAGCAGCCCGTAGACGATGTTGAGCAGCTGCCCGATCTGGTCCTTCAGCTCCTGCTTGAAGTCGGTCTGGTCCTGCACCTTGTACTGCGGGTACTTGGCCAGCGACTTCTTCAGCCCGGCGTAGGCGGCCTTCTCCTGGCCGTCCTTGGCCTTGGCGAACATGATGACGTTCGGCGGCATCCTGTCGGCCGGCACATACCGCGCGGCCGTCGTGATGTTCAGGTACATCGCGCCCTTGTCGACGCTCGTGTCGTCGGAGGTGATGGCCGCGATCCGCAGCTTCGCCGTCCGTCCGCTCCTGAACGCCACCGACATGGTGTCGCCGACCTTGATGTGGTGCCTCGTGGCGTAGGCGTCGCCGACGGACATGGCGTCCTTGCCGTACGCCGCCGAGAGATCACCCGAGACCGTCTCGCGCCGCAGGTCCTGCGCGTACGTCGGGTCGGCCGCGATGACCGACTCGTCCTCGCTCTTCCCGTCGGGCGCGGTCAGCCTGGAATCGATGGCCTTGTAGTTGGTGACGTGCTCGATGCCCGGCGCCGCTTCGAGTGCCTTCTGCGCCTGCGGCACGATCAGCTGGCCGCTGCCGCTCTGGATGATGAAGTCAGCACCGACCGACTTGTCCAGCTCGTCGGTGGCCGAGGCCACCATCGACGAACCGACGACCGACAGACAGGCGACCAGCGCGAGGCCGATCATCAGGGCCGCGCCCGTCGCTCCCGTACGCCGCGGGTTGCGCAGCGCGTTGCGCTCGGCCATCCGCCCGACCGGGCCGAAGATCCGCAGGACGACCGAGCTGATCGCCCTGACCACCACACCCGCGAGGAGCGGGCCGATGACCACGAAGCCGATGAGCGTGAGGACCACACCGGCCCCCAGGTAGAGCGAGCCCTGACCCGACTTGTCCGCGCCGGCCGCGGCGAACAGCGCCGCCCCGCCCGCACCGGTGAGCACCAGGCCGATCGCCGCCCTGAGCCATCCCGCCCTGCCGTCGGCGGGCGTACCCGAGTCCCGCAGCGCGGCCATCGGGGAGATCTTCCCGGCCCGGCGGGCCGGGATGTACGCGGCGACGATCGTCACGATGACACCGAGCAGCATGCCGACGAGCGGGGTCGTCCACTTGACCGTCAGGTCCTCCGTGGACAGGTCCATGCCGATCGAACCCATCACCTTCATCAGCCCCACCGCGAGGCCGACACCGGCGCCGACACCGAGGACCGAGCCGAAGACACCGAGCAGCAGCGCCTCGACCAGCACCGAGCGGTTGACCTGCTTGCGGCTGGAGCCGAGGGCCCGCATCAGTCCGATCTCGCGGGTGCGCTGGGCGACCAGCATCGAGAAGGTGTTGATGATCAGGAAGATGCCGACGAGGAAGGCGATTCCGGCGAAGCCGAGCATCGCGTACTTCATGACGTCGAGGAACGAGCCGACGTCCGAGCGGTTGGCGTCCGCGTTCTCCTTCTGCGTCTCGAACGTGTACGGGCCGTGCAGCACCGCCTGCACGTTCTTCTTCAACTGTGCGTCGCTCACACCGGATTCGGCGTTGACGGAGATGTTCGTGAAGAGGCCGGGGCCGCCCAGCAGCTCGTGCTGCGCGGTGGCGGTGTCGAAGTACACGACGGCCGCGCCGGGGTTGGTCACCTTGAACGTGGCGATCCCGGATATCCGGGCCCTGATGTCCCCGCTGACGGCGATCGTGCGCAGCTCGTCACCCAGCTTCAGGTGGTGCTTCTCCGCGGTGTCCGCGTCGACCATCACCTCGGTGGGGCCGCGCGGGGCGTGGCCCGAGGTGATCTCCATCGACTTGGTCTCGTTGGACGTCCAGTTGCCGGCGATCGTCGGGGCGCCGTTGCTGGAGCCCATGTCCTTGTTGTGGCCGTCGACGACCGTCACGCTCATGCTGCTGACGCCGCCCTGCACCGAGCGCACCCCGTCGGCCTTCGCGACCTGCCGCACCGCCGATGCGGGCAGCGTGTCCGGCTTGCCGTTCTGGGTGCTGTTGTCGGTGCCCTTGGCCGACTTGGGGCTGACCGTGACATCCGACGCGGTGGCCGCGAAGAGCTTGTCGAACGTGGTGTTCATGGTGTCGGTGAAGACGAGCGTGCCGCACACGAAGCCGACCGACAGCAGGACCGCGACGGCGGAGAGCGCCATCCGTCCCTTGTGCGCGAAGAAGTTGCGCAGGGAGGTCTTCCAGACGGTCATGACGTCCGCCCGCGCGCGTCGAAGTCCTTCATCCGGTCGAGGACCTGCTCGGCCGTCGGGCCGTACATCTCGTCCACGATCCTGCCGTCCGCGAGGTAGAGCACCCGGTCCGCGTACGAGGCGGCCACCGGGTCGTGCGTGACCATCACGATGGTCTGGCCCAGCTCGGACACCGACTTGCGCAGGAAGCCCAGTACTTCGGCCCCGGCCCGGGAGTCGAGGTTCCCGGTCGGCTCGTCACCGAAGATGATCTCGGGCTGGGCGGCCAGGGCGCGCGCCACGGCGACCCGCTGCTGCTGACCGCCGGAGAGCTGGGTCGGCCGGTGCTTGAGCCGGTCGGCGAGCCCCACGGTCTCCACCACCTGCCGCAGCCACTGGGCGTCCGGCCTGCGCCCGGCGATGTCCATCGGGAGCGTGATGTTCTCGATGGCGTTGAGCGTGGGCAGCAGATTGAACGCCTGGAAGATGAAGCCGATACGGTCCCGGCGCAGCTGGGTGAGCTTCTTGTCCTTGAGCCCGGTGATCTCGGTCTCGTCCAGATGGATCTGCCCGGCGCTCACCGTGTCGAGGCCGGCGAGGCAGTGCATCAGCGTCGACTTGCCGGAGCCCGACGGGCCCATGATCGCGGTGAACTGACCGCGGGCGATGTCCACATCGACATGGTCGAGCGCCACGACCCGGGTCTCCCCCGACCCGTACGCCTTGACGACCTGCCGCGCTCGCGCGGCAACGGCCGTACGCCCTCCAGTACCCCCGTGCCTGGGAATGGTCACAGCCGTTGTCACGGTAAATCTCCTATGTCGGTCCTGCCCTGCTTGTCAGCAGGCATGGTTGAAGTCTGTCGATCCGGGATGCCCGGCACACTGGTGCACGTAGCCGCATACGCCCTGGGGTTTTCCCCACCCCCACCACTGCGGGCGGCCATAAACAAACGCTAAGGACCAGCGGGGCCCCTCACCTCCTCCGCCGGGACGAACGCGCCCGGGCCGCAGGTAAGGGGCGGCCCCTAGGGGGATTCCGCAGCGGGGACGCCCGCTTCTCGGGGGCGGCGGCGCCCCGGCACAGCTGGAGACACAGGACCTGCAGGACGGGGGGCGGTGTCCGGCGAGACGCTCCCTTAGACTTGCAGAGTTCTGCAATTTGCTAGTCAGCCAATCGGCCGGATGTGCCGGGGTGGGGAGCGACGGTGGGCGGGTTCAGCGAGGCGGCGCGGGAGCGCATCGGTGCGGCACGGTCCCGGCTTGCGGCTGCGTCGGAGGCCGAGGACGCCTACGAAGCGGCGATGGCCGAGGACGAACTCGATGACGCCCTGCGCCTGGCCCGCAAGCACCGCGTCAGCACGGAGCCGGAGAACGGGGTGAGTGGGCAGTGAACGTGACAGCCGTGCCGCTGTACCAGGCGAAGGCGGAGTTCTTCCGGATGCTGGGGCACCCGGTCCGGATCCGGGTCCTGGAACTGCTCCAGGAGGGGCCGCTGCCGGTCCGCGACCTGCTCGCGGCGATCGAGATCGAACCGTCGAACCTCTCGCAGCAGCTGGCCGTGCTGCGCCGTTCGGGCATCGTGAACGCGACCCGCGACGGCTCCACCGTCGTCTACGAGCTGGCGGGCGGGGATGTGGCGGAGTTGCTGCGCGCGGCCCGGCGGATCCTGACGGTCCTGCTGGCCGGCCGGCAGGACCTGCTGGTCCAACTGCACGACGCCGGGACCGAAACGGACACGGTGTGAGGCCGGGTGACCGGGCGGCCGGGTGGCCCGGTGTCCGCGGAGACGGCAACCGATACGACACCAGCCGCCAAGACCGGCCCAGGACGGGAGACACGCCATGAGCGACGAGATCGAGAGTGAGCCGGCCCCCGCCGTGAGCGCCCCCGAACGGGAGACCGAGAGCTGGAAGGAGCGGGGGGTCGCCCTGCGCGCCTTCCTCTACATCTTCGGCACGCACGTCTTCGCGGGATTCATCTGGCTGCTGTTCTACCTGGGCGGCCACGCCGACAAGTGAACGCGGCCCCAGCAGGCGAACCCACGGAGAGAAGGTGCCACCGCCCAGGCGGCGCCGGAATCAGCTACGACGACCTGCGCCGGCGGGGCTTGGCCTCCGGTTCGGCGGCTCGAAGGTCGGCCAGCAGTTCGGCCTGGCCCGCCAGTACGCCGGACAGGATCGTTCGCGCCACGCGGAGCAGCTCCGCTACCTGAGGGTTGGCCAGCGAGTAGTAGACGGCTGATCCCTCCCGGCGGGGGACGACAAGGTTGGCCCGGCGCAGGACGGCCAGCTGCTGGGACAGGTGGGCTGCTTCGACGCCGACCTCGGGAAGCATTTCGGAGACCGCGTGTTCGCGTTCGCTGAGCAGTTCCAGGACCCTGACCCGTACCGGGTGGCCGAGGGTTTTGAAGAATTCCGCCTTCAGCTGGTAGAGCGGTGCGCTCACTGTGCCCGCCCCTTGCCCATGGGAGCCGCCCGGGTACCGGACGTCCGCCGTCGTGCGTGCACCGCGCATCGCATCCATCCAAAACTCTTCGTCATGGGGACATCCTCGCGCCTTCACGCCGGCCTGACGGCCTTGAGAATTTCCTGGTTCGGCAATTGCGCAATCCATGAGCGGCTCCTGCGTCGCCCGGGATCGAACCGCGACCGCCGGACACCTCCCACAGGTGCCGCAGGGTCACAGGGTCACAGGGTCACAGGGTCACAGGGTCACAGGGTCACAGCGGCAGGGTGATCCATATGCTTTTGCCCTTGCCGTCCGCGTCACCCCGGATGACCGCGGTGCCGCCCAGGCCGAGGGTGAGTTCCATGACGGTGCCCAGCCCACTGCTGTCGCCGGTCCCGGTGACCGTGGAGAACAGAGCAGGCTTGTGGGGGTGGCGGTCGTGGACCGCGAACGCGAACGTGTCCGAGCCGGCCGCGTAGATCACGGTGACGTTCGGGGACAGGCCGGCTGCGTGCCGGACGCTGTTGGTCACCAGTTCCGAGAGGATCAGGAGCGCCGGGTCGACCAGGGGATGCCGACCGCTGATGCCCCACTCGGCAAGGACCTGCTCGGTCGTCTCGCGGACGATCCGCACCGCTGAGCCCATCGCGGGCAGGGTCAGGACATGCCGCAGGGGCAGGGAATCGAGCTGCGCGCTCACCGGGCCGCCCCGGCTCGGGATGTGGTCATCGGGAGGCCTCTTCCGTGACGGGGGCGGCGGGCAGGAGGCCGGCCCGTCGCAGGTGGCCGCGGGCCCCGGCGACGGCCTCCGGTGTGGTGGCGTACTCCCGGCCCTCCAGCCGGAGCAGGTCAAGGGCTCCGACCGAGCGCAGGGCCTGGCGCTGGGCGGGGCGTATCCCGGAGGTCAGCACGGCGATGCCGCGCCGGTTCAGCTGCTCCACGGCGTCCTTGAGGACCAGGGCCCCGGTGGCGTCCATCGTCGTGATCCGCGACATCCGCAGGATCACCACCCGTACGTCGGCCACCTCGGAGAGTTCCAGGAGAAGGCGGTGGGCGCCGGCGAAGAAGAGCGGCCCGTCGATGCGGTAGGCGACGATGTGCTCGGCCGGCAGCGCCTGCTCCTCCTCGCCGTGCTCACCGGGCAGGTCCGCTGTGAGATCGACCTGGTCCATCCGGGCCTGCCCGGCGACCGCCCGCAGCGTCAGGGCGCCCGCGACGACCAGGCCGATGACGACCGCGTACACCAGGTCGAGCGCGAGCGTGGCAACGGCGGTCAGCACCAGCACAGCCGCATCCGAACGGGTCGCACGGGCCATCGCCCGCAGTGCACCGACCTCCACCATCCGGATCGCGGTCGCCAGCAGCACCCCGGCCAGCGCGGCCAGCGGGATCCTGGAGACGAGCGGCGCGGCAGCGAAGACGATCACGGCGAGGACCGCGGCGTGGGTGATTGCCGCGAGCCGCGAGCCTGCGCCGGTCCTGACGTTGACAGCGGTACGGGCGATGGCCCCGGTCGCGGGGACGCCACCGAACAGTGGGGCGGCCAGGTTCGCGATGCCCTGCCCGAAGAGTTCCCTGTCCGGGTCGTGCCGCCGGCCGGCCGTCATGCCGTCCGCGACGGTCGCCGAGAGCAGCGACTCCAACGCCGCCAAGGCGGCAACCGCGACGGCCGGGGCGAGCAGCGAACCCACCGCGGACAGATCGAGGAAGGCGAGCGACGGCGCGGACAGCCCGGAGGGCAGGTCACCGATCGGCCGGGCGGCGTCCAGGTGGAAGAGCTGGGCGGCCAGGGTGGCGGCGATGACCGCGGCCATGGAGAAGGGGACGGCGGGGCGCCACCGGGCGCCGAGCAGCATCACGGCCGCCACGGCCAGGGCAAGGACGGTCGCGGTCCAGTTCGGCGCCTTCACGAACTCCTCGACGGCCCGCCAGGTCACCACCAGCACCTTGTCGCCCTCGGGCGTGGCCACACCGAGCGCGTTGGGGATCTGCTGCAGCCCGATGACACAGGCGATACCGAGGGTGAAGCCCTCCACCACCGGGGCGGGGATGTAGCGCATGTACCGGCCCGCCTTCAGCAGGGCGAGCGCGACCAGCAGGACACCGGCCATCAGCCCGACGGTCAGGACCCCACCCGGCCCGTACTGGGCGACGATCGGCACCAGCACCACCGTCATCGCCCCGGTGGGCCCGGAGACCTGGAGGCTGGAGCCGCCGAACAGTGCGGCGAGCGCGCCCGCCACCACCGCGGTCGCGAGCCCCGCTTCGGCGCCCAGCCCGGAGGAGACACCGAACCCCAGCGCGAGCGGCAGCGCCACAATGGCGACGGTCAGTCCGGCGAGCAGATCGCGGCGCGGATTGCGGGCCATGAGGGCGAAGTCGGCGCGGGCGGGCAGCAGGGAGCGCACCCGGCCCACGGCCTGGGCGAGGAGCGTCGTCACGAGGCCGCGGCCTCCGCTTCCCGCGACTCCCCTGACAGCTCGTTCTGCCCGGTCGGCATCTCGGTCGGAGTCCTCCGAGCCGCCCGCATGAAGTCCGCCACGTCCCCGGCCGCGAGGTGCCGGGACAGCGCCGAGCGCTCCACCCCGACCGCGCCCGGTCCGCATACGCGTACCGCCATCGGACCGGTCCGGAGCAGCTCCGGTACGCGTATGCGGACCGGGCGCCCGAGCATCCGGAAGAACTCGGCCTCGGCCTCGGCCTGGTACAGCGGAACAGGCACGGTCTTCGGACTCCCTTCGCCACCCCGATGTCCCGGGATGTCTTCTGGCGCCGTGCGCGCGGCCACCTGCGGACACGACCAGCACAGCATGTAGTGAATTGCATAATTTAGCAATTCGTAGATTCCGAAGCTCCATTCCGGCCGGGACGGCTACCGCGGCCCGGGACGGCTACCGCGGCGCCGAACACCCCGTCACGGTCCGGCGCACGGCCGCGCAGTGGCCGACGGGCTCACCCGGCGCCGCCTGCGGGATTCACCGACGCACGGCGCGGACCACCGTGTCGAGCGCCTCGGCCTCCCCGACCGGACGGTGGGCCACCTCCGCCACGACAAGATCGGCCCACGGTTCCCACGCCTCGCGTACGAACTCGACGCTGGACAGCACCCGCGCATCCTTCGGACCCCCGGTGCCGTGCTCCAGGTTTCCGGCGTCGTGGCCGACCAGCAGCAGCGTGCCGCCGGGCCGGGCCGCCCGGCAGGCGCTCGCCAGCACCGCACCCATGTCCTGCCGGGGCAGCTGCAGATACGAGATCAGAACCAGGTCGTAGGCGGCCTCTTCGGGGACATAGCGGGTGGCGTCGGCCACCGTGGCACGCACCGGCTTCTGACCGTCACCGGCCGCGTCCATGATCCGGCGGACGGCGACCGGCGAAAAGTCGATCGCGTCCACCCGCCACCCCCGGCCCGCCAGCCACACGGCATTGCGGCCCTCCCCCGCGGCCAGATCCAGGGCCCGGCCGGGTTCCAGACCGGAGGTCTCACGGACCACCCACCGGTTCGGCTCGACCGACCACACACGCTCCACGGCCCGGTACCGCTCGTCCCAGTCATCCGCGTCCATACGTACCCTTCCACCGCCGGTCTGCCGCGCCCGCCCCGGCGGACGCACTGGACGTTCCCCGCCGTAACGCTACGGGACAGAGGACTGCCCAGGGCCTGACAACTGCACAGTCCCCAGCGGCAGTACCGGCCTCACGGACTCGGGATTCCGCAGGGGGAAGGAACGGGGCTGCCTGGCCGGGCCCGCGCTCAGGTGCCTTCCGTGGCCGGAGTCCTGCCCGTCAGCGAGGCCAGACTGCTCCGCACATGGGACATGTGCGCCCGCAGCTCCTCCTGCGCCTCACCGTTCTCCCGCAGCACCCGCTCCGTCTCGCGTTCCGTACGCTCCGCACGGACCCTGGCGTGCGCGATCAGCTCCGCCGCCTGCGCCTCCGCGTCCTCCTGGCTGTGCCGCGCCGACTCCTCCGTCGCCGACAGCGCCCGCTGCGCCTCCCCGAGACGGGCCTCGGCCCGTGCGATCAGCTCCGTATGGCGGGCATCGAAGCCGGCCTCCCTCGCCGCGAGTTCACGCTCCGCAGCCTCGGCACGCTCGCCGTGCCCCTTCTCCAGCTCCGCCAGCGCAGCCGACGTACGCTCCCGCATCTCCCGCAGCACACCCAGCGCCTCGCTGCGCCACTGCTTCGCGTCCTTGCGCGAACCGATCCGCAGCTCGTCGGACGCCTCCTGCGCGGCGGTCAGCACCTGCTGCGCGTGCGCCTCGGCCGCCGCCAGCGCCGCGTCCGCATCCGCACGCGCCGCGTCCCGCAGCCCACGCTCCGCCGCACCCGCCTCGTCGTGCAGCCGCTGGGCCGCCGCCTGCGCATCGCCGCGCAGCCCGGCGGCCTCCTCCGTGACCAGCGCGAGCAGCGTCCTGGCCCGCTCGCCCAGCGTCTCGTACGTCTGCGGGGCGAGCCCGGCCACCTGCTCGGCCAGCGCCGCCGACGTGGCCTCCATCTCCTTCGTCAGGACGGTCAGCCGCGCCGCACGCTCCCAGGCCCCGTCACGGTCGTCCGACAGCTCCGCGACGAACCGGTCGACCTGCTCGGGCCGGTACCCACGGCCCCGCACACCCGTGAAGCCATGAGGTGACACCGCTGCTGAACTCATCCGTCAAGCCCCTCTTCGAACACGATGCGCATCGGGTCGCCCCACGCGGCCCGGCGCACATCTTGGTGGATCATCGCGAAGTGCCCATACCGCGACACTCCGCCCATCCCATCCACCCAGGATGCGTCACCCGGCGCGGGAAGTCGGCACCGCCGTCCGGTACGGCTGAATTCAGCCCCCGCCCAGGGCCTCCCACGGCCGGAGCCCGCGGACCGCACGGACCGGCCCCACCCGTACCGGCCCACCGGAAGACGCGGCGCCCGTGCGCCCATACGGCAGAGGCGCCCGGCCGCTTCTCACGGCCGGACGCCTCGTACACGCACCGGGTCAGGTGCCAGGAGCTACCTCAGAGCAGCCCGTCCCACATCTGCTCCAGCAGGACCGACCACCAGCTCTCCGGCGAACCGAGCGCCGCCGGGTCCAGCATCATCAGCTGCGCCTGGAAGTCGACCGTCCACCGGCCGGCCTGCTCCGGACTGAGACCGAAGCGCAGCCGCCACATCCGGCCCAGCAGCGCCAGCGACCGTACGAACTCGGGCAGCCCCGAGTTCACGAACTGCGGCGCCACCGGCTGCCCGCCGGGACCCGCCTCCACCGGCACGGCCACGATGTTCGCCGTGCCGTACTGCACACAGAGCGCCCGGCCGAAGTCGGACCCCATCACCAGATACGACCCCGCGTCGGACGCGGGCTGCACCTGACGCTGCGCGGCCAGCTCGGCCAGCGTCGGAACGGGCTGCCCCGGCACCGCCTGCGCCCAGAAGAACGGTCCGAAATCGACCGGCAGCCCCGCCCACACCAGCGTCTGCGCCACAATCTCCGGCACACCCTGGCGGGACACCGCCCGCTGGTCGAAACGGAAGACGCCCTGCGGCCCGAACGCCTGCGCCAGCTCGTGCGCGACCCCCTGCGGCGGGATCGGCGGCGCCGGCTGCACCGCGGGCAGCGGAGCCCGCACCGGAGCCGGCCGCGCCGGACCGTCCGCGACCTGGTGCAACTCGCCCTGGTGCGTCAGCAGATGCTGCATCCCCTGCTGCCGGCTGGCGTGATCCCTGCCGTACGGGGCGACGCTGGTGATCCGGACCTGCGGCCAGGTCTCCCGGATCATCCGCGCACAGTACCCACCGGGCAGCTCGCACGACTCCAGCTCGGTGTGCAGCTCGATGACCTGCTGCGGCGGCACGTTCATGGCCCGCAGCTCGTGCAGCATCTGCCACTCGGGGTGCGGGGTGCCCGGCGCGGAACGGCGGATGAGCTGCTGCTCGGAGCCGTCCTGCGCGCGGTAGCGCAGCACGGCCTGGTACCCGGGGCCCACCGTCGGCAGCCCGCCGGGGGGCTGCTGCGGATAGCCGTACGCGGCGCCCTGCGGCGGCG
>NZ_JAAGLN010000225.1 GCF_010548145.1 Streptomyces sp. SID10853
GGCGCCGTCGAAGCGGGCGCGCTCGCCGCGCTGCTGCCCGGCGGCCGCCCCGCCACCGATCCGCGGGCCCGCGACGAGGTGGCGGCGGTCTGGGGCGTACGCGAACTCCCGCACCACTTCGGCCGGGACACCGGACAGATCATCGAAGCGGCCGCCACCGGCGAACTCGGCGCCCTGCTCGTGGCGGGAGTCGAGACCGCCGACCTCCCCGATCCGGCCCGCGCCGAAGAGGCCCTCGACAAGGTCGGGTTCCTGGTGTCGCTGGAACTGCGGCCCAGCGCGGTCACCGACCGGGCCGACGTGGTCCTCCCGGTGGCGGCGGCCGCGGAGAAGGCGGGCACCTTCCTCAACTGGGAGGGCAGGGCGCGGCTCTTCGAGGCGTCGCTCAAGCCCGAGCAGATGACCCGCACCCTGGCCCCGGCCGACTCACGGGTGCTGCACATGCTGGCCGACGCCTTGGACGTCCACTTCGCGCTGCCGGACATCAAGTCCGTACGCGACGAGATGGACCGGCTCGGCGCCTGGACCGGACAGCACGCGGGCGACCCGGCCGGCACGGCCGGCGCGCTGCCCCGCCCGTCCGACGGCGAGGCCGTACTCGCCGGGCACCGGCTGCTGCTCGACCAGGGGCTGCTCCAGCAGGGCGACGACGCGCTGGCCGGCACCCGGCACGCGGCGGTCGCCCGGCTGTCGGCCACGACCGCCGGTGAGACCGGCGTCAAGGACGGCGACCTCCTCGCCGTCACCGGGCCCGCGGGCGACGTACAACTGCCGCTCCAGGTGACCGAGATGCCCGACCGGGTGGTCTGGCTGCCGCTGAACTCGACGGGCGGCGGCGTCCTGCGCGACACCGGCGCCCGCCCCGGCGAACTGGTGCGGATCTCCGCCGCACCGCCCGCACCCGCCGCACCCGCGGCCACGACGGAGGTGGAGGCGTGACGAACTACTACCTCGCGGCGACCGAGGACCTGTCGATGTTCGGCCGGGACCCCTGGTGGCTGGTTGTCATCAAGGCCGTGTTCTGCTTCGCCTTCCTGATGATCACTGTGCTCTTCTCCATCGTGTGGGAGCGCAAGGTCGTCGCCTGGATGCAGCTGCGCATCGGCCCCAACCGGCACGGCCCCTGGGGCATGCTCCAGTCGCTCGCCGACGGCATCAAACTGATGCTCAAGGAAGACCTGATCGTCAAACGGGCCGACAAGTTCGTCTACGTCCTCGCGCCGATCGTCGCCGCCGTACCCGCCTTCATGGCGATCGCGGTGATCCCCTTCGGCCCCGCGGACAACGAGGTGTCGATCTTCGGCCACCGTACGACGATGCAGCTCACCGACCTGCCGATCGCGATGCTCTACATCCTCGCGGTCGCCTCGGTCGGCATCTACGGCATCGTGCTGGCGGGCTGGTCGTCCGGGTCGACGTACCCGCTGCTCGGCGGGCTCCGCTCCTGCGCGCAGATGATCAGCTACGAGATCGCGATGGGCGCCGCGTTCGCCTCGGTCTTCCTCTACTCGGGGTCGATGTCGACGTCGGCGATCGTGGACGCGCAGAAGGACCGCTGGTTCATCGTGCTGCTGCCGGTCTCCTTCATCATCTACATCGTCACGATGATCGGTGAGACCAACCGCGCCCCGTTCGACATGCCGGAGTCCGAGGGCGACCTGGTCGGCGGCTTCAACACCGAGTACTCGTCCATCAAGTTCGCGATGTTCATGCTGGCCGAGTACGTCAACATGGTCACCGTTTCGGCGGTCTCCGCGACGCTCTTCCTGGGCGGCTGGCGGGCCCCGTGGCCGATCTCCACCTTCTGGGAGGGCGCGAACCAGGGCTGGTGGCCGATGCTCTGGTTCGTCATCAAGGTCCAGCTGCTCCTCTTCTTCTTCATCTGGCTGCGCGGCACGCTGCCACGCGTGCGCTACGACCAGCTGATGAAGCTCGGCTGGAAGGTCCTCATCCCGGTCTCCGTCGTCTGGCTGATGCTGGTCGCGACCGTCCGGGCCCTGCGCAACGACAACTACGACTACTCCCGGATCGTGCTCTACGGAGCCGGGGCCGTCGTGGCGATCCTGCTGCTCTCCTTCGTCTACGACATCTTCCGCGACAAGCAGGAGAAGCAGGAGCGGGCCGCCGACGAAGCCGCGGGCCCCGGCCCGGCCTTCGACCCGATGGCGGGCGGCTTCCCGGTGCCGCCCCTGCCCGGACAGACCCTTCCACCCGTACCCCGGCGGCCTTCACGCGCGGAGCGGGAGCTGATTGTCAGTGGTGGCGTGGACACTGTGAGTGACGGAAAGGAGGCCGGCGATGCCTGACCGCTCTACTGAGGGTTCCGGGGACGACACCCCGAAGGACAAGACTCCTTGGCAGAACCCGGTGGCCGGCTTCGGCGTGACCTTCAAGGCCATGTTCAAGAAGCGGCTGACCGAGCAGTACCCGGAGCAGGAGAAGACGACGGCGCCGCGCTTCCACGGGCGGCACCAGCTCAACCGGCATCCGGACGGGCTGGAGAAGTGCATCGGGTGCGAGCTGTGCGCCTGGGCCTGTCCGGCCGACGCGATCTATGTGGAGGGCGCGGACAACACCGAGGAGGAGCGCTACTCCCCGGGCGAGCGGTACGGCCGCGTCTACCAGATCAACTACGCCCGCTGCATCCTGTGCGGACTCTGCATCGAGGCGTGCCCCACCAGGGCGCTGACGATGACCAACGAGTTCGAGCTCGCCGACAGCAGCCGCGCCAATCTGATCTACACCAAGGAGCAGCTGCTCGCCGGCCTGGACGAGGGCATGGTCGACTCGCCGCACTCGATCTTCCCGGGCACCGACGAACAGGACTACTACCGCGGCCTGGTGACCGAGGCAGCCCCCGGCACGGTCCGCCAGGTCGCCGTGTCCAAGGGCGAGACGGCGGCCGGTGCGGGCGACCCCGCCCCGAACGAGGGAGCGCAGGCGTGAACTACCTGACCTCCACCGGTGAGGCCGTCCAGTTCTGGGTGCTGGGTACGGTCGCGGTGATCGGCGCCCTCTCGACCGTACTGATGCGACGTGCCGTGCACAGCGCGCTGAGCCTCGCCGGGACCATGATCGTCCTCGCGGTCTTCTACCTCGCCAACGGCGCGTACTTCCTGGGCATCGTCCAGATCGTCGTCTACACCGGCGCGATCATGATGCTCTTCCTCTTCGTGGTCATGCTGGTCGGCGTCACCGCGGCCGACTCGCTCAAGGAGACCATCAAGGGGCAGCGCTGGCTGGCCGTGCTCTGCGGGCTCGGCTTCGGCGTCCTGCTGATCGCGGGCATCGCCAACGCCTCGCTCAAGAGCTTCACCGGCCTGGGCAAGGCGAACGCCAACGGCAATGTGCAGGGCCTCGCCGCCCTCATCTTCACCAAGTACGTCTTCGCCTTCGAGATCACCGGCGCGCTGCTCATCACCGCGGCCGTCGGGGCGATGGTGCTCACCCACCGGGAGCGCACCGAACAGGCGAAAACCCAGCGGCAGTTGTCCGAGGACCGGGTGCGCAGCAAGCAGCTGCCACCGCTGCCCGCCCCCGGTGTCTACGCCCGGCACAACGCGGTGGACGTCGCGGGCCTGCTCCCGGACGGGACCCCGTCCGAGCTCACCGTCATGCAGACCCTGCGCCGGCGCGGCCAGATCCGCGATGTGTCGAGCGAGGCCATGGCGGACCTCAGGGCGCTGGAGCAGCGCTCCGAGGAGCGGCTCGGCCGTATGTCGGGCCACGGCCACGACGCCGGGATCGCCGACGACCGCGACCAGCGCGATCGCGAAGAGGAGGAGGCGAAGTGAATCCGGTCAACTATCTGTATCTCGCCTCGCTGTTGTTCACCATCGGCGCGGCCGGGGTGCTGATCAGGCGCAACGCCATCGTGGTCTTCATGTGCGTGGAGCTGATGCTCAACGCCTGCAACCTCGCGTTCGTCGCCTTCTCCCGTATGCACGGAAACCTGGACGGCCAGATCATCGCCTTCTTCACGATGGTCGTTGCCGCCGCGGAGGTCGTGGTCGGGCTCGCGATCATCGTGTCGCTCTTCCGTTCCCGCCACTCGGCCTCGGTCGACGACGCCAGCCTGATGAAGCTGTAAGGGGTCGCTGAACAGTGGAGAACTTGATTGCGCTGCTGATCGCAGCGCCTTTGCTCGGAGCGGCGGTACTGCTCTGCGGTGGACGTCGGTTCGACCGGGCCGGCCACTGGCTGGGCACGGTGCTCGCCGGCGCGTCCTTCGTGCTGGCGGCCGTCCTCTTCGTGAACATGCTGGGCAAGGCCGCGGACCACCGCACCCTGCACCAGCACCTGTTCAGCTGGATCCCGGTGGCCGGCTTCAAGGCCGACGCCGCCTTCCAGCTCGACCAGCTGTCGATGACCTTCGTCCTGCTGATCTCCGGTGTGGGCACGCTGATCCACATCTACTCGATCGGCTACATGGAGCACGACGAGCGGCGCCGCCGCTTCTTCGGCTATCTGAATCTCTTCCTCGCGGCGATGCTGCTGCTGGTCCTCGCCGACAACTACCTCCTGCTGTACGTCGGCTGGGAGGGCGTCGGTCTCGCCTCGTACCTGCTGATCGGCTTCTGGCAGCACAAGCCGTCCGCGGCGACGGCGGCCAAGAAGGCGTTCATCGTCAACCGCGTCGGCGACATGGGCCTGTCGATCGCGATCATGCTGATGTTCACCACCTTCGGGACCTTCGCCTTCGGCCCGGTCCTGCACTCGGTGGGGGGCGCGTCCCAGGGCAAGCTCACCGCCATCGGCCTGATGCTGCTGCTCGCCGCCTGCGGCAAGTCGGCGCAGGTGCCGCTCCAGTCCTGGCTCGGTGACGCGATGGAGGGCCCGACCCCGGTCTCGGCCCTGATCCACGCGGCGACGATGGTGACCGCGGGCGTCTACCTCATCACCCGCTCCGGGGCGATCTTCAACGCCGCACCCACCGCGCAGCTCGCCGTCGTGGTGGTCGGCGCGGTGACGCTGCTCTTCGGGGCGATCGTCGGTTGCGCGAAGGACGACATCAAGAAGGCCCTCGCGGGCTCGACGATGTCGCAGATCGGCTACATGATCATGGCGGCGGGTCTCGGCCCGATCGGATACGCCTTCGCGATCATGCACCTCGTCACCCACGGCTTCTTCAAGGCCGGGCTCTTCCTCGGCGCCGGATCGGTCATGCACGGCATGAACGACGAGGTGGACATGCGGAAGTACGGCGGCCTGCGGAAGTACATGCCGGTGACGTTCGTGACCTTCGGCCTCGGCTATCTCGCGATCATCGGCTTCCCCGGCCTCTCCGGCTTCTTCTCCAAGGACAAGATCATCGAGGCGGCCTTCGCGAAGGGCGGCACCGAGGGCTGGATCCTCGGCGGCGCGGCCCTGCTGGGCGCCGGCATCACCGCCTTCTACATGACGCGGGTCATGCTGATGACGTTCTTCGGCGAGAAGCGCTGGGTGCCGGACGCGGAGGGCCATGAGCCGCACCCGCACGAGTCGCCCAGGTCGATGACCATCCCCATGATCATCCTTGCGTTCGGCTCGGTCTTCGCCGGTGCGTTCTTCGGTATCGGGAACCGCTTCCTGCACTGGCTGGAGCCCATCACCGGCCACTCCGAGGGCAATTCACCGGTCAGCGCGGGCGCCGTCACCGCCGGGACGATGGTGGTCCTGGTCATCGGCGTCGCCATCGCCTGGCTCGTCTACGGACGCAGGCCCGTGCCCGCGGTCGCCCCCAAGGGCTCGCTGCTCACCCGCGCGGCCCGGCGCGACCTGCTCCAGGACGACTTCAACCACGTGGTCCTGGTCCGCGGCGGCGAGCACCTCACCAGGTCGCTGGTCTACCTCGACCACTCCCTGGTGGACGGCGTCGTCAACGGCACGGCCGCATCGGTCGGCGGAATCTCGGGCCGGCTGCGCAGACTGCAGAACGGCTACGCCCGCTCCTACGCGGCCTCGATGTTCGGCGGCGCAGTGATCCTCGTCGCCGCGACCCTGCTGATGAGGGCGGTCTGATCACCATGTCCTTTCCCCTCCTGACGGCGACCGCCGCGCTCCCGGCGGTCGGTGCGATCGCCACCGCCGCGGTCCCGGCCGCCCGGCGCACCGCGGCGAAGTGGCTCGCGCTGCTCTTCTCGCTCGGCACCCTCGCCCTGGGAGCCGTGCAGCTCGTCCGCTTCGACCCCGGCGGCGCCCGCTACCAGCTCACCGAATCGCACGCCTGGATCAAGGACTTCGGCGTCCGGTACGAGCTGGGCGTGGACGGCATCGGCCTGGTGATGCTCGCCCTGACGGCGCTGCTCATCCCGTTCGTGATCCTCGCGGGGTGGCACGACGCCGACCCCCTGGAAACACACAGCTCCCGGTGGCGCCCCACGCAGGGCTTCTTCGCCCTGATCCTGGCCGTCGAGGCGATGGTGATCCTCTCCTTCGAGGCCACCGACGTCTTCCTCTTCTACATCCTCTTCGAAGCCATGCTCATCCCGA
Organism: Streptomyces sp. SID10853; assembly: GCF_010548145.1. Taxonomy (GTDB): domain Bacteria; phylum Actinomycetota; class Actinomycetes; order Streptomycetales; family Streptomycetaceae; genus Streptomyces. The sequence goes on from NZ_JAAGLN010000225.1 coordinate 6,472, forward strand.
TGTACTTCCTCATCGGCGGCTTCGGGGACCGGGCACACGCCGGCGGCGACGAGGCGGCGGCGACCCAACGCTCGTACGCGGCGGTCAAGTTCCTCCTCTACAACCTGGTCGGCGGCCTGCTCATGCTGGCCGCTGTCATCGGCCTCTATGTGGTCGCGGGGAACTTCTCCCTCCAGGAGATCGCCGCCGCGCGGGCCAACGGCTCGCTGCACATGGCGACCGGCACCGAACGCTGGCTCTTCCTCGGCTTCTTCTTCGCGTTCGCGGTGAAGGCGCCGCTCTGGCCGCTGCACACCTGGCTGCCCAACGCCATGGGCGAGGCGACCGCCCCGGTCGCCGTGCTGATCACCGCCGTGGTCGACAAGGTCGGCACGTTCGCGATGCTGCGCTTCTGCCTCCAGCTCTTCCCGGAGGCCAGCAAGTGGGCCACCCCGGTGATCCTGGTGCTCGCGCTGATCAGCATCGTCTACGGCGCGCTGCTCGCGGTCGGCCAGCGCGACATCAAGCGGCTGATCGCCTATGCGTCCGTCTCGCACTTCGGCTTCATCATCCTGGGCATCTTCGCGATGACCACCCAGGGCCAGTCGGGCGCGACGCTCTACATGGTCAACCACGGGATCTCCACGGCCGCCCTGATGCTGGTGGCCGGCTTCCTGATCTCGCGGCGCGGCTCGCGGCTCATCGCCGACTACGGCGGGGTGCAGAAGGTGGCCCCGGTCCTCGCCGGGACCTTCCTGATCGGCGGCCTGGCCACGCTTTCGCTGCCCGGCCTCTCCCCGTTCGTCAGTGAATTCCTCGTCCTGGTCGGCACGTTCAGCGCCTACCCGGCCGCCGGGATCATCGCGACGGTCGGCATCGTGCTGGCCGCGCTGTACGTCCTCGTGCTCTACCAGCGCACGATGACAGGGCCGGTCAAGGCGACGGTGCAGGGCATGGCGGACCTGAAGGTCCGTGAACTCGTCGTCGTGCTGCCGCTGATCGCGCTGCTGGTCTTCCTCGGCGTCTATCCGAAGCCGCTGACGGAGATCGTCGACCCGGCCGTGAAGCACACCATGTCCGACGTCCAGAAGAAGGACCCCCAGCCCACAGTGGAGGCCGCGAAGTGAGCGCAACAGCTGTCCACAGCCTGTGGACAACGGGGGCGAGCCCCATCGGCAAGATCCCGACCCCGCACATCGAGTACGCACAGCTCACCCCCGTGCTGATCATCCTCGGTGCGGCCATGCTGGGCGTCCTCGTCGAAGCGTTCGTACCGCGCAGGGGCCGCTACTACGCCCAGGTGTTCCTCACCGTCGTCGCGGTCGTCGCCTCCTTCGCGGCGGTCGTCGCGCTGGCGGCCGGCGGATACGGCTCGACCAAGGCGCACATCGCGGCGATGGGCGCGATCGCGGTCGACGGGCCCGCGCTCTTCCTCCAGGGCACCATCCTGCTGGCATCCCTGGTGGCGGTCTTCACCTTCGCCGAGCGCAGGCTCGACCCGGAGGTGCACGGCAACCGCACGGACTCCTTCGCGGCACAGGCCGCGGCCGTACCGGGCAGCGACAGCGAGAAGGAAGCCGTCAAGGCCGGGTTCACCACCACCGAGGTCTTCCCGCTCGCCCTGTTCGCCATCGGCGGCATGCTCGTCTTCCCCGCCGCCAACGATCTGCTGACGCTCTTCGTGGCGCTGGAGGTCTTCTCCCTGCCGCTCTACCTGCTCTGCGCCGTCGCCCGCCGCAAGCGGCTGATGTCGCAGGAAGCGGCCGTGAAGTACTTCCTGCTCGGGGCGTTCTCCTCGGCCTTCCTGCTCTTCGGGATCGCCCTGCTCTACGGATACGCGGGCTCCGTCTCGTACGCCCGGATCGCCGACGTGGTCGACGGCACCGTGCAGAACGTCGACCCGGCGCTCGCCGACACCATGGGCAACGACGCGCTGCTGCTCATCGGCGGCGCGATGATCCTGCTCGGGCTGCTCTTCAAGGTCGGCGCCGTGCCGTTCCACATGTGGACCCCGGACGTCTACCAGGGCGCGCCGACCCCGGTCACCGGCTTCATGGCGGCAGCCACCAAGGTCGCCGCGTTCGGCGCGCTGCTGCGGCTGCTGTACGTGGTGCTGCCCGGGATGCGCTGGGACTGGCGGCCGGTCATGTGGGCCGTCGCGATCATCACCATGCTGGGCGGTGCGATCGTCGCGATCACCCAGACCGACATCAAGCGGATGCTGGCGTACTCGTCCATCGCGCACGCCGGGTTCATCCTGGCCGGTGTCATCGCCACCACCCCTGAGGGCATCAGCTCGGTCCTCTTCTACCTGGTGACGTACTCGTTCGTGACGATCGGCGCCTTCGCCGTGGTCACGCTGGTGCGGGATGCGGGCGGCGAGGCCACCCACCTCTCCAAGTGGGCCGGGCTCGGGCGGCGTTCACCGCTGGTGGCCGCGGTCTTCGCCATCTTCCTGCTCGCCTTCGCGGGCATCCCGCTGACCAGCGGTTTCAGCGGGAAGTTCGCCGTGTTCAAGGCGGCGGCCGACGGCGGGGCCGGCGGTCTTGTCGTGGTCGGTGTGATCTCGTCCGCCATCGCCGCGTTCTTCTACATCCGGGTCATCGTGCTGATGTTCTTCAGCGAGCCGAAGGCGGACGGCCCGACCGTCGCCGTGCCGTCGCCGCTGACGATGACGACGATCGCCGTGGGTGTCGCGGTCACGCTGGTCCTGGGGCTCGCCCCGCAGTACTTCCTGGACCTGGCAGGACAGGCGGGGGCCTTCGCCCGGTAGCCGCCGGGCCGTTTCCCCACGATCTCCGCCGTCGGGCGGGCCGGGCGTCCCCGGCCCGCCCGACGGCGTTCGTGCGGCGGCTCCCGTACGACGGCTTTCATACGGTGGCATGGTCACGGAGGCTCTCGTACCGGGTGGCCGGGGCGGGTGCACCCCGCGGTACACCGCTGTGTCCGGGGATGTCGGTGCGGGACCCTATCGTGGGAGAAGTGACCGGCAGGATGCACGGGACCAGCGCGACGGGGGACGGCACGATGGAACGCGGGACAGGACGCGGGACACAGCGCGGGGCGGAACGATGAGCGGGAGTGGCGAGGCAGTGGCCGAGCGTACGGAGCAGACAGAGCGGACCACGCACGCGCGGGGCGCGGAGAGCGAGGCGCTCAGCACCCTGCACCGGGTCTTCGGGTACGACGCCTTCCGCGGCGAGCAGGAAGAGATCATCGGGCAGGTGGTGGACGGCGGGGACGCCGTCGTGCTGATGCCCACCGGTGGCGGGAAGTCCCTCTGCTACCAGATCCCCGCCCTGGTCAGACCAGGTACGGGCGTGGTGATCTCACCGCTGATCGCGCTGATGCAGGACCAGGTGGACGCACTGCGCGCCCTCGGTGTGCGGGCCGGCTTCATGAACTCCACGCAGGACTTCGACGAGCGCCGCACCGTGGAGGCCGAGCTGCTCGCCGGTGAGCTGGACCTGCTCTATCTGGCGCCCGAGCGGCTGCGGGTCGAGGCCACGCTCTCCCTGCTGAGCCGCGCGAAGATCTCCGTGTTCGCCATCGACGAGGCGCACTGCGTCGCCAGCTGGGGACACGACTTCCGCCCCGACTATCTGGCGCTCTCCCTGCTCGGCGAGCGCTGGCCCGATGTCCCGCGCATCGCCCTGACGGCCACCGCCACCCGCGCCACCCACCAGGAGATCACCGAGCGGCTCGGGATGCCGGACGCCCGGCACTTCGTGGCGGGCTTCGACCGGCCCAACATCCAGTACCGGATCGTCCCCAAGAACGACCCCAAGAAGCAGCTGCTCGCCTTCCTCAAGGAGGAGCACGCGGGGGACGCCGGAATCGTCTACTGCCTGTCCCGCGCCTCCGTCGAGCGGACCGCCGATTACCTCTGCAAGAACGGCGTGGAGGCCGTGCCCTACCACGCGGGGCTCGACGCGGGCACCCGCGCCGTCCACCAGTCGCGCTTCCTGCGGGAGGACGGCCTCGTCGTGGTCGCGACGATCGCCTTCGGGATGGGGATCGACAAGCCGGACGTCCGGTTCGTCGCCCACCTGGACCTCCCCAAGTCGGTGGAGGGGTACTACCAGGAGACCGGGCGCGCCGGGCGGGACGGACTGCCGTCCACGGCCTGGATGACGTACGGCCTCCAGGACGTCGTGCAGCAGCGGAAGATGATCCAGAGCGGCGACGGCGGCGAGGTGTTCCGCCGCCGGGCCGCGGCCCACCTCGACGCGATGCTCGCGCTCTGCGAGACGGCCGGCTGCCGCCGCGCCCAGCTCCTCCAGTACTTCGGCCAGGAGGCGGCGGCCCCCGCCTGCGGCAACTGCGACACCTGCCTCAGCCCGCCCGAGACCTGGGACGGGACGGTGGCGGCGCAGAAGGTGCTGTCGACGGTGGTACGGCTGGAGCGCGAACGCCGGCAGAAGTTCGGCGCGGGCCAGATCATCGACATCCTGCTCGGCCGCAGGACGGCCAAGGTCATCCAGTTCGACCACGACCAGCTCACCGTCTTCGGTATCGGCGATGACCTGCCGGAGGCCCAGTGGCGGGGCGTGGTGCGGCAGTTGCTGGCCCAGGGGCTGCTGGCGGTCGAGGGGGAGTACGGCACGCTCGTGCTGACCGGCACCAGTGGGTCCGTGCTCTCGGCGGAGACCAGCGTCCGGCTGCGCAAGGAGCCGGAGAAGGTCGCGGTGGCCCGGGCCGCCAAGGGCGAGAAGAAGGCCAGGGCGGCGGCCGCGGCGGCCGACCTCCCGGCGGACGCGGTGCCGGTCTTCGAGGCGCTGCGGACCTGGCGCGGCAAGCAGGCCAAGGAGCAGGGCGTCCCGGCGTATGTGATCTTCCATGACGCGACGCTGCGGGAGATCGCCATGGTGCGCCCCGCCACGCTCGGTGAGCTGGGCGGGATCGGCGGCCTCGGCGAGAAGAAGCTCGCGACGTACGGGGAGGGCGTGCTCGGGGTGCTCGGCGAGCAGGCCGGCCCGGCGGCCACCGCTCCGGACCCGGCCACCGCTCCGGACCCGGCTGCCGCGACGGCCCGCCCCGGGGTGGGCGCGAC
>NZ_JAAGLN010000226.1 GCF_010548145.1 Streptomyces sp. SID10853
CAGCGGCCGGCTCCGGGCGGCGCAGGGGCTGCCGGGTGCCGGAACCGCTCTGCTCGTCCCGCGCTGGTGACGGCTGTGTGTCCAGCTCGTTGCCGATCGTCTTCGGGGCCGGTGACCGAGGGCCGGGGCGATCACCAGCGCATGTGGACATCCTCGGCCCAGCCCAGCAGGCGTTCCACCGCGATCGCGGTACCGTCGTCGGTCCGGATCCGGCCGTCGTAGTGACCGAAGCGCTGGTCGGTGCGGTTGGCGATCAGGCCGACGTCCGTGTGGGCGGACCGGTTGTGGAACGGCGTGAACGTCAGGTCCACCTGGCCGGACGAGGGCGTACGGACCGTCCAGGGGGCCAGCGGGTCCGAAGTGGACCAGCGCCAGTCCAGCTCCTCGCCGATCTTCGTGAGCCGGCCGTCCACGCAGAGGCCGTTCTCGGTGGACCCGGTCCCCGCCGTCCAGCGCCCGCCGAACTGGAGGCCCACCGTGTGCCCGTCCGTGCGGCCGGACGCTGCGCCCCAGTTCCAGTCGACCGTACGCGGCCAGCGTCCGCGGCCGTGGTCCAGGACGGCCCACGCCGCCTCGTCACCGCCGAACTCCAGGGTCCCGGCACCGATCCGGACCCGTCCGGCGGCCGGCAGCGCGGTGTGCTTCGACGTGTACTGGAAGCGCCGCTCGCTCCACGGCACGACGACGGACAGCGACTCGTGCCCCTCCGGCCGGCCGACCAGGAGGTCGACCTCCAGCGGCAGCCTGGCCGGTGTCAGACAGCGCGCGCGCAACCGGGTGCCTGATGTCTCGTCACGGATTTCGATACGTACTTTCCCGCCGGACGGGCGGGCGGGGCCGACCACGACCTCGTCGGCGCCCGGAGACCCGGCGACCGTGTCCGGGAGGCGTACGCCGAAGCCGCCCGGAACGAGCGACGTGCACTCGAACTCCCGCCCCTGCGGCCCGTATTCCAGCAGATACACCGTGTTCAGCGCGAGGAAGTCCAGGTCGCTGACGGTCAGCGCCACCAGATGGGTGGGCGTTGTCACGCACCAGTGCTCCCAGCGCTTGGTCCGGCCCCAGCCGCGCAGATTCGCGCGGTGCAGCGGGGTACGGGACCAGCCGAGCGCTGCCGGATTCAGGGTGCCGTCGGGCCGGCAGAGGTCGACGGGCTCGGTGATCTCCTGCTCGTGCGTCGCCATGGCCGGAGCCTATAGCTGACTTCGGACGGCGCACATGCCCGTTCAGGCGGGCACCGGCCTGTTCTCCTGTCCGGCGTGTCCCGCACCGCTCCCGTCCAGGTCGAGCTGGTACTCGATCGTCCGGTGGGTCGGTGTGTAGCCCAGGGCGTCGTTGACGGCCCGCATGGGCAGGTTGTCGTCCGCGGTGTCGGTGAGCAGCCCGCCGAGCAGCGGATGGCGTTCGCGGGTGCGGCGGATCGACTCGGCCTTCATCCAGTACGCGAGTCCGCGCCCGCGGTGACCTGGCAGCACACCGGTGCCGTAGTGCTGGGCGTCGCCCGTCCCGTCGCCGGGGACGACCAGCTCGGTGAACCCGGCGATCGAGCCGTCCGACTCGTCCACCGCCGCCACCGTGTACAGCAGATCGCCCCGCTCGCGTACGGCCGCGGCGGCCTCCCGGACCCGGTCCGCGTCCCAGACCACGGTGCCGTGGTCCGTGTCGCCCATCGGCATGTCGTCCATCGCGCGGTGGGCCGCCGCGAACGTGTCGGCCAGCTCGTCGGGGACGGTCCCGTCCCAGGCCAGCAGCCGGTAGCCGGTCCGGTCCGGGGCGGCGGCGCCGGCCGGGGCGGTCAGGTCGGTCCCGGCGAGGTCGAGCCGGGCGAAGGTGAGGCCCAGGACCTCACGGAAGCCCCGGCCCGCCAGGAACACCGCCCCGGCGGAACCGGCCCCGGCCTGGGCGACGACGGTGCTGCGGCCGTCCTGCCGGGCGGCGTCCACAGCGGCTTCGAGCAGCCGCGATCCCGTCCCCCTGCGCCGCGCGGCCGGGTGCACCTGGAGTTCCAGCTCGCCGAGGTGGTCCTGACCCGGCTTGCTGAACAGCCGCAGGAACAACGAGCCGACGGGGTTGCCGTCCGCGTCGGACGCCAGCCAGACCAGTCGGCGGCTCGACGCGCCGCCGGCCGGATCGGTCAGCGGGGTGAGGCGGAGGGACAAGGCAACTCCAGGGCCGGGGCGGACGGTTATGGTGCGAAGGCCCGGTGAACGTAGTCAGCGGGCCGCACCCGCGGCAAGCGGATATCGGCCGGTACGGGAGCCCCGGCGCGGCCGGGTACCGGGGGCGGGCAGAATGCTGGCCATGTCCCGACGTACCCCCCGGCCCCAGAAACCCCGGCAGACGCAGCGGACCCGGCCGCCGGCCGCGGACTCGCCCTGCCCCTGTGGTCTTCCCGCCCCGTACGGCCAGTGCTGCGGCCGCTTCCACAGCGGACAGGCGGCGGCCCCCACCGCCGAGGCGCTGATGAGGTCCAGGTTCAGCGCGTTCGCCGTCGGGGACACCGCGTATCTGCTGCGCAGCTGGCACCCGGGGACAAGGCCGCCCCGCGTCGACCTCGACGCGGGGCAGCGGTGGGGGCGCCTGGAGATCCTGGCGACCACCGGGGGCACCGCCTTCCACACCACCGGCACCGTCACCTTCCGCGCCCACTTCACCAGCCGGGGGAAGCCCGGTGAGCTGTGCGAGCACAGCCGGTTCGAGCGGTACGAGGGCGCCTGGGTGTACGTGGACGGAGCCGTCGACGGGCCGGACGACAGCGGCAGTCGTGGCGGTGGCAGTGGCGGTGCCGGTGGCACGCAGGGGTGAGCCTGCGGCCGGCAGCCCGGTCAGCAGCCGAAGTCGACCTGCTTGAAGGTGACGTAGTGGTCGGCGGTGTAGTAGTCCTCGGCGGTCTTCTCGCCGGTGATGATGCGCCGGGCCCCACGGGTCGAGCTGCCCGGGGTCTTCACCGTGTACTCGTGGTAGTAGCCGGTGGACTGCGAGGGCAGGACGCCTTCCCGGTTCTGGAAGACGACGCCGTCCTGGGAGTAGGGGAACGGACCGTTGGTCTTGATGAGGTCCAGCGTGTCGTGGGCCTGGGACGGGAGGGCGCCATAGCAGATGGTGCCGCTCACGGAGGCATGGGCTTCGGTCGCGAGGAACACGGTAGGCGTGACGACGATCGCGGTGGCGATGCCGACGGCGGCAGCACGGGTGCGCAACGCGCGTAGAGTGATTCGCATGGGTCCAGGATGAGGGCGCCGGGAGCCCAGCGGAAGAGGGGTGATGAACCGTCACTTCCGCTTTACCCGGAGGCAATTGACCTCTACCGAACTTTCACCCTATGCGCGCGCACCGGCCGGCCGCCGTGTGATTCAGGGGAGCGTCCGAGGGGGCGCGTGAAGCTCCGCTGTGGCCCCGCTTAAGAAATCCTCGATGGACTTGGCGGGCCGCGGCTCGGCAGATTGGTGGCCTGCCCACCGAACCGAACGCCACCGTCACGCCTGGAGCCGCCGCGATGAAGGCCCTTGTCAAGCAGCATGCCGAGCCCGGGCTGTGGCTCCTGGACGTCCCCGAGCCCGAGGCGGGCCCCGGCGACGTACTGATCAAGGTGGCGCGCACCGGGATCTGCGGCACCGACCTGCACATCCGCTCCTGGGACGGCTGGGCGCAGCAGGCCGTCGGGACACCGCTGATCCTGGGCCACGAGTTCGTCGGCGAGGTCGCCGGCGTCGGCGCCGATGTCGCCGACATCGCCGTCGGTGACCTGGTCAGCGGCGAGGGCCACCTGGTCTGCGGCAAGTGCCGCAACTGTCTCGCGGGCCGCCGCCACCTGTGCCGCTCCACGGTGGGCCTCGGCGTGGGGCGCGACGGCGCGTTCGCCGAGTACGTGGTGCTGCCCGCGTCGAACGTCTGGGTGCACCGCACCAAGGTCGACCTCGATGTCGCGGCGATCTTCGACCCGTTCGGCAACGCCGTCCACACCGCGCTCTCCTTCCCGCTGGTCGGCGAGGACGTGCTGATCACCGGCGCGGGCCCGATCGGCATCATGGCGGCGGCCGTGGCGAAGCACGCCGGAGCGCGCAATGTCGTGATCACCGATGTCAGCCCCTACCGCCTCGACCTGGCCCGCAAGGCCGGAGCCACCCTCGCGCTCAATGTCGCCGAGAGCGGCATCGCCGAGGCGCAGCGCAGCCTGGGCCTCAAGGAGGGCTTCGACATCGGCCTGGAGATGTCCGGCCGGCCCGAGGCCATGCGCGACATGGTGGACAACATGACCCACGGCGGCCGTATCGCCATGCTGGGGCTGCCCGCCGAGGAGTTCGCCGTCGACTGGGCGAAGATCGTCACCTCGATGATCACCGTCAAGGGCATCTACGGCCGGGAGATGTTCGAGACCTGGTACGCGATGACGGTGCTGCTCGAAGGCGGCCTCGACCTCTCGCCCGTGATCACCGGCAAGTACGCCTACCAGGACTTCGACGCCGCCTTCGACGAGGCCGCCGGCGGCCACTGCGGCAAGATCATTCTCGACTGGACGGCCTGACCCGGACCTCTTGACCCGGACCTCCTGACCCGAACACCACAAGGAGCACCCTGATGTACGAGTCCGTCCGCGACGGTCTGCGCGCCACCCTCGACGAGATCACCGAAGCCGGTCTCTTCAAGCCCGAGCGCGTCATCTCCACCCCGCAGAGCGCCGCCGTCGGCGTCGCGTCGGGCGAGGTCCTGAACTTCTGCGCCAACAACTACCTGGGCCTCGCCGACCACCCCGACGTGGTCGCAGCCGCCAAGGACGCGTTGGACCGCTGGGGCTACGGCATGGCCTCCGTCCGCTTCATCTGCGGCACCCAGGACGTCCACAAGCAGCTGGAACAGCGCCTGTCGGACTTCCTCGGCCAGGAGGACACGATCCTCTACTCCTCCTGCTTCGACGCCAACGGCGGCGTCTTCGAGACGCTGCTCGGCCCCGAGGACGCGGTCATCTCCGACGCCCTCAACCACGCGTCCATCATCGACGGCATCCGCCTCTCCAAGGCCCGCCGCTTCCGCTACGCCAACCGTGACCTCGCCGACCTGGAGCAGCAGCTCAAGGCCGCGGCCGACGGCGGGGCCCGCCGCCGGCTGATCGTGACCGACGGGGTGTTCTCCATGGACGGGTACGTCGCCCCGCTCGCCGAGATCTGCGATCTTGCCGACCGCTACGAGGCGATGGTCATGGTCGACGACTCGCACGCCGTCGGCTTCGTCGGCGCTGGCGGCCGCGGCACCCCGGAGCTGCACGGAGTGATGGACCGGGTCGACATCATCACCGGCACCCTCGGCAAGGCGCTCGGCGGGGCGTCCGGCGGTTACGTCGCCGCCCGCGCCGAGATCGTCGCCCTGCTGCGCCAGCGCTCCCGCCCGTACCTCTTCTCGAACTCGCTGGCCCCGGTGATCGCCGCCGCCTCGCTGAAGGTCCTCGACCTGATCGAGTCCGCCGGTGAGCTGCGGGAGCGCCTCGACGCCAACACCCGGCTGTTCCGTACGAAGATGACCGACGCCGGCTTCGAGATCCTCCCCGGCGACCACGCCATCGCCCCGGTGATGATCGGCGACGCGGCCGAGGCGGGCCGGATGGCCGAGCTGCTCCTGGAGCGCGGGGTCTATGTGATCGGCTTCTCCTACCCGGTGGTCCCGATGGGCAAGGCGCGCATCAGGGTCCAGCTGTCGGCCGCGCACTCCACCGCCGACGTGGAGCGGGCCGTGGCGGCGTTCATCGACGCACGGGCGACAATGGCAGGGTGATCGACCCCCGCCGCCTGCGCATTCTGCGGGCCGTGGCGGACCACCGTACGGTGACCGCCGCGGCCGCAGCGCTGTATCTGACCCCTTCGGCCGTCTCCCAGCAGCTCGCCGCTCTTGAGCAGGAGACCGGGCACGCACTGCTGACCCGCAGCGGCCGCGGGGTCCGGCTGACGGCCGCCGGTGAGATCCTGCTCACCCACGCGCACGCCGTCCTCGCCCAGCTGGAACGGGCCGAGGCCGAGCTGGCCGCCTACGCGGGCGGCGCGTCCGGCGAGGTGACCGTCGCCGCCTTCGCGACCGGCATCGCCGAAGTGCTCGCACCGGCCGTCCGCACCCTCGCCGAGCGCAGCCCCGGCATCCGGGTCAGGGTCAGGGACTCCGAGGGGGACGAGAGCCTCACCCTCGTCCTGGACGGGGAGGCCGATCTGGCGCTGGCCGTCGAGTACCGCGGCGCGCCCCGCGCGGACGACCGCAGGCTCGCCAGGGTGCCGCTGTACGCCGAGCCCTTCGACGCCGTGCTCCCCGCGTGCGACCCGCTCGGCCAGGGCCCGCACGTCACACTCGCCGAGCTGGCCGACCGGGAGTGGATCGGCCCCTATCCGGGCAACCCCTGCCACGACGTGGTGCTGCTCGCCTGTGAACGTGCCGGGTTCGAGCCCCGCCTGGTGCACTCGTCGGACGACTTCAGGGCCGTCGTCGCGCTGGCCGGCGCGGGTGCGGGGGTCGCGCTGGTGCCGCGCTCGGCGCTGCGCGGGATGGAGCTGAAGGACACGGTGGTCCGCCCGGTGGAGGGCCCGGCCGCGACCCGCAGGGTGTTCGCCGCCGTACGCCGTGGTGCCGAGAGCCACCCGCTGTTCCGGCCGCTGCTCGACGCGCTCGTCGCCGCGGCGGCGGGGGTGACCACCGGCTGACCGGCCGCACACCGGGTCGGGTGCGCGGCCGGGACCCCTCGCTCAGGGGCTCGGGCAGCCCGTCTCAGAGCTTCGGCTCCTCCGTGAAGACGAAGCCGAACTCGGCCGGAACCGGGTGGAGCTGGTGTTGCGGAAGGACGCCGGGCCCGCAGGACTGCGAGCCGACGCCGTGCTGGGCGTGGTCGAGGTTCACCCAGACCTCCCGGTCGGCCGGGCGCAGATCCGTGCGGTGCTCGGCCGCGTCCAGCTGCTCGGTCGTCCAGCGGCGCGCCGTGAACCAGAACTCCGGGTCGCCCGCCACCCGCACGCCCCCGATCGCGGCCCACCTGACGTCCGCCCTGGCACCGTTCTCCTGTGGGCGCACATACGGCGTCTGGAGCGCGTCCACCGACGACTCCCACCGGCCGAGCCTGGACGCGGCCCGGGTGTCCGGATACGCCTCGCCCGGGCCGCCGCCGCACCACACGGCCGAGTCAGCGCCGTCCGGCAGCGCGAAACGGACACCGAGCCGGGGGAGCGGCACCGCCCACGCGCCCTCGGGGGTGACGGACACCGTGAGCCGCAGCCGGGCTCCGTCACTGGTCCAGCGGTACACCGTGACCAGCCCGGCGTCCCGGGCCGCGGGCGCCACCCTGGTCCGTACCGTCAGCGCGGTGCCGGACAGCTCCACGGCGTCCAGACGGTGCTGCATCCGGTGCAGGCCGAGTTCGCGCCAGAGCTGCCCGTGGCGGGCGCCGGTCACCGGGTCCGCGCCGTTGTCGTTGTCCGTCGGCGCCCGCCAGACGTCCAGCCGCAGGTCCCGCACAGCGGTGTCCCCGACGGCCCGCAGCTCCCCGGTGCGCGCGTCGAAGGCCGCCGGACCGAGGGTGATCAGCTCCCCGGCGCGGCGCGGGCCGCTGCTCTCCCGTACGGGCGCGGCGGCCCGCTGTCCGGGCGCGGCGGGCAGCTGTGCCCAGGCCACCTCGTGGCGGGTGCCGTCGGCGAGCAGAGCCCGTACCGTCCAGTGGCTTTCGGCGGTGCCCTGGCCGGTGTCCGGCGGGGCCGGGAGCGGCACATCGGCCCGCTCACCGGGTGCCAGCTGCGGTACGTCCAGGACGCCGCTGCCCAGGGTCTCGCCCGCCGCCTCGTACGACCACTCGAAGAGGAGGTGCGAGAGAGTGGTGAAGTCGTAGCGGTTGAGGACGCGGACGGTTCCCGCCGTCCCGCCGGCGTCGATACCGACCGGCTCGATGACCTTCTTGTACTCGGCGAGCGCCGGGGACGGGGTGCGGTCGGGGAAGAGCAGCCCGTCGCAGACGAAGTTGGCGTCGTGCAGTTCCTCGCCGAAGTCACCGCCGTAGGCGTAGCCGAGCACCGGGTGGGTCAGCCCGTGGTCGATCCACTCCCAGACGAAGCCGCCCTGGTTGCGCCGGTGCGCCTCGAAGAGCTGCTGGTACTCGGTGAGGCCACCGGGGCCGTTGCCCATGGCGTGCCCGTACTCGCAGAGCACGAAGGGGAGTTGGCGCCGCCGCGGCGGGCCGCCGTCCTCGCCCCTGCCGATGGCGGCGACCTCGGCGTGCGAGGCGTACATCCGGGAGTACATGTCGGTGTCCGCGCAGGACGGGTCGCCCTCGTAGTGGAGGAGACGGTCCGGGTCGCGCTGCCGGATCCAGCCGGCCATCGCGGAGAGGCCGCGGCCGGTCCCGCACTCGTTGCCCAGCGACCAGACGATGACCGAGGGGTGGTTCTTGTCGCGTTCCACCATGCGGGCGGCCCGGTCGATGAGCGCCGGGGTCCAGCGCTCGTCGTCGACCGGATTGTCCCGCCAGTCCTGCTCGGTGAAGCCGTGGGTCTCCAGGTCGCATTCGTCGACGACCCAGAGCCCCAGCTCGTCGCAGAGCCCGAGGAAGTCGGGGTGCGGCGGATAGTGGCTGGTGCGTACGGCGTTGATGTTGTGCTGCTTCATCAGCGTCACATCGGCCCGCATGGTCTCCAGGTCAAGCGTCCGGCCGGTGTCCGGGTGGAACTCGTGGCGGTTCACCCCGCGGAAGAGGATCCGCCGCCCGTTGACCTCGATGACACCGTTCTCGACCCGGACCGTGCGGAAGCCGATGCGCAGCGCCACCCGCTCTCCCGCCGTGGTCAGTTCACCGTCGTACAGCCGCGGGGTCTCCGCGGTCCACGGCTCGACCGGCACCGACACCTCGGCACCGGCCGCGAGGTCGATACCCAGCTCCGGTACGGTCACCCGGCCCGGCACCGCGCTGTCCACCCGCAGGGTCCCCCGGCCGGTCCTGTGGTCGTAGGCGGCGTGTACGAAGAAGTCCCCGGCGGCGCCCTCCGGGCGGTGCAGCAGGGTGACGTCGCGGAAGATGCCCGGCAGCCACCACTGGTCCTGGTCCTCCAGATACGAACCGGACGACCACTGGTGGACGCGGACCGCCAGCACATTGCCGCCGGGCCGCAGCAGCGCGCCCACCGCGAACTCGTGGGGCAGCCTGCTGCCCTTGAACTCGCCCAGCTCCGTGCCGTTCAGCCAGACCCGGGCGCACGACTCGACCCCGTCGAACCGCAGCACCGCGTCGCCGGACTGCTGCCACCCCGGCGGCAGGTCGAAGGTGCGCAGATGGTCGGCGGTCGGGTTGTGGGTCGGTACGCGCGGCGGGTCGACCGGGAACGGATAGAGGTGGTTGGTGTAGATCGGCGCGCCGTGCCCCTGGAGGACCCAGTGGCCGGGGACCGCCACCTCGTCCCAGCCGCCGGCGTCGTACCCCTCGGCGGTGAACGAGGTGTCGGCGGCGCCGGCCGTCGGCGAGAGCCGGAAGCGCCACTTCCCGTTCAGTGACAGCGTCATGGCATCGGAGCGCGCGTACCGGGCGCGGGCCGGCAGGGCGCCGCTGCCGGGGGACACGTCCTCGTAGTACGGGGTGCTTGTCGGGGTGCTCACGGGGGCGGTCGGCGGGGTGCCCATCGGGGCGCTCGTCGGGGTGTTCGTCTGGGTGTTCATCGGTGCAGGCTCTCCTCGCTGTGGTGGTCTCCCGGCCGTCGCGCGTCAACGCGCCGCCACCGGGCCCGCGTTGTTCAGACGTCGCCCAGCAGCGGCGCCAGGAAGGCGTTGGTGAACTTGGACCGCGGGTCGAACTCCCCGACCAGGCCGCGGAAGTCCGCCAGCCTCGGATAGAGCGCGGCCAGCCGCCCGGCGGGGACGGTGGACAGCTTCCCCCAGTGCGGACGCGCGGCGAACGGCGCAAGCCGCTCTTCGAGCAGCCCCAGCACCGGCAGTACGGCCGCGGTGTCCTTCACCCAGGTGAAGTGCAGCCCGACCGTGTCACGGCCGTAGGCCGGGCTCAGCCACAGGTCGTCGGCGGCCATTGTCCGTACCTCGCAGACCTGCAGCAGCGGGGCGAGCACGTCCCGGACCGCGTCGACGGCGTGCAGCGCGGCGAGCCCGTGGCGCCGGTCCACCAGATACTCCGACTGGATCTCCTCGCCCGAACTCGGCGTGAACTCGGCCCGGAAGTGCGGCAGCCGCTCGTGCCACGGCCCCGGCACCCCCTGCTGCTCGGTGCAGTGCACGGGCGGCATTCCCGCTACGGGGTGCACCGGGCCCGTCGCTTCGGGCGCCCAGGGGAACCGCGGCTCGTGGCCCGCCGCGTACTTGAGCCACACCTGCCCGAAGCGCGGACCGCGCCAGTCGGTGAAGAGACTCACGCTGTACGCGGCCGATGTCACCGCTTCGAAGTGCTCGTCCAGGACCGACAGCGGCAGCCCGGTGCGGACCCGCTGCGCCAGTTCGAAGGCGGGCACCAGATCGAGGGTGAGCGAGGTGACAGCGCCGAGTGCGCCCAGCGAGACCACCGAACCGGCGAAGCGCTCGCCGTCCCGGTCGCGGCCGAGTGTCCGCAGCTCGCCGTCGGCGGTGACCAGTTCGAGCTCCCTGACCGCGGTGGCCAGCGAGCCGAGCGCGGCCCCCGACCCATGGGTGCCGGTGGCCACCGAACCCGCCACGGAGATGTGCGGGAGCGAGGCCATGTTGGGCAGGGCGAACCCGTGCGCGTGCAACTCCTGGGCCAGCTCGGCGTACCGTACGCCCGCCGCGACCCGGACGGTCGACGCGGCCCGGTCCACCTCGATCTCCGGGGGCAGCCCGGCCACCGAGACCAGCGTGCCGTCGGTGTCCGCGAGGGTGTTGAACGAGTGGCCGCTGCCCAGTACGCGCACCCGGGCGGAGCGGGCGACGAGCCGGCGCAGCCCGTCGAGGGTGGTGGGCCGGTCGATGCGCTGTGCCGTGAAGGCGATGTTCCCCGCCCAGTTCGTCAACATGCCCGGGATGTTAATCGCAGGTCGGGCGGCACAGCAGGGGGGTTGGGCGGGGCATTGCGCGGGGGCGTGTGCCCGGTGCAGCCGTTCAGTGTGGGGCGGTGGTGGCTGTGCGGGGCAGTGGTGCCGTGCGGGTCAGTGGTAGGCGTACGGGGCGGTGGTGGGCTTGCGGGTCAGTGGCAGGCGTCCGCGGAGGCGGCAGCGGTATGGGGCAGGGGCGGCCGTACGCCGTCAGTCGCAGCCGTACGGGGCAGGGGTGGCCGGTCGGCGTCAGGGGCAGCCCTACGCGTCATGGGGTGGCCGGCCGCCGTCAGGGCAGCCCTACGCGTCAGGGGGTGGCCGTATGCCCTCAGTGGTGGCCGGCCCCGGCCTGGGCCGCCTCGATACCGCCGTGCAGATCCGTCGCCGCGTCGAGCGCCCCGCCCGCCGACAGCGAGAGGCACACCAGCAGCGCCCCGGCGAGCAACCGGGCGGCCCGCCCG
>NZ_JAAGLN010000227.1 GCF_010548145.1 Streptomyces sp. SID10853
GGGGCCGCCGGGGCCGTCGCCCGGTACGTCCGCCGCGTCGCCCTGGGGGCCAGGAGCGCCCGGGATGTCCGCCCCGGCAGGGCCTGTTCCGTCCGGGGCGTCCATGGCCCCCGCCGCCTCCGCTTCGGCCTGGGCAACGGCGCGCAGCCTGCGGGCCCTGCGGCCCTCGCCCGCCACCGGCTCGGCCGGTACCGGGAGTTCCTCGTCGGGCAGGTCGTCGTCGATCCGCACCCGGCGGCCGGGCAGGGCGAGCACCAGCAGGACGATGGCGAGCAGCACCTGGACCCAGACCCAGAGGGTGTGGGTGAGGGGTTCGTCGTAGCTGACGTCGAGCTTGCCGCCCTGGGTGGGGAGTTCGAAGCCCTGGGCCCAGCCGTCGACGGTCGTCCTGGTGAGCGCGTGGCCGTCCAGGGTGGCCTGCCAGCCCGGGTCGGCGGAGTCCGCGAGCCGCAGGACACGGCCGGACTTGCCGGCCGGGACGGTGGTGTGGATGTCCACCGGGCCCGCGGCGACGGACTGGCCCTCATCGGTGGCGGCGTCCGAGGACGTACCGGAGACGATGGTGGCCCGCGCGACCTGCCGGTCGACGCGCCACAGCTCGCTGCCGTCCAGCTGGCTGAGCCGGCTCAGCCCCGGGGTGGCGTCGAGCACCCGGCTCATCTCGCGTGGCGCTCCGTCCCTGACCAGCAGATAGCGGATGGCGTATCCGCTGAGCTGGCTGGACTGGTCGGCGCCGGAGCCGGCGACCAGACGGGACACGATCTTGTCGAGCCGGGGGCTGCTGCCGCCCGCGCGGGCCAGCTCGGCGTCGCCGAGTCTGCCGCCCGAGCCGCGCACCAGCGTGTACGAGACCTCGCCGGGAGATGTCCCGCCGAGGATCAGGGTGCGGGCCTGGTCGCGGGTGCCGCTCTCCTCGGCGACGAACGCCGGGACCTGCACCGGGTCCCGCCGCTCCAGCGGCCCGTCGGCGCCGCTGACCATCCAGCTGAAGGCGGCGATCACCGGTGCGAGCAGCGCGGCGATCGCGATCAGCCCGGCGACGGGCTGGCGCCAGCCGAAGCTCTGGGTGGCCACGCGCCCGCGTGCGCCCTCCGCGCCGAGCACGGCGGCGGCCAGCAGCGCGATCCCGTAGACGAGCGTCGTGGGGCCGGCCCATCCTGACCTGTTGGCCAGGACCGAGAAGACGAGGCCGAGCAGGGCCACCGCCCAGGCGCCGCGGATGGCGAACTGCCGCTCCCCGCGCAGCAGGGCGGCCAGCGCGGCGAGCACCACGCCGATGAGCAGTACCCCGCCGGCGGTCTCCGGGCCTCCGGGGCTCATGCCCAGCAGGTCGAGCGCGGAGGCCGAGCCCTTGCCGAACTCCATACCGGCCTCGCGGAAGAAGCCCGATGGTTGGGTGAGCAGCGAGAGCGACCAGGGCGCCAGCAGCACGAGGGGCGTCCCGGCGAGCGCGAGGAAGCGCAGCCCGTACGCGGTGATCTCGTCACGGTGCAGCGCCAGTACCGCGATCCCGATGACCACGGCGAGCGGCCACACGACGGGCGTGAAGGCCATCGTGAGGGTGAGCAGGAAGGCATAGGCCCAGACCGCCCGCCAGCTTCCGCGCTCCCCGCGCACGCCGGAGGCTGCGACGGCGCAGCGGGCGATCAGCGGCAGCAGGACGGCGAGTACGGCCGTACCGACCCGCCCTCCGGCCAGCGCGCCGGTCACGGCGGGCAGGAAGGCGTACGCGATGCTTCCCCAGGCCCGCAGCTGCCGGGAGCCGGTGAGCGGCCGGGAGGCGAAGTACGCGGTGAGACCGGCCAGCGGGACCGAGCAGACCAGCAGCAGGGTGAGCGCGAGCCCGGTGTGGCCCAGCAGAACGGTGGAGAAGACGGCGAGGACGCCGAGGTACGGCGGGGCGGTCTGGGTGCCGCCGGTGCCGAGGGGGTGCCATACGTCGGCGTAGCGGTTCCACAGCTCCGATACGTGATCGGGCGCGGGGAGCAGGCCGCCGCCCGCGAGGGCGCCTCCGCCCAGCAGCGCCCGGCAGGCGATGAGCGACACCAGCAGGAGTACGGCGAACAGCACCGGGGCCGGCTTGCGGGCTATCCGCTTCAGCCGGGCGAACTGCTCGATCTCCAGGAAGTCGGCGTCGTCGCCGCCCGGACCGGATTCGACGGCGCCGTGCCGTGAACCGGCCTCTACGTCGGAGCTACCGCCGAAATGGCCCACCACCTGCTCGGCGGTGGCCTTGACGGTGGCTCCCGGCGGGGGGAAGAGGGGCCGCAGCTCGCCCGCTTCGACCGTGCCCGCCCCTCTGGCGCGCCGGGCGGCGAGGATCCGCTCGGGGCGCAGCAGGGTGCCGACGAGCCCGGCGACCTCGTCGAGTGCCTGTCCCGGCGCCTTGCCGACCAGGTACGCGATCACGCGCAGCAGCGTGCCGAAGACCAGCCGCAGCAGGACGTACGGCACTCCGCGGCCGCGGGTGTTGACGAGCAGGGTGTAGACGGCGCCGGCCTTGTCGACGCGGTGCGGGCTGGCGACGGAGCGGCCCACGCAGTCGATGGGCCGGCGCTCGCGGGCCGATGCCTCGGCGTGCCGCAGTACGGCGTCGGGTGCGACGACGACGCTGTGGCCCGCGGCATGTGCACGCCAGCACAGGTCGACGTCGTCGCGCATCAGGGGCAGCCTGCGGTCGAAGCCGCCCAGCTCCTCCCAGACGTCCCGCCTGATGAGCATGCCGGCGGTCGAGACGGACAGCACCGAGCGGACCTGGTCGTGCTGGCCCTGGTCCTGTTCACGGCGGTCGAGTCCGGTCCAGCGGCGTCCGCTGTTGGCGATCGAGACGCCGACTTCGAGCAGTTGCTTACGGTCGTACCAGCCGCGCAGTTTGGGTCCGACGATGACGGCGTGCGGGTCGTTGTCGACCACGCGCAGCAGCTCGGTGAGCGCGTCGGGGTCGGGGGCGCAGTCGTCGTGGAGCAGCCAGAGCCACTGCACCGGTTCGCCGTGCGGCAGTTCGGGCATGTCATAGGCGTCGTCGCGCCAGCTGCGGCTCACCGGGTCCCAGCCGCTCGGCCGCTTCAGGTACGGCAGTTCCTCGGGGGTGAGGACTCCGGCGGTGCGGGCCGCCTCGTCGACGGCTGCGCCGAAGCCGGTGCGGCGTGCGAGGTGCAACACCCGCTCGCCGCCGAGCGCTTCGGTGACCAGGCTCGCGGAGGCGTCGGCGCTGCCGGTGTCGGCCGCGACGACGTTCTGTACGGGCCGTTCCTGGCCGAGCAGCCCGGCGAGCGCGTCGGGCAGCCAGCGGGCGCCGTCGTGGGTGACGAGGACGGCGGTGACGACATGCTGCGGGAATTCGGGTGGGTGCGCGGGAGCGAACGCAGGCGTTGCGGCCTCGTAAGGGGCCGTCGATTGGCTGTGCACGGACATCGAGGTACGGGCCCCTCCGGCCGGAGTCCGGGTGGCGTGGCCCCCCGGAAGGCTGGTGTGCGGATGCGGTGGACGCACGCGCCCCGTGGGGGCGTTGGTGCATCGCGGACGGGGCCCCACACTAACGGCTGACTCGGACAGCGGTCCGCCGCCCGCCCCAGGGGGACGGACGGCGGACCGGGTGGTGTGCATGGACTTGTCCCGGTTCCCGGCCGGACGGCCGGAGCACGCGGCCGGTGAGGACCGCCGGCGCGGGTGGCCGGACGGCGGCCGGGCGGCGGCCGGGCCGTGCTAGACGGCGGCCTTTTTCAGCCGCCGGCGCTCCCGCTCGGACAGACCGCCCCAGATGCCGAACCGCTCGTCGTTGGCAAGGGCGTACTCAAGACATTCGGAGCGGACCTCGCAGGCGAGGCAGACCTTCTTGGCCTCGCGGGTGGAACCGCCCTTCTCGGGGAAGAAGGACTCGGGGTCGGTCTGGGCGCACAGCGCGCGCTCCTGCCAGCCGAATTCTTCGTCCGCGTCCTCGACCAGCAGTTGCTGGAACAGCTCGGTCATGTGCGCCCCTTGTCCGTCTTTGCGTCCCCGTGTTGCTGTCGCTACCGATTTCGGCCGAACGACACGAGTGAAATTACAAGTGTGTGGATCCGAGCCAGTCAAGCCGAGATCTGCTATTGGGCCCCTTATTCACTCTGCGGAACCAAGGCTATGCGGAAAGTGTTCAAATCACTAAAAACCTGACACATGCCACTGGCCCATACCTGCGCCTTCCCGGCCCGGGAGAGCTGACGCCCTCACAGACTGAGACTCCACTGAGGCCGGTCCCGTTCTCGCCGCACCCGTCGAAGCGATCAAGATCACAGTCCGGTCACGGGATTTCTGCGACGTTTGCGATCCCTGCGATGTTTACGGCGGGGCCTGCTGCGCCACATCTCCGCGACGGCGGGCGAACAAACCTCTCTCCGGACGGAGTAACCGGATGAGGTGAAACATTACGCCCAAATCGGTCATCAGGTTGACAAGGGGCACGAGAGCCGTTCTTCTAGTTCCCATGCCAGCGACCGCAGCGTTCTCCGCGACCCACACCGGTGGGTTCCGCAGCGCTGTCCAGGTGTGCTGTTGCTGTTCCTGCTGTTGATGCCATCGAGCTCCAGCGTCTTCCCGCAGCCCTGACTGCACCTTTCTTGCGACACCCCAGCACTTCACTGCCGAGGAACCCCCGCACCATGAACAGCGACAGCGACCTCCAGATCGCAGGCGACATCCTCGCCGTCCAGCACCTGCTCAAGCCCGCCCGCGAGCACCCGGCCACGGTGGCCGAGTTCGCCGGGCTGGCCCGCGCCATCGCCGCGGACCGCGGCCAGTGGGCGCATCTCGTCGAGTACGACGCGGTGTCCCGCTGGTACCACCGGCTGCGCACCGTTCCCCAAGCCCCGGGTCCCGCCCTGACAGGGCAGCCACAGCCCCCGGCCGGCTACGAGATCTGGCTGCTCAGCTGGGTCCCCGGGCAGGGCAGCGGGCCGCACGGCCACGGGCGTTCGTCCGGTGTCATGACCGTCCTCGACGGCAGGCTGACCGAGCGTACGGAGCGCGGCGGGCGCGTACTGGAGGCGGGCGCCCAGCGGGTGTTCGCGCCGGGGTACTCCCACGAGGTCGTCAATGACTCACTGGAACCGGCCGTGAGCCTGCACGTCTACTACCCGGGCCTGACCGAGATGCCGATGCACAGCCCCCAGTGCGCGATCCCGGCCGTACAAGACCCCGTTCCCGCCTGACAGGAACCAGGCTTCGCCTGACAGACTGTTCGCATGCGCATTGTGGTTCTGGCCGGCGGCATCGGTGGTGCCCGATTCCTGCGTGGCCTCAAGAAGGCCGCGCCTGACGCGGACATCACTGTCATCGGCAACACCGGTGACGACATCCATCTGTTCGGGCTGAAGGTCTGCCCCGACCTCGACACGGTGATGTACACCCTCGGCGGTGGCATCAACGAGGAGCAGGGCTGGGGACGTACCGACGAGTCCTTCACCGTCAAGGAGGAACTCGCCGCGTACGGCGTGGGACCCGAGTGGTTCGGGCTCGGCGACCGTGACTTCGCCACGCACATCGTGCGGACCCAGATGCTCGGCGCGGGCTATCCGCTGAGCGCCGTCACCGAGGCGCTCTGCGAGCGGTGGCAGCCGGGGGTGCGGCTCATCCCGATGTCCGACGACCGCATCGAGACACATGTCGCCGTCGACCTCGACGGCGAGCGCAAGGCCATTCACTTCCAGGAGTACTGGGTGCGGCTGCGCGCGTCCGTCGACGCCGCGGCCGTCGTGCCGGTGGGCGCCGACCGGGCGAAGCCCGCCCCGGGCGTGCTCGAAGCCATCGCCGCCGCCGACATCGTCATCTTCCCGCCGTCCAACCCGGTGGTCTCGGTCGGCACCATCCTCGCCGTGCCCGGCATCCGGGAGGCCATCGCCGACGCCGGTGTGCCCGTCGTCGGGCTCTCCCCCATCGTCGGGGACGCGCCCGTGCGCGGGATGGCCGACAAGGTCCTCGCCGCGGTCGGCGTCGAGTCGACAGCGGCCGCGGTCGCCGAGCACTACGGTTCCGGGCTGCTGGACGGCTGGCTGGTCGACACCGTCGACGCCGCGTCCGTGACCGGGATCGAGGAAGCGGGGATCCGCTGCCGGGCCGTGCCGCTGATGATGACGGATCTGGACGCGACCACGGCGATGGCCCGTGAGGCGCTCACCCTGGCCGAAGAGGTCAGGGCGTGACGTCCTTCACCGTCCGGGCCGTGCCAGGGCTGCCCGAAGTCGGCGAGGGCGACGACCTGGCCAAGCTGATCGCGACCGCAGCGCCCGACCTGGCGGACGGCGATGTCGTCCTCGTCACCTCCAAGATCGTCTCCAAGGCCGAGGGCCGGATCGTGCAGGCCGTCGACCGCGAGGCGGCGATCGACGCCGAGACGGTACGGGTGGTGGCGCGGCGCGGCACGCTCCGTATCGTCGAGAACCGGCAGGGCCTGGTGATGGCCGCCGCCGGGGTCGACGCCTCCAACACCCCTGCGGGGACCGTCCTGTTGCTCCCCGAGGACTCCGACAGGTCGGCGCGGGCGATCCGCGAGGGTCTGCGGGACGCGCTGGGCGTGGAGGTCGGCGTGATCGTCACGGACACCTTCGGGCGGCCGTGGCGCAACGGCCTCACCGATGTGGCGATCGGGGCCGCCGGGGTGCGAGTGCTCGACGATCTGCGCGGCGGCACGGACGCGTACGGCAACCCGCTGAGCGCCACGGTCGTCGCCACCGCCGACGAACTGGCCGCCGCGGGCGACCTGGTGAAGGGCAAGGCGGCGGGCCTGCCGGTCGCGGTGGTCCGCGGTCTGCCGCAGCTCGTGGTGGACCCGGCCGCCGACGGTGGCGATGCCCGTGACGCCGACGGCGCCTCCGGGGGCGCGCGTGCCATGGTGCGCGTCGCCGCCGACGACATGTTCCGGCTCGGTACGTCCGAGGCGGTACGGGAAGCGGTCACCCAGCGGCGTACGGTCCGCGACTTCACCGACGAGCCGGTGGACCCGGGCGCGGTGCGCCGCGCGGTCGCCGCGGCGCTCACCGCGCCGGCCCCGCACCACACGGTGCCGTGGCGTTTCGTCCTCCTGGAGTCGGCTGCGGCGCGCACCGGGCTGCTGGACGCGATGCGGGACGCGTGGATCGCGGATCTGCGGCGCGACGGCAAGTCGGACGAGTCCATCGCCAAGCGGGTGCGCCGCGGTGAAGTGCTGCGCCGGGCACCGTACTTGGCGGTGCCCTGCATGGTGCTCGACGGGTCGCACACGTACGGGGACGACCGGCGGGACGCGGCGGAGCGCGAGATGTTCACCGTCGCGGCCGGTGCGGGCGTACAGAACTTCCTGGTGGCGCTCGCGGGTGAGCGGCTGGGGTCGGCGTGGGTGTCCTCGACGATGTTCTGCCGGGACGTGGTGCGGGAGGTGCTGGGGCTGCCCGCCGGCTGGGAGCCGATGGGGGCTGTGGCGGTCGGTCATCCGGCCTCCGCGGCGGCCCCTCGGCCCGGGCGGACTGTGGAGGAGTTCATCACGGTGCGGTGAGGGGGCGAGTGCGTGTGGCTGCGCCGCTTTTCGGGGCTCCGCCCCGGACACCCCGCTCCTCGATCGCCGGAGGGGCTTGAAGGCGGCCTCGGTCTCCCCGGACGGCGCTGGAGGTACCCCCGGAGGGGCTTGGAAGATGGTCTCGGTCTCCCGGTCGGCGCTGGGAGGTGGCTCGTGGCCCCGATGGCGCTGGAAAGCGGCCTCGAACGCCGGCCGGGCCTCGGCGGCTTCGAGGTGGACGTGTCACAGCCGGGCGATGTCCGTACGTGGCATCTTCGGGGTGCGGCGCTGCGGGACCCGGCCCGTCAGCAGAATCAGCCGGACCGCGCGGTGGCGCTGGCCCGCGTACGGCTCCAGGAGTTCCAGCATTCCGTCGTCGTCGACGCCCCGGCGGCCGGTCAGCGCGTAGCCGACGATGCCCGGCAGGTGCAGGTCGCCGACCGTGACCGCGTCCGGGGCCCCGATGGCGCGCTGGAGCGTCTCCGCCGAGGTCCAGGGGCCGATGCCGGGGATCAGTTCCAGGCGGCGGGCCGCGTCGGCGGGAGCCATCCCGGCCGCCTCCTCCAGGCGGCGGGCCACCCGTACCGCGCGCAGGATCGTGGACGCGCGCTTGTTGTCGACGCCCGCGCGGTGCCACTCCCAGGACGGGATGAGCGACCAGCCGCGCGGATCGGGCATCACATACATGTGCTCGGGGGCCGGACCTGGCGCAGGTGTGCCGGACGCGCGGAGCAGCCGCCGCCAGGCGCGGTACGCCTCGTCCGCCGTCACCTTCTGCTCCAGGACCGACGGGATCAGCGACTCAAGGACCAGACCGGTACGGCAGAGCCTGAGCTGCGGGCGGCGGCGGTGCGCGTCGGCGACCACCCGGTGGCGCGGTACGAAATCCGACGGGTCGTCCAGCTCGCCCAGCAGCCCGGGAAGCCCCGCGAGCAGCCAGTCGGCGCCGGGGCCCCACGCCTCCGCGCCGTCCGCGGCGATCCGGAGCGTGCCGGGCCCGTCCGGCGTCCGGCTGGCCCGCCACACCGCGCCGTCGGACGTCGTCCGGTACGTGGGGTCCCAGGGGCCACGGCGGAGCACCCCGAGGACCAGACCGAGGTCGACGGGGCCGTACTGACCCGGGACCCGGGCGGTGAAACGTCCTGCCACTCCGTAGAGGCTACTGGCCGGAGCTACTGGTCGGACGAGAAGCGCACGGAACCGTCCGGCAGCACGGCACCGCACCAGATCCTTATCCCGGCGCGCAGCTCGTTGTCCGCGCCCACCTGTGCGCCGTCGCCGATCACCGCGCCGGTCAGTACCGAGCGGGCCCCGATCCTGGCCCCGGCCCCGATCAGCGAGTCGGTGACCACCGCGCCCGGCTCGACGACCGCGTGGTCGAGGACGGTGCTGCCGTCGATCCTGGCGCCCTCGCCGACGACCGCGCCCGCACCGATCACGGTGCCGCCGGTCACCTTGGCGCCGGGGGCCACGGTGGCACTGTCCAGGATCAGCCGGTCGCCGCAGCGGCCCGGCACCGCGGGCGACGGGGCGTGGCCGAGTACGAGGTCGGCGGAGCCGCGTACGAACGCCTGCGGGGTGCCCAGGTCGAGCCAGTAGGTGGAGTCGACCATGCCCTGGAGGTGGGCGCCCGAGCCGAGCAGGCCGGGGAAGGTCTCCCGCTCGACCGATACGGGGCGCCCGGCCGGGATGGTGTCGATGACCGAGCGCGTGAAGACGTACGCCCCGGCGTTGATCTGGTCGGTGACGATCTCCTCGGGCGTCTGCGGCTTCTCCAGGAAGGCGGTCACCCGGCCGGTGCCGTCGGTGGGGACGAGGCCGAACGCGCGCGGGTCGTCCACCCGCGTCAGATGCAGGGAGACATCCGCGCCCGAGGTCTCGTGGGTGGTGACGAGGGCCTCGATGTCCAGTCCGGTGAGGATGTCGCCGTTGAAGATGAGGACCGGTTCATCCGGCCCCGAGCGCAGGCGTTCCGCGACGTTGCGGATGGCGCCGCCGGTGCCCAGGGGTTCCTCCTCGGTGACGTACTCCAGGTGCAGGCCCAGGGCGGAACCGTCGCCGAAGTACGGCTCGAAGACCTCAGCCAGGTACGAGGTGGCGAGCACGATGTGGTCGACCCCGGCGGCCCGCGCGCGGACGAGCTGATGGGTGAGGAACGGGACTCCCGCAGCCGGGACCATCGGTTTGGGTGTGTTGACCGTGAGCGGCCGTAGCCGCGTGCCCTTGCCGCCGACCAGGAGAATCGCTTCTGTCACCTTGACGTCTCTGCTTCCTGCTGGGGCGGGCCTTCAGGGGTCATCGGGCTATGGGTGTTCCGATGACCCCTTTAACGGGCTGGCCAGTGTATGCAGACGGTGCGGTACGGGGTGCGGGCAGGCCGGACGGGCCGTACGGACGGCAGGGGTCAGCGGCCCTGGTAGCGGGCGGCCGCGCTGCGGATCGCGCCGAGCTTGTCGTAGAGCTTCGCTCCCGGGCACTCGGTGGCGAATCCGTCGCGGTGTCCGGAGATCACGTTCAGCTTCGCCTCTGTGCCCTTCTCGTAGCGGTTGCCGCCGTCGGACACCAGGGTGGTCTTCCCCGCCGGGTCGGCGCCGGTCAGGCCGAGCTTCCACGCGGTGAAACGGGAGAGCGCGGTGACGGCGGGGGCGGGCGGCTCGGCCGATGTGAAGGTGCCGAGGACGGCGACTCCGGTGCTGTCGGTGTTGAACCCGAGGGTGTGGGCGCCCATCACGGGCTTGGTGACGCCGCCCGCGCGGCCCTCGTAGATGGTGCCGCACTTGTCGATGACGAAGTTGTAGCCGATGTCGCGCCAGCCGAGGCTCTTCACGTGGTAGCGGTAGATGCCGCGCAGCAGTGAGGGGGCCTCCGCGCAGGTGTAGTTGTTGCCCGTCGCGGTGTGGTGGACGAAGGCGACCTTCACGGTGTCCGTGTAGAGGAAGGCCGACTCGCGGACGCTCTCGTCGGCGCCCCAGCCCTTGCGGGTGACGATGCGCGGCCGGGGCGCGACGTACGGGCCGGCCTTGGCTCCCGACTGCTCCAGCTCGGCCACCGTGGCTTCCTTGCTGAGGGCGGGCAGCTCGGTGGGTGCGGCCTGAGCGGCGGACTCGGAACCGGGGGTACTCGCGTCGGCGGCGGTGGGGTCGGCCGAGGTGGGGTGGGCCGAGGTGGGGTCGGCGGCCGCGGGATCAGCCGCGGTCGGGTCGGCCGCCGTCGGATCAGCCGCCGTCGGGTCAGCCGGCTGCGGGTCGGCCGCCGTGGGATCAGCCGCCGTCGGGTCAGCCGCAGTCGGATCAGCCGCCGTCGAGTCAGCCGGCTGCGGGTCGGCCACCGTGGGATCGGCCGCCGTCGGGTCAGCTGCCGTCGGATCAGCCGCCGTGGGATCAGCCGCCGTCGGGTCAGTCGGCTGCGGGTCAGTCGGCTGCGGGTCCGGGCCCGGGTCGACCAGGTCCAGGCGCAGCCCCTTCGGGAGCGCGGGGGCCGCTGCGCGGGTGGATCCGGCGGGCGCCTTCGTACGGACGCGGACCTGGACCGCGTCCGAGTCGCCCACCCAGAGCGGGGCGGTGGACCCGCGCACCGCCGATGACTCGGCCTCCGCCGTACCGGGGTCGGGCGCGTGGTCGTCGTTGCGGGTCTCGACCGACTGCCAGCCGGTCCAGGCCGTCGAGCCCACCCGCCGGGTCCGCACCTGGACGGTGCCGTCGAGGTGGGCCTTCTTGTCGTTCCAGACCACGCCGACCAGTGAGAACGGCTTGACCTTCTGCCGGGACAGCCCGGCAGTGGCCGCATGGTCCGTGGAGCGGTCGGCGGACACCGCGTCGAGCCGCAGCGACTGGGTGGAGCCGGGGACCGGCGCGGCCGGCGAGCCGGCCCGGGGCGCGGCCGC
>NZ_JAAGLN010000228.1 GCF_010548145.1 Streptomyces sp. SID10853
CCGAGGCGCACGCGCTGCCCGCACCGGATCCCAGGACCGCGGCAGCGGCCACGGCGGAGGCCCCGGCGGGCGCCGCCGCGGAGGCCCCGGCAGAGGCCCCTGCGGCGGCGGAGAGCGCGAAGGTCTGTGTCGCCTGCCGCACGGGCCGGATCGACGGCGACGGCTACTGCGAGAACTGCGGTCACGCCCAGCCCCGCGAGCGTGACCACATGGAGCAGGAGCTGGAAGCTGTGGCCGCGGTGAGCGACCGCGGGCTGCGCCACCACCGGAACGAGGACGCCTTCGCGGTGTCATCGGTGAACTTGCCGGACGGCTCGGCCGCCACGGTGGCGATCGTCTGTGACGGGGTGTCGTCGGCGACCCGCCCCGACGAGGCATCAGCCGCTGCTGCGGAGGCCGCCAATGAGTCGCTGCTGGCTTCGCTGCCCGCGGGCACGCATCCCCAGCAGGCCCTGCACGAGGCGATCATCGCCGCTTCGGAAGCGGTCAACGCCCTTGCCGCCGAGCCCACCGGGGCCATGGAGCACGACTCGCGCCGCCATCAGAACGCCCCGGCCTGCACCCTGGTCGCCTCCATCACGGTGGGCGGGCTGCTCGTCGTCGGCTGGGTGGGCGACAGCCGGGTGTACTGGGTGCCCGACGACCGCACCACCCACCCGTCCCGGCTCACCGAGGACGACTCCTGGGCGGCGCAGATGGTCGCCAACGGGCTGATGGGCGAGGCGCAGGCGTACGCGGACGAGCGGGCGCACGCCATCACGGGCTGGCTGGGCGCGGACGCGTACGAACTGGAGCCGCACACCGCGTCCTTCAAGCCGGACCGGCCCGGTGTGGTGGTGGTCTGCTCGGACGGCCTGTGGAACTACGCGGAGTCGGCCGAGCAGATGGCGCGGATCGTCCCGCTGGACGCGGCCACCCGGGCGCTGCACAGTGCGCAGGTGCTCGTGGGCCATGCGCTCGACGGCGGGGGCCACGACAACGTAACAGTGGCCGTCGTGCCGTTCCCGATGCCACCGCAGAGGGCAGGATCCGCCCACACGAAGGCGTGAAGGCGTGAAGGCGTGAAGGCACGGAAGCGTGAGGCGTGAGGCGTGAATTCGACCCTGTCCCGTTGACTCGGCTGTCCCCGTCGGCCCAGCTGTCTCGTTGATCCAGCTGTCTCGTTAACTCTGTTGAAATTGCCGCGTTGTCGTCAAGGAGCCCGTCAGATGGCCAACTTCTCCAAGTCCAACGTGCCGCAATTCTCCGTAGACGTGTACCAGAACGAGTACCTGCCGGAGGGCGGGCGCGAGGTGAACGCGATCGTCACGGTCACATCGACCGGCGGCGGAACCAGCGGCTCCGCCCTCGCGGGCGCGAACACCGGGTCCGTACCGGGTCCGGGACAGGCACCCGCCGCCGTGGTGATCATGGTGGACTGCTCGGGTTCGATGGACTACCCGCCGACGAAGATGCGCAACGCACGGGAAGCGACGGCGGCCGCGATCGACGCCCTGCGGGACGGCACCGCGTTCTCCGTGGTGGCGGGCACCCATGTGGCGAAGGACATCTATCCGGGCAACGGCCGGCTGGCCGTCGCGGGCCGGACGACGCGCGCCCAGGCGAGGGAGGCGCTGCGCAGGCTGAGCGCCGGCGGGGGCACGGCGATCGGCACCTGGCTGCGCCTCGCCGACCGGCTGCTCAACACCCCGGACGCGGCCGGCGGCGCCGTACCGCAGATCCGGCACGGCATCCTGCTGACCGACGGCCGCAACGAACACGAGGCGCCGGAGGATCTGCGGGCCGCGCTGGACGCCGCGGCCGGCCGCTTCACCTGTGACGCCCGCGGGGTCGGTACGGACTGGGAGGTCAAGGAGGTCACCGGGATCGCGTCGGCGCTGCTCGGCACAGCCGACATCGTGGCCGACCCCTCGGGGCTCTCCGCGGACTTCACGCGGATGATGGAGGACGCGATGGGCAAGGAGATCGCCGACGTCGCGCTGCGGCTCTGGACACCGGTCGGCGTGGAGATCAAGTTCGTCAAACAAGTGGCGCCCACAGTCGAGCAGTTGACGGGCCGTCGGACCGAAGTCGGGCCGCGCGCCGGTGACTACCCGACCGGCTCATGGGGCGACGAGTCCCGCGACTATCACGTCTGCGTCCAGGTGCCGGAAGCGGGAATCGGCCAGGAGATGCTCGCCGCCCGGGTGTCGCTCGTCCTGCCCGACCCCGCGGGGGGCGTGCCGCAGACACTTTCGCAGGGCCTGGTACGCGCGGTGTGGACGGACGACATGACCGCATCGACGTCGATCAACCCGCAGGTCGCGCACTACACGGGTCAGGCGGAACTGGCTCAAGTCATTCAACAAGGTTTGGATGCCCGCAAGTCGGGCAATCTGGACGGCGCGACGGCGAAGCTCGGCCGCGCGGTGCAGCTTGCGGCAGCCTCGGGGAACGCGGACACTGCGAAACTGCTCGCGAAGGTGGTGGACGTCGTCGACGAAGCGACCGGTACTGTGCGACTGAAGGCAAAGGTGGCGGAGGCGGACGAGATGACCCTCGAAACGCGCTCCACCAAGACAGTTCGCGTCAAGAAGTAACAGAAAAAGCACCATAAGCAGCAGAAGTGACGTTTTGCGGCCTCCGGGCCGGACGAGGAGAGGGGGAAGCGACTCCATGCCGACCTGCCCGAACGGACACCAGTCGGGATCCGACGACTGGTGCGAGGTCTGCGGCCATCGCATGGGCGCCGTGCCGCCGCCTCCCCCGCCGCCCCCGCCGTACGCAGGCGGTGGCGTGCCCCAGCAGCCCGCACACCAGCAGCCCGCGTCGCAGCAGCCCTCACCTCAGCAGCAGCCGCCGCGCGCGAACCCGGCGGCCGGTTACGGCTATCCGCCGGAGCCCACGGCCCAGGCCGAGATCTGCCCGCAGTGCCGTACGCCGCGTGAGTCGGGGGCGCCCTTCTGCGAAGAGTGCCGCTGGAACTTCCTGACCAACACCGCGACCTCGTACACACCGGTGGCCCCGAACCTGCCGCCGGGGCTCCAGACCCAGCAGCAGCCGCCCAGGCCGCCGGACTCGTTCGACTACCAGAGCTCGCGGCCCTCGCAGATCAACCGTCCCGCCGAGCCGCTGACGAACGCGCCGAGCGGCCGGCCGGCCCCGCCGCCTCCGCCCCCGGCGTACCAGCGGCAGGCACCTCCGCCGCCGCCCTCGTTCGCCCAGCCGCCGAGAGCACCGCAGGCCCCGCAGCCTCCCGAGCAGCCGAACGCGGCGGACGACTGGCTGCTCCCGCCGCCGTCCCAGGCCCAGCCCCAGGGGCCGGATCGGGGGCAGGACCAGGCACCTCAGCAGCCTCCGGCGCCTCAGCAACACCAGGCACCACAGCAACACCAGGCCCCACAGCAGCATCAGCCGCCCCAGCCCCCGCAGCAGTTCCAGCCCCCGCAGCAGCAGCAGCAGCAGCAGTCCCAGCCTCCGCAGCCGCCTCAGCAGGGTCCCGGACGGCCGGACCAGCAGGGCCACCCCGGTCAGGGACAGCAGGGCCACCCCGGCCGGCCCTCGGCCGAGCAGGCCCAGGCGCCGGCCGGCTGGTCGGTCACGGTGGGCCCCGACCGTGAGTACTTCATGGCGATGATGCAGCGCAGCGGCCCCGAGGCCACCGGGCTCAATCTGCCGGCCTACTCCCCCGAGCAGCGGCTTCCGCTCACCGGCAACCAGATCACCATCGGCCGGCGCAGGCACTCCACGGGCGAGTCACCCGACGTCGACCTGTCGGTCCCGCCCGAGGACCCCGGGGTGTCGCACCAGCACGCGGTCCTGGTGCAGCAGCCCGACGGCTCCTGGGCCGTCGTCGACCAGAACTCGACGAACGGCACCACGGTCAACGGTGCCGAGGACCCGATCCAGCCCTACGTACCGATCCCGCTCGAAGAGGGCGACCGGGTACACGTCGGCGCCTGGACGACGATCAGGATCCACCGGGGGCAGTAGCCACCGGACGGTGGGCCGGGGGGACGAGCGGCCAGGTGTACGGCCCTTCGGGGTCGTCCAGCCAGGCCCACTCGTGCTCCCCGCTCACCGTCACCCCGAACCGTTCCCGCTGCGGGCGCCCCTCGCGCTCCCACAGGGAGAACGCCTCCACCGGGTCGAGGCTGCCCGCCGTCAGCGTGAGGACGAAGCGGAAGAGGGCGTCGTTCAGCACGCTGGGCGGCAGCCCGCCGCCGCGCAGCGCCTGCTCGGACCCGGCCGTGCCACGCAGCGGTACGAAGTAGGCGGGCGTCTCCAGGAACCGCCCCTGCGCGTGCCGCTCGTCCCGTACCCGCAGCACGATCAGCCCGGTGGCGAGCGGGGCGAGAATCCGTGCGCCAGGGCGGCTCTGCGCCAGCCAGGCCCGCGGTACGGACGGGACCGCGCAGGTCACGATGATCGCGTCGAACGGGGCACGCGCGGGGCAGCCCAGCGCGCCGTCCCCGGTGACGACGGCCGGAGCAGCGCCGACGGCCGACAGATGAGTGCGCGCCGATTCGGTGATCTCCGGGTCGATGTCGACGGTGGTGACCAGCGAGTCGTCCAGCCGGTGGGCCAGCAGAGCCGCGTTGTAGCCGCTGCCCGCCCCGATCTCCAGCACGGTGTCCCCGTCGCGCACCGCGAGCCCGTCCAGCATCCGCGCCATCAGTGAGGGCTGACTGCTGGACGAGATCAGCTCGCCGTCCCGGATCCGGGTGGCCAGCGGCTGATCGGTGTAGACACCCTCAAGCCAGCGCCTGCGCCGCTCGGGGTCCGGGTCCTCACCCCACAGCCGCTCACGGCGGCCCACACCCTCCTCACCGTCCACGAAGAAGTACGGCACGAAGAGATGCCTCGGCACCGCCGCGAACGCGTCCCGCCAGGCCGGATCCGGCAGTGCGCCGCTCTCCGCGATCTCGCGCACCAGCGCCGCCCGCAATGCCTGGTCTGCACCCATATCTCCACTCTGCTGCGCCCCGCGCGGGGAAGCGAACCCGAAGGGTCCGGTCGGCGGCCGGACCCGGACGACGCGATCCGTACGGCCTGGCCCCTGCGAAGGGCCGACCTCCGTCGTGGCGTCTGCGACCATGGAGGGGTGACAGAGATCCCGCGCGGCACGCTTCAGGAGCAGACCTTCTACGAGCAGGTCGGCGGCGAGGAGACCTTCCGGCGCCTGGTCCACCACTTCTACCAGGGCGTCGCGGGAGATCCCCTGCTGCGGCCGATGTATCCGGAGGAGGACCTCGGCCCGGCCGAGGAACGGCTCGCCCTCTTCCTGATGCAGTACTGGGGCGGCCCCCGCACCTACAGCGACAACCGCGGCCACCCCCGGCTGCGTATGCGCCACGCCCCTTTCCAGGTGGACCGGGCCGCGCACGACGCCTGGCTGAAGCACATGCGGGCCGCGGTGGACGAGCTCGGCCTGGCCGAGGAGCACGAGCGGCAGCTCTGGAAGTACCTGACGTACGCGGCGGCCTCCATGGTGAACACCGAAGGCTAGGGGCTGCCGGGCCGGGCCCGGCGACAACGCCGGCGCGGCCCCGTACCTGCTGTAAGAGGAGCCCTGCGCGGGCAGCCCTACGTAGGCGTGACGCTCAGCCCGCCCAGGCCGGACGCCTCGCGGACGGCGGTCGAGCCGTACGGGGTGCGCAGCCGGAGCCAGGAGCCGGCGCCGAGCAGCGTGTACGGGCCGGAGTGGCCGCTGCCGCCGAGGTGACCGGTACCGCTGCCGGTGGAGAGGTCGGGAACGGCCACCCTGACCGGGCGCAGGAAGCCGAGCGAGTGGGCGGCGTGTGCCGCGCGGACCGGGAGGGCGGTGTCACCGACCGGCCGGGACCAGATCTCCCGCCCGATCCGGTCCAGTTCGGCACGGGTACGCCGGTCGGCGGGCAACTCCTCGGTACGCACACGGAATTCGGCGACCACGGCCGCCACAGCGGAGTGCAGCGCGTCGGGCGACGGAAGTCCGGGCAGTTGCCGCCAGCCGCTGCGGGGCGGCAGCAGACCGGCCCACGGAGGACCGGTGACAGCGCCGGGTACGGTGGCCGCCGCGCCCTGCTCGTCGATGGATTCGAGGAGTTCGCCCGCCGAGACGGTGCTGTCCAGCTCGGCCTGGGCGGCCAGCCGCGCCGTCCGGACGGCCAGTACCTCGAACGAGGGCGGCCGCCCGAAGACGGCCAGGCTCTGCTCCGTACCGCCGTCGGCCCGTGCCTGCAGCCGCACCGCCGCCGCACGGTCGTAGTGGATCAGCCGGGCCAGGAAGGCGGCGAGATCGGCCGCCTCCCCGGCGTCGGCGAAGACCAGCCGCAGCGGGAGCCCCGTCATGCCGCGAGCACTCCCGGCTGGTCCAGATACTCCTGGAGGAAGGACTTCTCATCGGCGGTGATCCGCCTCGGCCGCTGCGCCTCCAGGTCGTACGGGACGACGACCGTCGACGCCCGTACGTACACCTGGTCCTCGTCCTTCACCTCGTAGGCGATGGTCAGGGACGCGGCGCTGATCTTCGTCACCCAGGACTCGACGGTGACCGGCGCGTGCCGGTGCACCAGAGGGCGTACGTAGTCGATCTCGTGCCGGGCGACGACGGACCCGCCGGAGAACGACGGCGAACCGTCCCCCGGCGCCAGCCGGAACATGAAGTCGATCCGCGCCTCTTCCAGATACCGCAGGAAGACGACGTTGTTGACGTGCCCGAAGGCGTCCATGTCCGACCAGCGCAGGGGGCAGGAGTAGATGTGCCGCACGGTCAGCCTCGCGTCAGCTTCTTGTACGTGGCACGGTGCGGGCGGGCCGCGTCGGCACCGAGGCGTTCGACCTTGTTCTTCTCGTACGACTCGAAGTTGCCCTCGAACCAGTACCACCGGGAGTCGCCCTCGTACGCCAGGATGTGCGTGGCGACGCGGTCGAGGAACCAGCGGTCGTGGGAGATGACCACGGCCGCACCGGGGAATTCGAGCAGCGCGTTCTCCAGGGAGGAGAGCGTCTCGACGTCCAGGTCGTTGGTGGGCTCGTCGAGGAGCAGCAGGTTGCCGCCCTCCTTGAGCGTCAGCGCCAGGTTGAGGCGGTTGCGCTCACCACCGGAGAGGACACCGGCCGGCTTCTGCTGGTCCGGGCCCTTGAAGCCGAACGCGGAGACGTACGCCCGCGAGGGCATCTCGACCTGGCCGACGTTGATGTAGTCCAGCTCGTCCGACACGACCGCCCAGAGGGTCTTCTTGGGGTCGATGTTGGCGCGGCTCTGGTCGACGTAGGAGATCTTGACCGTGTCGCCGACCTTGATGGCGCCGGAGTCCGGCGTCTCCAGGCCCTGGATCATCTTGAACAGCGTGGTCTTGCCCGCGCCGTTCGGACCGATGACACCGACGATGCCGTTGCGCGGCAGCGTGAAGGACAGGTCGTCGATGAGGACCTTGTCGCCGAACGCCTTGGAGAGGTTCTCGACCTCGACCACGATGGAACCGAGCCGCGGGCCCGGCGGGATCTGGATCTCCTCGAAGTCCAGCTTCCGCATCTTGTCGGCCTCGGCCGCCATCTCCTCGTAACGGGCGAGGCGGGCCTTGGACTTGGTCTGGCGGCCCTTGGCGTTGGAGCGGACCCACTCCAGCTCTTCCTTGAGCCGCTTGGCGCGCTTCTCGTCCTTGCGGCCCTCGACCTTGAGGCGGGCGGCCTTCTTGTCGAGGTACGTGGAGTAGTTGCCCTCGTAGGGGAGCGCGCGGCCGCGGTCGAGTTCGAGGATCCACTCGGCGACGTTGTTCAGGAAGTACCGGTCGTGGGTGACGGCCACCACAGCACCGGGGTACTTCGAGAGGTGCTGCTCCAGCCAGTTCACCGACTCGGCGTCCAGGTGGTTGGTGGGCTCATCGAGGAGGAGCAGGTCGGGCGCCTCGATCAGCAGCTTGCAGAGCGCGACGCGGCGCTTCTCACCGCCGGAGAGGTTCACGACGGGCCAGTCGCCGGGCGGGCAGCCCAGGGCGTCCATGGCCTGCTCCAGCTGGGCGTCCAGGTCCCAGGCGTTGGCGTGGTCCAGGTCCTCCTGGAGCTTGCCCATCTCGTCCATGAGCGCGTCGGTGTAGTCGGTCGCCATCAGCTCGGCGACCTCGTTGAAGCGCTTGAGCTTGCCCATGATCTCGGCGGCGCCGTCCTGCACGTTCTCCAGGACGGTCTTCGACTCGTCCAGCTCCGGCTCCTGCATGAGGATGCCGACGCTGTATCCCGGCGAGATGTACGCCTCACCGTTGGAGGGCTGCTCAAGGCCCGCCATGATCTTCAGAACCGTGGACTTACCGGCACCGTTGGGGCCCACGACACCGATCTTCGCGCCGGGCAGGAAGTTCAGGGTGACGTCGTCGAGAATCACCTTGTCGCCGTGCGCCTTGCGCGTCTTGCGCATGGTGTAGATGAACTCAGCCAAGAGAA
This sequence comes from Streptomyces sp. SID10853, assembly GCF_010548145.1. Classification (GTDB taxonomy): domain Bacteria; phylum Actinomycetota; class Actinomycetes; order Streptomycetales; family Streptomycetaceae; genus Streptomyces. Next base: position 8,404 of record NZ_JAAGLN010000228.1, read on the forward strand.
ACCGTCCGGCATTAGATGTGTGGGCAGATGTACTCCATCTTGCCTGACAGCCACCCGGAGACGGAAACCGCCTGCCCTTGCCCGGCACTCACCCGGCTGACCTGCGGCGGCCGGAGGCAGATTCGTCGCTGTCTGTCAAGGTTGGTCACCCGCAGCCCCCTTTCGCACGTGCTGCCCGGTACGCGGCCGGCGAGGCGAGCACGCGAACGGTGAGCACACAGACGGTGAGCACGCAGACGGCCCCGGCACGCCGAGGCGTACCGGGGCCGCTGTACCGCGGTCACTTCACTTGCTCAGTCACGCTCGGGTGACCGGTCCACGGGGTCAGTGACCCGCGGTGTTCTTCCTGCGGAGCATGAAGACCGCACCGCCGCCGAGCACCACGAGGGCGATCGCCACACCGGCGATCACCGGGGTGGAGCTGGAGCTGCCGGTCTCGGCCAGGTCGCCGCCGCCACCGTGCGTGCCCGAGGTGCTGCCGCCGGCCGAGGCCGCGCTGGGCTTCGGCGTCGGGGTGGCGCTGTGGGTGGGCGTGCTGCCGGCCGTCTTGCAGTCGAGGACGCCCTGGAAGCGCTTCTCGAAGCCGTTCGGGCCCTTGATCGTGAAGTCGTACGCCTGGTCCTCGGCGACCGGGACGGTCACCGTCTCGGACTTGCCGGCCTCGACCGTGTGCTTCTGGCCCGCGAGCTCGAAGGCGAACGCCTCATCGCCCTTGTTGCCGGCGGTGATGTCGACGCCGCCCTTGGCGCAGTCCTTCTTGGCGGAGAGGGCCGGGATGGCGCCCTTGCTGGCCCAGTTGGCCGAGGCGACCGCACCGACCGACGCGGTGCTGGTGCCCGCGAGGATCTGGGTCTGGCTCTTGGAGTCACTGACGAAGGCACGGCCGATCGGCACCGTGGTCTGCGCGGTGACGTTCAGCTTGGCCGATCCGGGCTGGGCGCCGGCCGGGACCTTGAAGAAGAGCTGGGTGCCATTGACCGCGCTGGTGACGGGCTTGCCGTCCTTGCCGACGACCGTGACGCCCTGCGGCGCGTCGGGGGCGAGGGAGACCTCGGCCTTGGCGGCGTTGGTGGAGACCGTCACCGGGCCGATCGACTCGCCCGGGTGGCCCGCCACGTCGGCGGGGCCGAGCGAGAGCGAGGCGGAGGGCTCGGCGACATTGGCCGCGGACTTCTCCAGGTACTCGGTCAGCTTCCGGCCGGCCTCGTCCTTCGGCACCGCGTCGACGTGGTCCGAGAAGTGCCAGATCGCGGCCTGGGTGGCGGCCGCGGCCGTGGCGTCGGTCAGCGTGACATTGAGGTTCGCACCCAGCGAAGCGGGCGTCACCTGCGGGTAGGAGTGCTCGAGGATCCAGCGGATCTTGCCCGCGTCGTTGTTGTGCGCGAGCGAGGACTCGGCCCAAGTGACCTCACGGTAGGAGGTGTTGGCCTGAGTGTGGTTGTGCAGGTCGATGCAGTACGTCTTGATGGAGCCGCCGCCGTCGACCTTGAGCTCGAAGAGCCCGGCCGTCTCGTTGGCACCGTCGATCACGACCTTGTCCCCGACCGACACCCCGGGGTTGTCCAGGGTGGCGGTGACGCCGGAGGAGTTGGCGGGAGCGTCATCGGCGAAAGCAGGCCCGGCAGTTGCCATCGCACCACCGGCGACCAGCCCCGCAGCCAGGGCCGCGGCGGCCAGCCGGGAGGTGCCCAGCCGCCGTATGCGGGAACCAGGACCCGCAGAAAACACAGAAACCGCAGAAAACACAGAATTCCCCTTCGGGCAAGGACTCTTCGCGCGATGCGCCTCGTGGCGCGCGTGGGGGAAGTTCCTCGCCGGCAGACTCAAATGCCCCGTGAGTATCTGCGAATCCTAAGGACGCAGGAGCAACACAGTCTCCACACATGGCCTCTGATAACCATTCCGAATCGGAATCGTTATCGCGAATCGCCTCCGCGACCCGACCATATCGACAAATCACCACCCCCCAGGGCCCGGTGGCGCTTCGGCGCACCCCGGCCCCGGTCAGGCCACCAGATCTTTCGGACGCTCCGTCAGGGACGTATCCGCCCTGGCCACACGCTTGAAGGCGCTGGTACCGCGCGTCAGGTCGTGCCCCACGGCCAGCGCCTCGATATCGGCCGAGAATCTGCGCTGCCCGTCCTTGTCGTCGTCGCGCACCTTCAACCTGCCGTGGACGACGAGTGGTTCGCCGACAGACACGGAACCGGACAGATTCGCGGCCAGCGTCCGCCAGGCCCACACCGTGTAGAAGCTCGTCGGTCCGTCGGTCCAGGACTGTTTCTCCCGGTCCCAGCGGCGTGCGGTGACCGCGAAGCGAAATCGCACCATTCCCCCGGTGACCGAATCCCGGTATTCAGGCTGCGTCGCCACATTTCCCACCAATGTCACCAAGGTGTCGTTCATGATCCCTGCCTCCCCGTGCCGGCGATGGTCCTGCGGGGCCGTCCCGTGACGGCCCCGGTTTCCATGCTGGCCCGGGGAGACCCGCTCCGCTCGCGCCTGTGGACTACTTGCCGGTTGTGGACAACCCGTTCACCGTCACGTACTGCTCGCGTACCTCCCGGTACCGCAGCAGCTCGGCCCCGACCGGGTCGAGCACCTTCGCCCTGCCGCACGCGGCGGCCGCCTCCCGGAGCCTGCGTTCGGCCTCCTGTCCGTACCGGTGCGCGGGCCCCCGTACCGCCACCCCGCACGCCCACTCCACGAGCGGGCCGCCCACGGTCCCGGCCAGCGTGACCAGGACGGGTGTCAGCGGAGCGACGTCGAGCACGCCCACCACCACACCGACCAGCCAGAGCACTCCGAGGATCTGGTGGACGGTCATCATCACCTGGGCCAGCACCGCCGCCGGCCACCAGGCGGGCCGCCCCGAGCGGCCCCCGGGCTCCTGCGCGGCAGTGGTCGCAGCCAGCTCGTCCAGGGCCTCGGGCAGCCCCTCGGCTCCGCGTGCGGCCGCTTCACGCACCGCC
>NZ_JAAGLN010000229.1 GCF_010548145.1 Streptomyces sp. SID10853
CGACCACCGGCAGTCCGGGTCTGCGCAGCGCGGGCCAGACGGCGCGCCACCCGGTGTCCAGGGTCTTCGGGGCGGGCGCGACCTTCCGGCCTGCCACCCGCCAGGGCTGCTCGACGAGCGCGACGCCCACTCCGAGCGGCGGCAGCGCGGCGGCCAGCGCCTGGAGGTCGCGGGCCTCGATACCGCCGCCGGCGCCATGGCCTAGGGCGATCAAGAGGTGCGGGCGTGCGGCGGGATGCCAGGTGATGCGGGCTTCACCGGCGGGGGTGTCGACACTCTCCACGATCATGCTCTGAGTCACATCAGAAGAGTGTGCCCTCCTCTGGGGCCTCCAGTGCGGTCAGCAGCTCCGGGCCGTTGTTGCGAACATTGCTGACCGCCGTGGACACGGGGTACGCCCGTACGAGTCCCGGGGGCGGCGGTTCGAGCAGCGGGGCCAGCCGTGCCGGGTCCGTGTGCCCGGGGTCCAGCCAGTCGTCCCAGCGGTCCGGGGTCAGTATCAGCGGCATCCGGGGGTGTATCGCGGCCAGCGAACGGGGGCCACCGGCACCGGTCCGCGCCGGCTGCTCCGGCCCTGCGACCGGTCCGCGGCGCTCTCCGCCCTGTGCGGTGTCCGGCCCGGTCCCGGTTCCGTGCCCCGCGCCCTGTCCCGTGTCCTGTCCCGCGCTCTGCCCCGTGCCCTGTCCGACGAGTGTTCCGGCGCCCTGCCCGGCGAGCGGGGTGGTCTCCGCCTCGGTGGTGAGGATCGTGCAGGTCGCCCACCACGCCTGCGGGTGGTCGCCGGGCAGCGCCGGGTCCCGCCAGAACTCGTACAGACCGGCGAAGGCCATCACCGACCCGTCGGCGGGCGTCACGAAGTAGGGCTGCTTCCTGGCCCGCTTCTTCTTGCCCTCGACCTCCAGGCGCCGCTCGTCCGGCTCGGTCATCCACTCGTAGTAGCCGTCGGCGGGGACGATGCAGCGGCGGGCGGCGAAGGCCCGGCGGAAGGACGGCTTCTCCTGGACCGTCTCCGCCCGTGCGTTGATCATCCGGGCGGCGCCATCGGGCGAAGCCGCCCAGGACGGCACGAGTCCCCACTTCAGATGGCGCAGCTGCCGAACCGGACGGCGCGATACCGCGTCTTTCAGTGGACGCTCCAGGACCACCTGGACCGTCTTCGTCGGTGCCACGTTCCAGTCGGGGACCACCGTCTCGGCGGGGTCCCCCTGCTCCACCCCGAAGACCCCTGCGAGATCCTCGGGTCCACGACTCGCTGCAAACCGTCCGCACATATTTGCCAGACTGCCACGACCGCCATCTTCCGAGGAGCCCCTTCCCCCCATGGACCGCGTCTTCGCCGCTCAGTCCGACCCCGACCAGTGGCTGGTGATCGTCACCGGCGTCGTCGCGCTGCTCGCGGTCCTCCCGCACCGCATATGGCGGCTCACCCGGAACGCCGTGACCATCGCCCACGAGGGCGGCCACGGTCTGATCGCCCTGCTCACCGGGCGCCGCCTGGACGGCATCCGGCTGCACTCCGACACCAGCGGTCTCACCGTCAGCCGCGGCAAGCCGTCCGGGCTCGGCATGATCCTCACCGCGGGCGCCGGATACACCGCGCCGCCGCTGCTGGGGCTCGGCGGCGCCTGGCTGCTCGCCGCCGACCACATCACGCTCTTCCTGTGGGCCGCCTGCGTCCTGCTCCTCGCGATGCTGGTGATGATCCGCAACGCGTACGGGGCGCTCACCGTGATCGTCACGGGCGCCGCATTCGTCCTGATCTCCTGGCTGACCAGCGCCGAGGTGCAGGCGGCCTTCGCGTACACGGCTGTCTGGTTCCTGCTCATCGGCGGGGTGCGCCCGGCCTTCGAGCTGCAGCGCAAGCGGGTACGCGGCCACGCGGGCGATTCGGACGCCGACCAGCTCGGCCGGCTCACCCATGTCCCGCCGACGGTGTGGCTGCTGCTCTTCCACGTCGTCTCGCTCTGTTCGCTCATCGGCGGCGGACGCTGGCTGCTTGGCCTGTGAGACGGGCGGCGTCCCGGCCCCCCGGCCATCAGTAAAGTGAGGGCCATGACCGAAAGTTCCGTGCACACCGCTCACTGGCCCGCCCCGTACGCGTCGGGAGCCGTCGACGCGACGGTGACCGTGCCCGGATCGAAGTCGGTCACCAACCGCGGTCTCGTGCTGGCGGCCCTCGCCGCCGAACCGGGCTGGCTGCGCCGCCCGCTGCGCTCCCGCGACACGCTCCTGATGGCCGACGCCCTGCGGGCCCTGGGCGTGCGCATCGAGGAGACCGTGTCGTCCAGCTCCGCCGCGGTGGGCGCGACGGGCGGCACCGGCGAGGCATGGCGGGTGATCCCGGCGGGGCTGCACGGCCCGGCCACCATCGACGTGGGCAACGCGGGTACGGTCATGCGCTTCCTGCCGCCGGTCGCCGCGCTCGCCGACGGCCCCGTCCGCTTCGACGGCGACCCCAGGTCGTACGAGCGCCCTCTGCACGGCGTCGTCGACGCGCTCCGCACCCTCGGTACCCGGATCGACGACGACGGACGCGGGGCGCTCCCGCTGACGGTGCACGGCGGCGGGGCGCTCGACGGCGGCCGCGTCGAGATCGACGCGTCGTCCTCGTCCCAGTTCATCTCGGCGCTGCTGCTCTCCGCGCCGCGCTTCAACCAGGGCGTCGAGGTCCGGCACACCGGTGCCACGCTGCCCTCGCTGCCGCACATCCGGATGACCGTGGACATGCTGCGCGCGGTCGGCGCCCAGGTGGACGAGCCGGAGACGGGTGGCGAGCCGAACGTCTGGCGGGTCTCCCCCAGCGCCGTGCTCGGCCGCGATCTGACGGTCGAGCCCGACCTCTCCAACGCCCAGCCCTTCCTGGCGGCCGCCCTGGTCACCGGCGGCCGGGTCACCATCCCCGACTGGCCCGCGCACACCACCCAGCCGGGGGACGCGCTGCGGGAGATCTTCACCGCGATGGGCGGCGGCTGCGAGCTGACCGAGCGCGGTCTGGAGTTCACCGGGTCGGGCCGGATCCACGGCATCGACGTCGATCTGAGCGAGGTCGGCGAGCTCACCCCGGGCATCGCGGCCGTCGCGGCGCTGGCGGACTCCCCGTCCACGCTGCGCGGTGTGGCCCATCTGCGGCTGCACGAGACCGACCGGCTGGCCGCGCTGACCGCGGAGATCAACGGGCTCGGCGGCGATGTCAGCGAGACGGAGGACGGGCTCCGGATCCGCCCGCGCCCGCTGCACGGCGGCGTCTTCCACACGTACGACGACCACCGCATGGCCACGGCCGGTTCGATCATCGGGCTCGCCGTCGACGGCGTACAGATCGAGAATGTGGCGACAACCGCCAAAACCCTCCCCGACTTCACTGAGATGTGGACCGAAATGCTCAAGGTCTGACGCGATGCGCCGATACGGCAAGAACCCCGACGAGGACGACATCCGCGTCCGCCCCAACCCCAAGGGCAACCGCCCCCGTACGAACATCCGCCCCAAGCACGAGGAAGCCGCCGAGGGCATGGTCCTCACGGTCGACCGGGGCCGGCTCACCTGTCTGGTCGACGGGCGCGCTGTGACCGCGATGAAGGCCCGTGAGCTGGGCCGCAAGGCCGCCGTCGTGGGCGACCAGGTCATGATCGTCGGGGATCTCTCCGGCGCCAAGGACACCCTGGCGCGCATCGTGCGCATCCAGCCGCGCACCTCGGTGCTGCGCCGCACGGCCGACGACGACGACCCCTTCGAGCGGGTGGTCGTCGCCAACGCGGACCAGCTGGCGATCGTCACCGCCCTCGCCGACCCCGAACCGCGCCCCCGCATGATCGACCGCTGTCTGGTGGCCGCGTACGACGGCGGACTGTCGCCGCTGCTCGTCCTCACCAAGTCGGACCTCGCGTCGCCGGACGAACTGCTCGCCTCGTACGGGGCGCTCGACATCCCGTACGTCGTGACCAGCCGCGACGAACTGGCGAAGGGCGAGGCCGCCGACCGGGTCAGGGACTTCCTGAACGACAAGGTCACCGCGTTCGTCGGTCACTCCGGTGTCGGCAAGACGACCCTGGTCAACGCGCTGGTGCCGGAGGACCGCCGGCGCAGCACCGGCCATGTCAACGCGGTCACCGGGCGCGGCCGCCACACCACCACATCGGCCCTGGCGCTCCCCCTGCCGGACGAACGCGGCTGGGTCGTCGACACCCCGGGGGTGCGCTCCTTCGGACTGCACCACGTGGACCCGTCGCGGGTGATCCTCGCCTTCCCGGATCTGGTGCCCGGTACGGAGGAGTGCCCGCGCGGCTGCAGCCACGACGAGCCGGAGTGCGCCCTGGACGCCTGGGTGGCCGGGGGGCATGCCGACCCGGCGCGGCTGGAGTCACTGCGCAGGCTGCTGGCGACCCGGGAGCGGCGCGAGGGCGACTGATCCACCGGTTTACCGCCCGGCCGACCTGGCTGAATGCATAATCGCTGAAAGCGAGCCCGGCCTGATCCGGACGACAGGCCCCAAGGGGAGGCACTGAATGGCGTGGCTGCTGGTCGTGGTCGCGGGACTTCTCGAAACCGGCTTTGCCGTGTGTCTCAAGCTCTCGCACGGATTCACCCGGCTCTGGCCGACGATCGCCTTCGCCGCGTTCGCGCTGGGCAGCTTCGGGCTGCTGACGCTCTCGCTGCGGAAGCTGGACGTCGGGCCCGCCTACGCCGTGTGGACCGGCATCGGCGCGGCGGGCACCGCCATCTACGGGATGATCTTCCTCGGTGACATCGTCTCCACGCTCAAGCTCGTCTCGATCGCGTTCGTGATCGTGGGCGTGATCGGGCTGCAGATCTCCGGCTCGGCGCACTGACGGGGGCCGCCGCTCACCGCCTCGGCCGATGCCCCGCGCCGGTCGCCGCTCCGGCCCGGCGCGGTGCACCGGGCCGGGCCGCTCACACCACCTCGCGTACCGCCGGGAAGTGACAGGCCGCCACATGGCCGGCCGCGTGTTCCCTGTCCACCGGCACCTCGCTCTCGCAGCGGGTCCGCTCGTCCGTGCCCAGCCGCGCGAAGACCGGGCAGCGGGCCCGGAAGCGGCAGCCCTCGTACCGCTGGGTGGGGCTGGGCGGGTCACCGGGCAGCAGGATCCTGGTGCGCTGCCGCTCGCGTTCGCGTACCGGGTCGGGCAGCGGCACGGCGGAGAGCAGCGCCTGGGTGTACGGGTGCCGCGGCCGCTCGAAGACCTCGTCGACCGTCCCGGACTCGACGGTGCGCCCGAGGTAGACGACGCTCACCCGGTCCGCGATGTGGCGCACCACCGACAGGTCGTGCGAGACGAAGAGATAGGCGAGACCCAGCTCGGCCTTGAGCCGTTGCAGCAGGTTGAGGACGCCTGCCTGGACCGACACGTCGAGCGCGGACACCGGTTCGTCCAGGACCAGCAGCTTCGGCCCGACCGACAGGGCGCGGGCGATGCCGATGCGCTGGCGCTGGCCGCCGGAGAACTCGTGCGGGAAGCGGGTGGCGTGCGCCGGGTCGAGGCCGACCTGTGCGAGCAGCCCCGGGACGCGTCCGGCCGCTGTCCTGCGGTCCGTGCCCTGGGCGCGCAGCGGCTCGGCGACGATGTCACCGACCGTCATCCGGGGGTCGAGGCTGGCCATCGGGTCCTGGAAGACGATCTGCACCTGCCCGCGCAGCGCCCGGCGTGCGGCCTTGCCGAGCCGGTCGAGCGACTGCCCGAACAGCTCGATCTCGCCGCCCTCGGGGCGCGCCAGGTTGAGCAGTTCGAAGAGGGTGGTCGACTTGCCGGATCCGGACTCCCCGACGAGGGCGAGGGTCTCGCCCCGGCGGATCCGCAGATCGACCCCGTCCACGGCGTGCACGGTGCCGACCCGCCGCTTGAAGGCGCTGCCCTTCAGCACGGGGAACGTCTTGACGAGCCCGCGCACGGTCAGCACGGTGTCGTCGTCCGGCGCGGTGCCGCCCGGGCCTGAGCCGTCCGGACCCGCGCCGTCCCGACCCGAGCCGTCCGGGCCGCTTTCGGCGCCGGTCCCTTCGGCGGGTGCCAGGGCTGCGGCCGCCGGCGGGATCTCCGGGACCGGGAACACATCGAGCGGCCCGAGCCGCTTCCGGGCGATCTCGTCGGCACGTACGCACGCGACCGTGTGCCCGGCCCCGACCCCGGCCCCGTCCCCGTCCCGGCCGACGCCTCCGTCCCCGTCCCCGTCTCCGTCCACGTCCCCGTCTCCGTCCCCGTCCACGTCCACGTCCACGTCCACGTCCACGTCCACGTCCACGGTCCGCAGTGCGGGCTCCTCCGTCAGACAGGGCTCCCCGGCCAGCGGGCAGCGCGGCGCGAACGGGCAGCCGGGCCCGGTGTTCCCGGCCGTGGGCGGCGAGCCGGGAATCGGCACCAGCACCTCGCCCGCGGTGTCCAGCCGGGGCACCGCTCCGATCAGCCCCAGCGTGTACGGCATCCGGGGCCGCTCGAAGAGCTCCACGGCCGACGCGCTCTCCACGATGCGCCCCGCGTACATCACCGCGACCCGGTCCGCGGCCCCCGCGATCACCCCGAGGTCATGGCTGACAAGCACCAGCGCGGCGCCGGTCTCGCGCTGCGCGGTGCGCAGCACATCGAGCACCTGCGCCTGGATGGTGACGTCGAGGGCCGTGGTCGGCTCGTCGGCGAGGATCACGTCCGGGTCGTTCGCCATCGCCATCGCGATCATGGCGCGCTGGCGCATCCCGCCGGAGAACTCGTGCGGATACGACTGTGCCCTGACCGCGGGCTCCGGGATGCCGACGAGGTCGAGCAGTTCCACGGCGCGCGCCCCGGCCTGCTCGCGCGACACGTCCTGGTGCGCCCGGACCGCCTCGGCGATCTGGTCACCGATCCGGTAGACGGGGGTGAAGGCGGACAGCGGGTCCTGGAAGACCATGCCGATCCGGCTGCCGCGCACCGCGGACAGCTCTCGGTCGGATGCGCCGACCAGCTCCGTGCCGTCGAGCCTGACCGAGCCGCGTACGGCCGCGTTCCCCGGCAGCAGCCCGAGGACGGCGAGCGCGGTCGCGGACTTCCCCGACCCCGACTCCCCCACCAGACCGAGCACTTCGCCCCGCCGGAGCGAGAAGTCCACCCCGCGTACGGCGGGCGCGCCGTCGAAGTCGACCTCCAGGCCGCTCACTTCGAGTACCGGTGTACCGGATTCCGAGGTCATCGCTTTGCCCCCTTGCGGCTGCGGCGCTTGCGCGAGGTCGGGTCAAGCGCGTCGCGCAGCCCGTCGCCCACCAGGTTCACCGCGAGTACGAAAATGATCAGAAGCCCCGCTGCGAAGAAGAACATCCAGGGGTACGTGACGGCCGCGCCCGTCGATGAGGCGATGAGCGTGCCCAGCGAGACGTCGGGCGACTGGACGCCGAACCCGAAGTACGACAGCGCGGTCTCGCTCATCACCGCTCCGCCCACCGCGACGGTCGCGTCGATGATGAGGAAGGAGGCGATGTTGGGCATCACGTGGCGCCAGATGATCCGGAAGGGCCCGACGCCCATGTACTGCGCCGCGCGCACGAATTCGCGCTCCTTCAGCGACAGCGTCATCGACCTGACCACCCGTGCGGTGATCATCCAGCCGAAGACGGCGAGCAGCCCGACGAAGGCGAACCAGCCGCCGTCCCGCAGCCGCGGCGAGATGATCGCGATGATCAGGAAGGACGGGAAGACCAGCAGCAGATCCACGAAGAACATCAGGATCCGGTCGGTCCAGCCGCCGAAGTACCCGGCGCAGGCGCCGGTCAGCGAGGCAAGGACGGTGGAGAACAGCGCCACGAGCAGACCGATCAGCAGGGACTTCTGGAGTCCGCGGATGGTCTGGGCGAAGACGTCCTGCCCGATGCGGTTGGTACCCCACCAGTGCTGGGCGTTCGGCGCTTCCCGCAGGGCGGTGTAGTCGATGTGGCTGTAGTCCCACTGGCTGATCAGCGGGCCGGCGAAGGCCAGCACGAAGAGCAGCAGCAGGACGACGGCCCCGGTGAGCGCGCCCGGGTTGTGTACGAAACGGCGCAGCACCACACCGGCGCGCCCGGCGGGGCGTATCGGCTCCGCACCCTGGCCGGCCGCGTCGGCGGCGGCGGTCTCTACGACAGCGGTCATGGTGTCCGTACTCCTCAGGCGTTCCGGATGCGCGGGTCGAGCGCGGCGTGCAGGACATCCGCGAGGAAGCCGGAGAGCAGCACCAGCACGGCGGCGAACACATTGACCGCGACGACCGAGTTGACGTCGTTCTTGCCGATCGAGGAGACGAACCACTCGCCCATCCCGTGCCAGCCGAAGATCGTCTCGGTGAAGGTGGCTCCGGTGAACAGCGCCAGGAATCCGTAACTGAAGTACGTCGACATGGGGATGAGCGCGGTCCGCAGCCCGTGTTTGAGCAGCGCCGTGCGCCGGGTGAGGCCCTTGGCCTGTGCGGTGCGCAGATAGTCCGAGCCGAGGACGTCGAGCATCGTGGAGCGCTGGTAGCGGCTGTAGCCGGCGATGGTGCCGAGCGCGATGGAGACCGTCGGCAGCAGGAGGTGCACCGAGCGGTCCTTCAGCACGGCGAGGAAGCCGGAGTCGAGGCCGGGGGTCTTCTCGCCGGTGAACTCGATGACGTCGCTGCCGGCTTTCTGGTTGAACCAGATGGCGCCGATCTTCAGCAGCACCGCGAGCAGGAACACCGGTGTGGAGAGCAGCACGAAGGAGATCAGCGTCACCGTGCGGTCGGAGAACCGGTACTGGCGTACGGCGGTCCAGGCGCCGGCAAGGACGCCGACGACCGTGCCGAGGATGCTGCCGAGGAGCAGCAGCCGCAGGCTGACCCCGATCCGCCGGCCGAACTCGGCGCCCACGGACGTCCCGTCGATCGTCTGCCCGAGGTCGCCGCGCAGGGCGTGTCCCGCCCAGGTCGCGAAGCGGCTGAGGAGGGGTGTGTGGTCGTTGACGCCGAGTGCGGTGAGGTGGTGGTCGACGGAGCTGGGCGAGAGGGGCGGCTGGCGGCCCTCGTAGTACGCGCGCGGATCGAGCGCGAGTGACGCCAGCAGATACGACAGACAGATGGCGACAAGCAACAGGACGGCGTAGTAGCCGAGTCGCTTGGCCAGGAAGGCGGCCACGGGTGTTGGTCCTCCGCTGGGGTTCGGTCGCTGGGGATCGTGGTGGGATCACGGCCGCGGCAGGCCCCATCGGTGCCTTTGTCCGGTATTGATCGATGTCGATCTTCCGGCGTCGTTCATCGGGTGCTTTTCGTCGGCTTGTTGATACAGCTTGACCAGTGTTTGTTGCGCGCATGCAAAGAATGCATAACAGCATCACCGTTGGTCTCCCTTTGCCCCAGGGATCGACTTACCGTCTCGGGAGCCTGTGGCCTCGATCAGGCCACCTTGAACCGGAGGAAGAACACCGATGCGCAGAACCACCGTTGTCGCCATCGCCGCAGCACTGTCGGCCACCCTGGCGGTGGCGGGCTGCGGTTCTTCCGACGGCAGCGGCAACGCGGCCAAGAAGCAGGCCGCTCCGCAGGTGGACAGCCAGAACATCAACGCGCATCCGGCGAGCGACCTCAAGCAGGGCGGGTCACTGCGGTTCGCGATCGACCAGTGGATCACGCAGTACAACGTCAACCAGGTCGACGGTCAGCAGAGTGACGGCGCGTCCATCGACGCGGCGGTCCTGCCCGACCTCTTCGACGCCGACGCCAAGGGGATCGGCCACCCCAACCCGAACTTCCTGGTCTCGGCGAAGGTCACATCCACCAGCCCGCAGGTGGTGACGTACGAGCTGAACCCGAAGGCCAAGTGGTCCGACGGGAAGCCGCTGAGCTGGAAGGACTTCCACGCCCAGTGGACGGCGCTGAACGGCAGGGACAAGGCGTACGAGGCGGCCGACACCACCGGCTACGACCAGATATCCAAGGTCGAGCAGGGCTCCGGCGCGCACAGCGTGAAGATCACCTTCGGTACGCCGTACGCCGACTGGCAGCGCCTGTTCGACCCGCTGTACCCGGCCGCGTACATCGACACCCCGAAGAAGTTCAACACGGGCTGGCTGCAGAAGGCCCCGGTCACCGGTGCCGCGTTCAAGGTCGGCTCGTACGACAGGACCGGACAGACCATCACCCTGGTCCCCGACCCCAAGTGGTGGGGCGACAAGCCGAAGCTGTCCTCGCTCGTCTTCCGCGTCCTCGACCTCAGCGCCCAGACGGACGCCTACCTCAACAAGGAGGTGGACGAGACCCCCGCGCTGCTGCCCGAGGACTACAAGCGGCTGGTCAAGGACCCGGACACCGCCATCAGGCGCGGGGCGCGCTGGGACGAGGTGCACATCACGCTGAACGGCGGGCGCGGCCCGCTGAAGGACGTCAGGGTGCGCAACGCCCTCCAGGAGGCGACCGACCGCAAGGGCATCAACGCGAGCTTCGCCAAGGACCTCTCCTTCGAACTGAAGCCGCTGGACAACCACTTCTTCATGCCCAACCAGCAGGGCTATCAGGACAACACCAGCGAGTTCGACAAGTTCGACCCCGAGAAGGCCAAGAAGCTGCTGGACGCGGCGGGCTGGAAGAGCGCGGGCGAGGGCAAGCCGCGCACCAAGGACGGCAAGAAGCTCACGCTGGACTACGTGCTGAGCGCGGGCGGCAATTCGGCGTCGACGGACCAGGCCGAACTGGTGCAGCAGATGTACGCCGCTGTGGGCGTCCGGGTCGAGATCAAGAAGGTCCCGGCCAATGACTACTTCACCAAGTTCGTGAACACCGGCAACTTCGACCTCGCCAGCTTCCGCAACGTCGACGAGGCGTACACCAGCAAGCTCTACCCGGTGTTCCAAGAGCCGCAGGGCAAGAACCTCTTCCAGAACTTCGGCTCGATCGGCTCCCCGAAGATCGACGCCCTGATGAAGAAGGCCGGCGAGGCCACCGATCACGCCCAGGCCGTCAAGCTCTACAACGAGGCCGACGTGGAGATCTGGAAGCTCGGCCACTCGATCGAGCTGTACCAGCGCCCGGAGATCTCCGCCGTCCGCAAGGGCCTGGCCAACTACGGCGCGTTCGGCCTCGCCGACGAGGACTACACCAAGGTCGGCTGGCTCAAGAAGTAGTACGCGCCGAGCCCCCGTACGCGCCGCTCACGCCGCCCGCACCACCGCGTCGCGCACCAGGTGATCGAGCGTCAGATCACCTGGTGCCACGATGTGCGAGAGCGCGAGGCGTACGGCCACCTCGCAGCGGTACACCAGGTCGGCCGCCTCCGCCTCCAGGTGTCCCGCGGTCAGCGCCAGGGCCGCCCGGTGCCGTACAGCCGCGATCAGCTCGCCGGGCGCGGGCGGCCCCGGGTCCGCACGGCGCTGGGCGGGCGGGTACGGCCCGGCGGACCGGCGCGA